>NZ_JAALBT010000068.1:0-713 GCF_011077905.1 Providencia sp. M-27 | reverse complement strand
TTGTGTATAGAAAACCCCCAGCTAGGCTGGGGGTTCCGTAAAGCTTTCAGCTTTGAATAAGATATTAAAACCCCTTTTGATTTGTTAAAACACCTTGCGGTCTGGCAACTGCAAGAGTCAAACAAAAAATCAAAAGGGGGTCCCAATGGGGGACGAAAAGAGCTTAGCGCATACACGATGGAATTGTAAATATCACATTGTTTTTGCCCCAAAGTATAGAAGGCAAGTTTTCTACGGTGAAAAACGTAGGGCGATAGGTAGTATTTTAAGGAAATTGTGTGAGTGGAAAAATGTCAGGATAGTGGAGGCAGAATGTTGTGTTGACCACATACACATGCTTCTAGAAATCCCACCCAAGATGAGTGTTTCGAGCTTTATGGGGTATTTAAAAGGAAAAAGCAGTCTAATGCTTTATGAGCAATTTGGGGATTTAAAGTTTAAATATCGAAATAGAGAGTTTTGGTGCAGAGGGTACTATGTTGATACGGTAGGAAAGAATACGAAACGAATACAAGAATATATAAAACATCAGTTAGAACAGGATAAATTGGGAGAGCAATTGTCGCTCCCCTATCCGGGCAGCCCGTTTACGGGCCGTAAGTAATCCATAGATGCAAATGTCAGAGCCGTTATGCGCCTGTTAGGGCGCGGCTGGTAACAAAGCCTTATAGGCGCATATTAAAAACCTCCGGCTATGCCGGAGGATATTTATT
>NZ_JAALBT010000067.1:0-754 GCF_011077905.1 Providencia sp. M-27 | reverse complement strand
ATCCCCTGGGCGAAATGCGCCTGGTAAGCAGAGTTTTTGAAATGTAAGGCCTTTGAATAAGACAAAAGGCTGCCTCATCGCTAACTTTGCAACAGTGCCAGGTTAAATCATACTTTAACTGCTTCATTTGAAGCTTAATATTTGGATATAAAGCAATAGGTTCTTTAAATACATAGTAAATATGGAGACCTGTACCACTCATTACAATAAAAGTCGGCTGAGGAAGCGTTCTTAGCCCTGGCTTTTTTCCTATTCTTGAAAAGAAATTAATTAACTCATTTTTACCTACTGCATCAAGGTCAAACACCAAAGCATTCATCTGTTGAGAATACTCTAAGCGATTTATACGACCTCTATAAGCTAAACCTGAACATAAAGTCATAGGATTATCCTCTACAAAATCTCTATAGTCTTCTTCCCAGGTATCATTAAGCATTATTCTTCTTCTTAACTTCCTTTCTGTGCCTTCATCTTTAGGATCCTTATATAAATAAATAGCATTAGGTTTAGAATAATCTCCCGACATTTCTCCTTCATCTTGATTATTAGGAAATATATATTTATAAAATTCTTCCCCTTCTATTTCTTGGTAATGAAAAGCTAATAGCTCTTCTACTTCCCTATAATTCTTCTTCTTATTCTTTATATTATTACTGGCACTGTTGCAAATAGTCGGTGGTGATAAACTTATCATCCCCTTTTGCTGATGGAGCTGCACATGAACCCATTCAAAGGCCGGCATTTTCAGCGTGAC
>NZ_JAALBT010000066.1:0-787 GCF_011077905.1 Providencia sp. M-27 | reverse complement strand
TCTAACGCTTGAGTTAAGCCGCGCCGCGAAGCGGCGTCGGCTTGAACGAATTGTTAGACATTATTTGCCGACTACCTTGGTGATCTCGCCTTTCACGTAGTGAACAAATTCTTCCAACTGATCTGCGCGCGAGGCCAAGCGATCTTCTTCTTGTCCAAGATAAGCCTGCCTAGCTTCAAGTATGACGGGCTGATACTGGGCCGGCAGGCGCTCCATTGCCCAGTCGGCAGCGACATCCTTCGGCGCGATTTTGCCGGTTACTGCGCTGTACCAAATGCGGGACAACGTAAGCACTACATTTCGCTCATCGCCAGCCCAGTCGGGCGGCGAGTTCCATAGCGTTAAGGTTTCATTTAGCGCCTCAAATAGATCCTGTTCAGGAACCGGATCAAAGAGTTCCTCCGCCGCTGGACCTACCAAGGCAACGCTATGTTCTCTTGCTTTTGTCAGCAAGATAGCCAGATCAATGTCGATCGTGGCTGGCTCGAAGATACCTGCAAGAATGTCATTGCGCTGCCATTCTCCAAATTGCAGTTCGCGCTTAGCTGGATAACGCCACGGAATGATGTCGTCGTGCACAACAATGGTGACTTCTACAGCGCGGAGAATCTCGCTCTCTCCAGGGGAAGCCGAAGTTTCCAAAAGGTCGTTGATCAAAGCTCGCCGCGTTGTTTCATCAAGCCTTACGGTCACCGTAACCAGCAAATCAATATCACTGTGTGGCTTCAGGCCGCCATCCACTGCGGAGCCGTACAAATGTACGGCCAGCAACGTCGGTTCGAGATGG
>NZ_JAALBT010000065.1:0-834 GCF_011077905.1 Providencia sp. M-27 | reverse complement strand
TATAAAGTACTGAACTTTTACTTCAATGATATAAAAACCTCATCATTTTTTACTTCAGTAAGGTATTACTTTAAGTATTCATAAAAACAGTTTACTCCCCTGACTGACAATAATTCGAGTACTAAAGGCAGGTAACTTTGTCATGAAAATGCAATGAACTTCAGTTTTGTACTTATCATAACGCTACTCTATCAGTACTGATTCCTTCATGTATAACATAATTAATTATCATATGGATATGAAATCTAATTAACAATAATGATGAGTTTTTATTGGTTTAGGATTCAGTACTAATAGAGCTAATTGATAAACTCAATAGTGATATTGATTTAATGCTCAATAGCCCTGATTGGTGGTCGTGAATCAGTAAAAAATGTCCAATGGTAATAATGTATCTCTTAATACCTCTGCTGACCCATTGGACACTTTTTTATAAAAATAAAATGGCAAGTACAGTAATCAACAAATATCATTGATAGCTTAGCTAAGGTGTATGCATACCAATAACCGCAAATCAGTACTGAACTTTTACTTCAATGATATAAAAAGCCCTTCATTTTTTACATGAGCAACAGATTCCTTAGAAACTTTCGATAGATAAAATCCATCCTGACCCAAAACAATTCGAGTACTAAAGGCAAGTAACTTTGTCGCGAGAACACATTGAGCTTCAGTTTTGTACTTATCATAACGCTACCATATCAGTACTGGAGCCTGATATAATCATGTAATATTCATGTAAAACTAAACTCATTAGCATGTGAGTATGAATTATAATTCATTGTAATAACTAATTTTTTTGGATTAGGATCCAGTACTGATAGTACTCGAAGA
>NZ_JAALBT010000064.1:0-869 GCF_011077905.1 Providencia sp. M-27 | reverse complement strand
GCAGTGATCCCTTTATTCGCATCAACTGTTAGTTTTCCACCAATATGCAATGCAGGTAAAACCCATTTATCTGAGGTATAGCCTTTATTACGTTGGGTGATATAAAAACCATTAGAATTTGTAATCACCTGTTCAAATTGCGAATTTTTGACCGCTTTAAAATTCACCTTACCCGTTTGGCTGGTGATTTTGGCATTCTTGCCCGCATTAATTTTGGTCGCTTCTAATGTGACATCATCCTTGGCATACAGATTAATATCGCCACCAGCAGTAAACTCAGTGACTTTATTGGTCTTATCACTGCGTGTTTTTCTCACTTCCTTTTTCGTAATACAAAGCGTCCATCTATTGCATTTCTTTTTATACTCTTCAAAATAACTGCTTTCTTCCATGGCTTGGGCATAGAGATAGCCACCTTTTGCGGCAATATCCATCGCACCTTTGGCAACGAGACGAGACGCTTGGAACAGAATGCTCCCCTCAGACAAAATGGTCAGGGTTTTACCACTGTTAATTTCAGTGCCAATTTGGCGATATAACTCTTCAAATTTTTTCCCTGACTGCTTACGATAGTTCGTTTTGACCGACTCTAAGCGTACATTTCCCCCGCTTGAGAGTGTGATGTCATCTAGGGATTTGATTGTGCTGCCTTGTGCGGTTAAGGCACCATTGGAGGCCAGTGTGATGCCTTTGTCACCGGAAAGTGTCGAGGTCACATAACGTACATCTTGGTTATCTTCGTTGGGGTTGGGAATGGCAGAGTAAGCGGTAGCGGTTAATTTAAGATCACGGCCAGAAAGTGCAATAATTTTGTCTTTGGACTGAAGGTTAGCCGACTGCAAGTCAATATCACGGGCTGCATTTAACGT
>NZ_JAALBT010000063.1:0-875 GCF_011077905.1 Providencia sp. M-27 | reverse complement strand
GTTAGCGGGCGGTCACGACGAATAGAGCAAGCATTGCCAAAACGGGAAGCTAAACGAGACATAGGGGTTCTCCTCAATAATTAAACTGATAAATCATTCGATAAATGGATTAAATTAAAGATTGCTGGTGGGGGAAAGATAAAACCGTGACTGATAATTCAGTCTATAAGGCGAAAGATTTGAGCTTGCTCCGGATGCTGTATAGCGTAATCACGCAACAGGTAAAAATATTCCACCAGCACAGGGCTTTCGGTTTTAAATGACCAGATGCTATACACCAGTAAACAGACAGCAATACCAGCTGCCTCCGGGCTTAACTCAGCTTCATTTCCGTTATGCGGGTTAAACATTTGCAGGGAGGTTTCGAGCATATCAGGCCAGATAAATGCGCCGCCATTAGACAGCATACTGAACTCCCAGAAAGCACCTTGATAGACCTCACAGCATTTATCCATCATGTTAAAGATATCGCCTTCAATACGTTGCCAGTCTGGCACAGTACCAAAGTAAAAACGCCAGAAGGTACTACGACCACGGGAATTGACGAGGTTGGTTTTGATAACCGTTGATTCTTGCTCTTGTAAGGTAAACATAATAGAACTCCAATTCAGTCGATATTGATAGACAGTAATAAACAAAAAAGCCCTACACCTTGCGGTGCAGAGCTTTCTCGAAATGATAGGTATATTGAGTATCATTTTTAGTGACGCATTCTGATGATTGATTCACTAAAATAATATAGATATAAAAATAAATGTAAGTTAATTAATGGGTTAGTCTGATGATGCTTTTATAATGAATCAGATAATACGAAGGCGTAAATAAGGACGTGGTTAATCGATTAGATGGAAAATGGCGGAACGTTCTGGGTGTTG
>NZ_JAALBT010000062.1:0-1042 GCF_011077905.1 Providencia sp. M-27 | reverse complement strand
GGCTTCTCATCCATAATTCCGCTTTGAAGTAAATTTTTATGAATTGGTATAGTTCTTATACTACTTGAATTTTTAATCCTCTTACCATCCCTATCATTAACACTTATACAAGCTATCTTTTGTCCTTTATCCGCAATGTATACATAATCCTGCTCTGTTAGCTGTATACATTCGGTCACTCTCATACCTGTGTAATATAGTACCTGTATAAGCCACCACAGATGAGATTTGTGCTCTATAAGTTCAAGTACTTTTTTGTGTGATTCAGTGGATACTGAGATTCTAGGGTTAATTTTTTTAATCTTCTTATATCCCATATTACTAAAAGGATTTTTAGTAATATAATCCCTTTTATCAGCGGCAAAGCTAAAAAGAGCTGATACTTTCTTAAACATGGATTGGCTAGAGAATTCAGACTTATACTTATTCTTTAAAGCCTTTTTAAAACTAGCTACCTTTGGTTTGTTAAATGATTGAATATCTTTATCACCATATAGGCTAATTAAATAATCAATCGCAGCCTTGTTACCTTTAAATGTTAATGGCCTCCATTCAGATTTCATTTCGTTGTACCACTCATCAGCAACTTGGCTAATTTTATGCCCTTTAGCTTGAAAGCGGCTATCATTCTGCTGTCTACTAGGTAAATTCCCGCTATTAATCCAATAAATGTAGTTTGCCTCTAAATGAATCCCTTCTTCGATGAACATATCTCGTTCATTAATTAAATGTGCTCTGATCTCATCAAAATCAGTGCATTCTTTTTTTAATCGATGAAAAGTACTAAGTAGAATTTTTGAACGTTTATGAGCGATTTGTAGATCTCTAGTTCTCAAGTCAAATCGAATTAGCTTTCCTACATATGACTTTTGCCAAATATAATAACCACGAGAATTACATGAAATATACATGAAATGTACATGTGCCATTGGTGCCCCTTGAATTACCATCAGCACGCGAATATTCACATAACACATTGAAAATAAAGGTTAGGTACTATATTAGCACCTAACCTTTCAGTACTGGTTACTCATCTTCGAGA
>NZ_JAALBT010000061.1:0-1077 GCF_011077905.1 Providencia sp. M-27 | reverse complement strand
TGTAGTGGTCAACTAAAATTGGCCACGGTTTTAGAGTTTTTCCGGTATTGGTTTTCTGATTCGTTTGGTGGTAATCCACCGTTATATTCATGCGGCCTGACTTCGCTGTAATACCCGACGATATAATCCGTTATTGCATGGGCTGCTTCACTGAAGCTGATGTAGCCGGTCACCGGCACCCACTCATTTTTCAGACTTCTGAAGAAGCGCTCCATCGGGCTGTTATCCCAGCAGTTACCACGCCTACTCATACTTTGTTTTATCCGGTATCGCCACAGTAACTGTCGGAACTGCCTGCTTGTATAGTGGCTACCCTGATCACTGTGGAACATGAGCCCGGATGGCTTATTTCGTATTTCCCATGCCATTTTCAGCGCTTTGGTTGTCAGTTTGCTGTCCGGAGAAAATGACATTGCCCAGCCCACGGGTTTCCTTGCGAACAGGTCGAGTACAACGGCCAGGTATGCCCAGCGTTTACCGGTCCAGATATACGTTACGTCGCCGCACCATACCTGATTGGGCTCTGTCACTGCGAACTGTCGCTCAAGGTGGTTCGGGATAGCAATGTGTTCATGACCGCCACGTTTATACCGGTGAACAGGCTGCTGACAGCTCACCAGCCCCATCTCCTTCATTAGCCGTCCGGCAAGCCATCGTCCCATCCGGAAGCCCCTGTGTGTTGCCATTACAGCGATACTTCTTGCACCTGCTGAGCCATGACTGAGGCCGTGCAGCTCCTGAACCTGACTACGTAATACGGCTCTCCTGCCGTCCGGATTGTCAGGCCGGTTTTCCCGGTATCTATAGCTGCTGCGGTGAACTCCGAACACGCAGCAAAGAGTGGCCACAGGATAATGCGCTCTGAGTTTCCCGATCACCGAGACCTGTTCAGGGAGTCTGACATCAAGAGCGCGGTAGCCTTTTTTAATATTTCGTTTTCCATTTCAATACGTTGAATTTTTTTCTTCAGCTCACGTATCTCAATTTGTTCCGGCGTGATAGGGGATGCTTTCGGTGTTTTGCCTGCCCGTTCGTCCCGTAATTGCTTTACCCACCGCGTCAAGGTGGAAAGCCCGA
>NZ_JAALBT010000060.1:0-1187 GCF_011077905.1 Providencia sp. M-27 | reverse complement strand
GTATTATGCAATAATTTTTGCAACAACACCCGCACCTACAGTACGGCCACCTTCACGGATTGCGAAACGTAAACCGTCGTCCATCGCGATTGGGTGGATCAGGGTAACGATCATGTTGATGTTATCACCTGGCATTACCATCTCTACGCCTTCTGGCAGTTCGATAGTACCTGTTACGTCAGTTGTACGGAAGTAGAACTGTGGACGGTAACCTTTGAAGAATGGAGTGTGACGACCACCTTCATCTTTGCTCAGAATATAGACTTCTGATTCGAATTTAGTGTGTGGCTTGATTGAACCTGGTTTTGCCAGTACTTGACCACGTTGAATTTCTTCACGTTTAGTACCACGCAGCAGAACACCAACGTTCTCACCCGCACGACCTTCGTCCAGCAGTTTACGGAACATTTCAACGCCAGTACAAGTTGTTTTAACCGTGTCTTGGATACCAACGATTTCAACTTCTTCACCAACTTTGATGATACCACGCTCAACACGGCCTGTTACTACTGTACCACGACCAGAGATTGAGAATACGTCTTCGATTGGCAGCAGGAATGGTTTGTCAATTGCACGCTCTGGTTCTGGGATGTAAGAATCCAAGTGACCTGCTAATTCAACAATTTTCGCTTCCCACTCTGGGTTGCCTTCCAGCGCTTTCAGAGCTGAACCACGGACAACTGGAGTGTCGTCGCCTGGGAAATCGTATTGAGACAGAAGTTCACGAACTTCCATTTCAACTAATTCTAACAGTTCTTCGTCGTCTACCATGTCACATTTGTTCAGGAAAACGATGATGTAAGGAACACCTACTTGGCGACCTAACAGGATGTGCTCACGAGTTTGTGGCATTGGGCCATCAGTCGCAGCAACAACCAGGATTGCACCGTCCATCTGAGCAGCACCAGTGATCATGTTTTTAACATAGTCGGCGTGTCCTGGGCAGTCTACGTGTGCGTAGTGGCGAGTTGGAGTATCGTATTCTACGTGTGAAGTAGAGATGGTGATACCACGCGCTTTTTCTTCTGGTGCGTTATCGATTTGGTCGAATGCACGAGCAGAACCGCCGTAAGTTTTAGCCAGAACAGTAGTGATAGCTGCTGTCAGAGTAGTTTTACCGTGGTCAACGTGGCCGATAGTACCAACGTTAACGTGCGGTTTTGAACGTTCAAATTTTTCTTTAGACA
>NZ_JAALBT010000059.1:0-1238 GCF_011077905.1 Providencia sp. M-27 | reverse complement strand
GTCACGCTGAAAATGCCGGCCTTTGAATGGGTTCATGTGCAGCTCCATCAGCAAAAGGGGATGATAAGTTTATCACCACCGACTATTTGCAACAGTGCCCTCTGATGTTACATTGCACAAGATAAAAATATATCATCATGAACAATAAAACTGTCTGCTTACATAAACAGTAATACAAGGGGTGTTATGAGCCATATTCAACGGGAAACGTCTTGCTCGAGGCCGCGATTAAATTCCAACATGGATGCTGATTTATATGGGTATAAATGGGCTCGCGATAATGTCGGGCAATCAGGTGCGACAATCTATCGATTGTATGGGAAGCCCGATGCGCCAGAGTTGTTTCTGAAACATGGCAAAGGTAGCGTTGCCAATGATGTTACAGATGAGATGGTCAGACTAAACTGGCTGACGGAATTTATGCCTCTTCCGACCATCAAGCATTTTATCCGTACTCCTGATGATGCATGGTTACTCACCACTGCGATCCCCGGGAAAACAGCATTCCAGGTATTAGAAGAATATCCTGATTCAGGTGAAAATATTGTTGATGCGCTGGCAGTGTTCCTGCGCCGGTTGCATTCGATTCCTGTTTGTAATTGTCCTTTTAACAGCGATCGCGTATTTCGTCTCGCTCAGGCGCAATCACGAATGAATAACGGTTTGGTTGATGCGAGTGATTTTGATGACGAGCGTAATGGCTGGCCTGTTGAACAAGTCTGGAAAGAAATGCATAAGCTTTTGCCATTCTCACCGGATTCAGTCGTCACTCATGGTGATTTCTCACTTGATAACCTTATTTTTGACGAGGGGAAATTAATAGGTTGTATTGATGTTGGACGAGTCGGAATCGCAGACCGATACCAGGATCTTGCCATCCTATGGAACTGCCTCGGTGAGTTTTCTCCTTCATTACAGAAACGGCTTTTTCAAAAATATGGTATTGATAATCCTGATATGAATAAATTGCAGTTTCATTTGATGCTCGATGAGTTTTTCTAATCAGAATTGGTTAATTGGTTGTAACACTGGCAGAGCATTACGCTGACTTGACGGGACGGCGCTTCCCTACCCTCATGGCCGCCTCCCAGGAATCGACCCAGGTGCTTATCGTGGACATAATCCTTTACTCATAAATTGGCACTGTTGCAAAGTTAGCGATGAGGCAGCCTTTTGTCTTATTCAAAGGCCTTACATTTCAAAAACTCTGCTTACCAGGCGCATTTCGCCCAGGGGAT
>NZ_JAALBT010000005.1:0-303253 GCF_011077905.1 Providencia sp. M-27 | reverse complement strand
TAATGCGTGGCAAGCCAACGTTAAGCTGTTGAGTCGTTTTAAGTGTAATTCGGGGCAGAATTGGTAAAGAGAGTCGTGTAAAATATCGAGTTCGCACATTTTGTTGTCTGATTATTGATTTTTGACGAAACCATTTGATCATATGACAAGATGTGTATCTACCTTAACTTAATGATTTTGATAAAAATCATTAGGGGATTCATCAGCGCTTAGCGTAAAAAGTGGAGAGGCTCAGTCCGTTACGTTCACAGAATAATCGTTGTGATAACTGGCTGGATTCATAGTGTTCGAACAGGGTTCGCCATTCTTGGTTAGTGCGTCGTTTGGCCATTTCAAATCTCCTTTGGGTTGGAGGTTTGATCTTATTATTCGGGCTAGACGATTAGAATGCGGGGTTTATGATGCGCTTACAATACTCCAAACTGCAAATTTCTGTACGTACAGTCGTAAATACTCAATTATGTTCATAATCTGCTGTGAGAAAAAGTAAGTCAAGAAATGACAGGAGAAATCGTTCAAGAATCTCGTGTCAAATGATTTTGGGGCAGAAACGAGTTACGCCTCAATGTCCGCTCCTGGCACGAAGCGGACCGTCTGACACACTGCGAGGTCTGCTACGAGCGAAGAGCGGACATTGGCAATTAGTCCGCATAACGACCCTTTTATCTGCACAAAGGTTCCAGAAGGCATAAAAATTACTTGTTAATAGCACCAATAAGTATTAACTGAATAAAAAGCTTTAGAAGATCATCTAAAGCTTATATTGCACTTTAACATTAATGCAGGACTTCATTTAAAGTTGCATTAAAATTCTTCAAGCTCTCAATGACTTGATCAAATATAAAATCTAAAGCATGGCTATAACCTGATGCCAAAGTTGCACTATCAAAACCAAGATTAGCTAAATGTTCAATGGATTTATTGACTGCTTCATGAGCTTCAGCGTTCCTCAAGTCATTATTTATAAATAGGGCTGCTAACGTATGATTGGATGAATTATAATTTGCAAGTTCATTGGCATGTTTTAGCGCGGATTGCTCTTCATTTTGTTCATTAATAATCCTTGTAAGGTTTAATATTCCTTGCAGTAATTTTAGCGTTTGCAATCTTTCAATATCCTTAGCCTTTACACCCATAGCAATACTTAATTTCTTTAATGAACCAGTTTTAATCTTATTAATGATCTCGTTTATAGTCTTGCATCTAGCCAGGAAATCTTGCTCTTGCATATCGATTGAGGCTACATGAGCAAGCTTTTGCAGTACAGGATAGTTTCTAATGCCTTCATCATCAAGTTCATCTCTGTTGTATTCAAAAATATCAGAATTCGACAGGGGAACATCTAAAACTCTACCTAGAGATACTAGGTTTTCATTAAGCTCAGCTAGTTCTCTAGCAAATCTAAAAGTCTTAGAAACAATATGCTCATCATCTAATGAATTAGTATCAATAAGGTTTTGGTCTTTCGCATAATCAAACACATGATATATTTCCTTTTCTGGAACTCCTCGGTAAAGCTCATAAAAAGGTATTTTCACTAAGTTTCTACCGACTCTTACACAGTCTCTAAATGCCCATTGCCCGCCATAGCTAGGGTCTGCATGATAGTGATTACCATCAAAAAATGGAATGGCTTTGTATGTCTTATCTTTCTCATATTTAGTAAGAAAAGCATCATCAACATATACGTATTCGTCACTACGATAATCGGTCGCTCGTGACATTGTCATCGGTGACTTGTGACCGGGCCATACTAATGTGTTGACGTCTAATTCAAAGCAAAGCTCTGGCTGAACAGATTGAACAGTTCCCCATGCTTGAAGCAATACCCTATCTGTATGATCAACTATTTTAAATTCAATCCAGGGAAGTTCGATTCTAAAGTGATTAGAACCTGATAATAGTTCGAGTACCTCTTTAGTTCGTTCGATATAGGCTTCGAAGAAGAAAACTTTTACTCCAACACAACCTTTCATCCATAAATATTTTCTGAGGTAATCATTCCTCATCGTCCATTTAACATCTTTGTTGCTTTTGAAATAATATTCGCTTGAGACATCGCCTTGTGCGACTCCATATGATGGCGAAGAAACCTCATCAAAAATTACTTTTTGTTCATCATCCCCTATGAGCCTTGGTTTCAATCCCAGTTTCATCCAGACATCTTCGGCCAAAAAAAAGGAGTAGTGAAGACTTGATCCCCAAGAAGCTACAATATACCCATAACCGGAGATAGATATATCTGTACCCCAAGCCCCACCTTTCTCTGTGCAGTCCTGCGTGGAAAATGTGACGACACCTTCACAGGATTCACGTAACACACTTAGATTTGCGACATCACCCTCGGGAACTACGGCCATGATCATATGAGTGTAATCATAATCATCTTGATATTTATTTCTTTCGTACCGATGGGTTACAGTAACTTCTCGCTGGGGGTTAGAATTGTCTTCAACAAATAATAGATCCTTTAAACCCTGAGGTATTTGCTCAGCTGGTAAAGGAAGCTTTGATAAATAATCAAGCACTTAATAGCCCTCCGTGATAACCATGAGTGTTAGCTAACACAGTAATCATATCCATTTTGGATGGTTTGTGTCTAACCTACTTTTGACCATAGAATCATTGCAGGGCTGTAAAATTTATAAAAACAGAAACTACTATGTATCTGTTGCTGGGTAGCACAGTTATTTTTCAAACTGTCCGCTCTCGGCACCAAACTGCCTGTCAGATTATGTTATACTCTATGCAATAAATTAGTGTTTTATACTGATGTAATTTTACTTTGATAATCTTATAAGTACTATTTTCGCAGACACCTTGTTCTAAATGAGTACACCGCTGAGTACAAAATAAATAATTTAAAATCAAATCATTATAAATCAAACTAATACACCATAAATTTAGGTTTTAACGTGAACCGCAAACATTTATTTCCCGGTCGTGATTCTTGCCATAAACCAATGTCTACTAACTCGCTAAGGCAATTTCTTAAAACGAGAGGTTGGAGTGGTATATATAGCCCTCATGCGACACGTACAACAGGCAGCACACGATTAAATGAGTTAGGATATCGACCTGATGCTATAGAAGCACAATTAGCCCATATGGACTCAAATAGCGTTAGACGTTCATATAATCATGCAACTTATCTTGAAGAGCGCAAAATCATGATGCAAGATTGGGCTGATAAACTTGATATTTGGGTAAAACAGACCAACCTAGAATCAAAATCATGATGCATGGGTGTGTTAGCGTTGAAATATAACGATATTTATTAATTTTTCAGCAAAACCTATAATTTAACCTACACTTAATTAATCCGTTGATTTATAGGTAGTTATTATTTATTTGATGTTTTTAGCATTATAACGTACAAAATTCATACCCATACCACAAGAACACGCTTATATGAATAAATACGATGTGTTTAACAGCGAAGGAAAATTTGCTGATGGTTCTGATGAAGAAGTGCTAGCTAATAAGCTAGGGCTTTCAAACGTTGATGATATCAATGATGCTGAGCTTGTTCTGTTAGAAAAGTTGTATCAGGTTATTTTTGAAGAGCAATTCCCAACTGAACAAATCACGGTATCACTTATTCAGCGCTGGCGCCAATGGTTAGGAAATGTTTACGAGTGGGCAGGTCAATTACGTACAGTGAATATTAGCAAAGGTGGCTTTATGTTTGCCCCTGCGGGTCGAGTTGCAAAATTACTTGCTCAATTCGAGAAAGAGTTTCTAGCGAAGTACACACCTTGCACCAATATGAGCCGAGAACAAGTCATAGAGGCTATTGCCACGGTACATGTGGAGTTGATTCTGATACATCCATTTAGAGAAGGTAATGGGCGCTTATCGCGCTTACTTGCCGATGTAATGGCAGTACAAGCTGGTTTCCAGCCGTTAGACTATGAAAGTTGGACTCAACACCCCGAGCAGTACATCGCAGCAATCCACGCAGGGTTAAACCTTAACTATGAACCCATGAAATATTGGGTTAATGAAGCCTTAAAAGAAAACTAAATCGCCAGTTTCAAATGTCCAAACTTCTCACGTTTCGCTTTCATTTCTTCTTCAAGGCGACGAGACTCCTGCCCCGTTTCAATCGCTGTAGAGGTTGCAACCGAACGAATGAGTTGAGTACGAGTTGGTCTTGTTGCTTGAATTAATTCGTTCTTTTTCATGGTAGTCTCATATCAAACGGGCGATAGTGCATTTTATCACCGTTGTTTTGTATGGCAACATAGAACACCTTTCTAGTTAAAAATTTTACTGCACAATGTCACTTCATTTCCGTCTACCTTGAGCTGCTAGTTCAATTACTAGATGCGCAATTTACCTCGGATGAGCATTTGAAGCTATCAATCATTAGAATGGTTTGAAAAGCAAATGTTTATCAATGAAACAATATTTGATATTGTTTCATTATCACATAACGAGGTTATAACCATGATATCAGCTCTTGATGGTGGAAATTTCATTCTCAGCTCGATGGCTAAGGAAAGAGTCAAATCAGGTCAACTTGATAGAGCAACAATAGAAGGCTCTAAAGGCGAATATACGGTGATTTTTAATGGTTCCGAGGGGGAGGGTAAGCCATCAGTCTTATGTAGCTCCAGACAGCCTTATGAAGCACGAATTTTCAAAAGCATAGATGGTGCGGCGGCAGAACTACTACGCATAGGTTTAAGTGAAGCTTCAATCAAAAATACCAGCAAATCGAACGCTAAATAATCAGGTTTAAAATGGATATGCAAAAAGAAACGATTTTTTCAGAAGTAGAAACTACCAATAGCAAGCAGCTTGCTGTTTTGAAGGCTAACTTTCCACAGTGTTTTGATAAAAACGGGGCTTTCATTCAAGAGAAGCTGCTTGAGGTCGTCAAATCATCGGATATTGAACTCTCTAAAGAGTCATACAGCTTAAACTGGCTTGGTAAATCCTATGCCCGTCTGTTGGCTAACCTACCACCGAAGACTTTGCTGACAGAAGATAAAGACCATAATCAATCAGAAGAGAACAAAAACAGTCAGAATCTGTTAATCAAAGGGGATAACCTTGAAGTATTAAAGCACATGGTTAATGCTTATTCTGAAAAAGTTAAAATGATTTACATTGATCCACCATATAATACTGGTTCAGATGGATTTGTATATAATGATGAGCGTAATTTCACAGCAGAACAGCTTTCTGAACTGGCTGGTATCGAGCTTGATGAGGCCACACGTATCCTCAATTTTACTGTCAAAGGTTCAAGTAGTCATAGTGCATGGTTGACATTCATTTACCCCCGTCTTTATATTGCTCGTGAACTTTTAAAAGAGGATGGAGTTATTTTCATATCCATAGATGATAATGAAGATAAACAGTTAGGATTATTATGCGACGAAGTATTTGGTCAAGCTAACTTTGTTGCGAAACTCCCTACAATCATGAACCTCAAAGGAAACCATGATAACTTTGGCTTTTCAGATACGCATGAATATATATATGTATATGCTAAAAACAAAGATATTTGTCATTTGGGCCAATTCGATATCGATGAAAGTGAAGTTGAAAAAGAGTGGGATGAAGATGAATATGGCCTATTTAAAAGAGCCGATACATTAAAACGTACTGGTCAAGATGCATCTAGAAAATCCAGACCAAAAGGTTGGTTTCCAGTATTCATCAATTCAGAAAACAAAGTTTATGTAACTGATGATGATAAACCTCTACACGAAAATGATTATATCATTTACCCAGTAAGCCCTACAGGTGAAGAACTATCGTGGTCATGGGGAAAGAAAAAAATAAATGATGAGTTTTATAACTTAATAGTAATAGATATAAAGGATGGAAAAAACATTTATAAAAAACAAAGACCTGCTCTCGGAGATCTACCAACTAAAAAGCCAAAATCAATTTGGTATAAACCTGAATATAGTACTAGCACCGCAACAAATGAACTTAAAAACCTTTTAGGAGATAAGCTATTTGAAGGCCCGAAGCCAGTTCCCCTCATATCTGATCTTATAAAAATTGGAACAAAAAAGGATTCATTGGTTCTTGATTTTTTTGCTGGTTCAGGTACGACGGCAGAAGCTGTTGTGTATTTAAATAATAAAGATTCTGGATGCAGGAATTTTATATGCATACAAAAAGATGAGGATATAAATAAAACTAAGAACGCTTATACTATTGGATATAGAACTATTTTTGAAATAACCAAAAAAAGAATCAGCAAAGCTGGAGAAAAGTTAAAAAAAGGAAATCCCAATTATAATGGAGACCTTGGCTTCAAAATATTTGAAACAGTTGACGACTTCCGTGCAAAAGATGAGTCTGAACTTACGCTGTCTAACCATACATTCTTTGATGATACAGTATTAACACTTGAGCAATATAACTCCTTATTGACTACATGGTGTGTATATGATGGTAGCTTATTAACAACACCAATTGAAGATGTTGTTCTCGATGGCTACAAAGCGCACTTGTGCGATGGTCGTCTGTATCTGATTGCGCCTAACTTCACCAGTGAAGCCCTGAAAGCTTTACTTCAAAAGCTAGATTCAGACAAAGACTTTGCCCCTAACAAAGTTGTGTTTTATGGCAGCAACTTCGATAGTGCGAAACAGATGGAACTCAACGAAGCACTAAAAAGTTATGCCAATAAAAAATCTATTGATTTAGATTTGGTGGCGAGGAACTAATCATGTCTAAAGGGTTCACTTTCGAAAAGAACTTACCACATCAAAAGGCTGGTGTTGATGCGGTCATGAATATTTTTGCTTCCGCAACACCCCAACAGACGGATAGTGTCGCTATCCGTCTGTTGGCTAATCCAGAACTTAACCTTACTGAACAACAATACTACAACAACATAAAAAATGTTCAGAAGTTCAATGGCATTGAGCATTCAAAAGATAATTACGATGCTAAAAGCAACGTAATTGATGTTTCTATGGAAACAGGGACAGGTAAAACCTATACCTACACCAAAACAATTTTTGACCTGAACAAATCATTTGGCATTAACAAATTTATAATTATTGTTCCTACGCTATCAATCAAAGCTGGAACAGTTAATTTTTTAAAAAGTGATGCTTTAAAAGAACACTTTCGAGATGATTACGAGCGAGAGCTAAAGACTTACGTTGTTGAGAGTCAGAAAAGCTCTAGTAAAAATAAAAAATCATATATGCCTCAAGCTATCCATGATTTTGTTGAATCAAGTAATTTCAATAAGAAATATATACACGTTCTGGTGATCAACTCAGGAATGATTAACTCTAAGTCTTTAAATGACACTTATGATGTTGGCTTGCTTGATAATCAGTTTGATACCCCATTTTCTGCGCTTAGTGCGATAAAACCATTCATTATCATTGATGAGCCTCATAAATTTCCTACGGGTAAAAAGACATGGGAAAGTATTAAAAAATTTAATGCTCAATATATCATCCGCTATGGAGCAACCTTTAGTGAAGGCTATAAGAACTTAGTTTATCGTCTTACAGCCGTGGATGCATTCAATGAAGATCTGGTTAAAGGTATTGATGCATACATTGAGGATATTATTGGTGATGGTAATGCCAACCTCAAGTTCGTCAAATCTGACGGAAAAGAAGCTACATTTGAACTGAATGAAAATAGTAATAAAAAAACGTTTAAGTTAGCCAAAGGTGAATCACTATCTAAGACGCATAGCGCGATCCATGATTTAACTCTTGATGCTTTAAACAAGAATACAGCCGTGTTGAGTAATGGTATTGAGCTAAAAATAGGTAGCTCGATAAACCCCTATTCTTACGATCAGACACTTGCTGATAACATGATGCGTAAAGCTGTCAAAGAACACTTTAAGTTAGAAAAAGAGTATCTGACACAAAGGCCACGCATAAAGCCCCTTACTCTTTTCTTCATTGATGACATTGAAGGCTATCGTGATGGTAATGATATTGCTGGAAGCCTGAAAACTAAGTTCGAAGAATACGTTTTAGCAGAAGCTACTGAACTGTTAAAAACAGAGAAAGATGAGTTTTATAGAAACTACCTTGAAAAAACTGTTAAGGATATATCTTCTGTTCATGGTGGTTATTTTTCAAAAGATAACAGTGATAAAGATGACAAAATTGAGCAGGAAATCAACGAAATCCTTCATGACAAAGAGCTTCTATTATCTTTAAAAAATCCTCGACGTTTCATTTTCTCTAAATGGACGTTGCGTGAGGGATGGGATAACCCAAATGTCTTTCAGATTTGCAAGCTACGTTCAAGCGGCAGCACCACATCAAAACTTCAAGAGGTAGGGCGTGGTTTGCGTCTTCCGGTTAATGAATACATGTGCCGTGTGAAAGACCGCAATTTCACACTCAACTATTATGTTGATTTTACAGAAAAAGATTTTGTCGATTCTCTTGTCAAAGAGGTCAACGATAGCTCTTTCAAAGAAACTGTTCCAAGTAAGTTTACTCAAGAACTTAAAGATAAAATCCTATCTCAGTATCCTGAGCTTTCATCCAGAGCACTCATGAATGAAGTTTTTGATGATGAAATCATTGATGATAATGACAACTTCAAAGATTCTGATTCCTATACACGCTTAAAAGGTAAATACCCAGCGGCATTCCCTACTGGAGTAAAACCAAGCAAAATCAAAAAAGCTACCGATGGGAAAAAACGCACTAAAATGCGTATTGGCAAGTTCAGCGAACTGAAAGAACTATGGGATTTGATCAATCAAAAAGCAGTAATCGAGTATAAAATAAGCAGTGAAAATGAATTTTTATCTATTTTCAAGTCATTTATGCTCGAAGAAACAGATAGATTTACTAAATCAGGCGTGCATACACGCATTGATAGGATCTACATCCATAATGATACGGCAATGTCGAAAAGTATCGTTAGTGATGATGATAACTTTGCTAAACTAAACACAATGAGCTACCGAGAATTTCTTGATAACTTATCACAAACTATTTTTGCTAAACACGGTACTTTGCATAAGGTATTTTGTGATATAAAAGACACTATTAATATTACTGACTATCTGAACATTCAGACAATCAGAAAGATTAAATCCAGCTTTAGCAAGTATTTACTAAATAATTCTTTCAACAAGTTCAGTCTTGGCTATAATCTAATTTCTAGCTCTATTCATCCAACAAAATTCACAACCGTAGATGGTGAACCTCTAAATGAGGTATTATCAAGTGATCTTGGTGTGTTACATGATAATACAAAGCCGCCATTGGATTCTTATCTCTTTGAAGAAGTCTTTTATGACTCAGAGCTTGAACGACTCAACATAACTGATGGAGAGATACACTCTGTAGCTGTTTTTACTAAAATACCGAAGAATTCTATTAAGATTCCTGTGGCAGGAGGATACACGTATTCCCCTGACTTTGCTTATGTAGTTAAAACTACAAATGGTGATTATTTAAACTTTATCATTGAAACAAAAAATGTAGACGGAAAAGATAGCTTGCGGCTTGAAGAGAAGCGTAAGATAGAACATGCTCAGGTGCTATTCAATCAGATAAGTCAGTCCATTAAAGTTGAATTCAAGACACAATTCGCTAATGACGAAATATATGAGACAATAAAGAGCGCTCTACCATAAATTTGTAGAAAAGGAGGCGCTGGCGCTAGCCTCCTTTATTTTGTTGTAAGTATTGAAAATAAACTATGAAATATTAAATCCTACAAGGACATATTTCGATTTACTACTAGAGCGTGTTTATCTTTGTAGTGCATATTTCAATCGACCCACATTGGGAGCCACATGATTGAAAATGCTAAAGCAACAACACTTTCATAATTTCGGGCTAATTTGTCATACCGAGTCGCCACTGCTCGGTATTTCTTTATTTTTAGGAAGGCATTTTCAACTAAATGACGATATCGATATAAGCACCAATCAATATCTTTATTCCCTTGTTTACTATTCCCTTTTCTTGGGATGACATGCTGACCCCGACGGCTTTTTATCAACTGTCGTAAGGCTTCACAGTCATAGCCTTTATCTGCAATAACAACTTCGGCTTCCGGTGAAGAGGTAACCAATGTTTCTGCATAACTCACATCATGGGCTTGCCCACCTGACAACTCAAAATGAACCGGAAGACCACTGCTATCTACCGCTAAATGTATTTTAGTTGAGTTGCCGCCTCGACTTTTGCCTATAGCCTGCTTTGAAGCATCTTTAACGTTGGCTCCATCTTGATGCGTTTTCACGATACTGGCATCAATAAATAGCCACTGAGGATCATTGAAGCGAGATAGAAATTGGAAAATTTCCATCATCACGCCTTTCTTTGACCAAAGGTTAAAACGTCTAAATACCGTATTCCATTCACCAAATTGACGAGGTAAATCGCGCCATGGAATGCCTGTTCTTATTCGGAATAAAATACCTTCAAGGGTCATTCTATGTTCTGGTTTGTTATAAATACGTCCGGTTAGGTGCATGATTTTTGATAGTAACTTCCAGCTATCATCTGTTAACATAAGTCTCGGCATTTGGGGGTGTTTTTTTGATTTTTGGCGAAACCATTATAACAGCCCCATTTGCTGTCTGCTTTTTATACCGAAAAGATCAACACGCTCTAGTGAAATTGAGATAAAAGTGCAATCATAACCACCCGCATAGCGGGTGGTTTGCTCTAGCCCTATAAGGGCTTATTACCGACTGCGCCTAAATGACGCTGCTTTCTCTTCGTTCAAGCTAAGTGCTGAGCTTTGTGCTTTAATGCCCATAAACACCTTTCCTTATTTTGATTACGAATATTAGCTTGAACATCTATATCGTAACGGAAAGGTGTTTTTCTTGGTATAACCCTTTGACTCCACCCGCAAAGCAGGTGGTTTTATGTTTAAGACGCTAACGCGACTTAAACTGGCTAAAGCCATAAGATCAATAAAAAGGGATGAAATATCATCCCTATAAAACCACTACCTATTCATTTTCCTTTAGCCACTGATGAACATAATCTGATATTACTTCTTTCATTGTGGTGTTTCGTTTGACACATGCAGCTTTGAATCGAATTTGAGTATCTTCGTCAAGATCTACATTAATGCGTTTGGTTTTTGTACTTTTATCAAGAATTTTATCTAAGTCTCTGTTTTTACCGAATTTCATTTTCTGTGAATTTGCTGATTCGTTTACTTTTTTAAGTGCCATAAAGTATCTCTTTTAATTTCAAAACACAAATACGCTTATGTGTTTTAGCGCATTTGTGTAAATATATATTCGTGTCAATGTGTCAATGTGTCAATGTGTCAATGTGTTAATGTGTTAATACACATTATGACTCAAAAATAGTCAAAATTTCTCTGGTTAGTATTTCTATCTCGCCTTTTGCATTTCCATCATTAGTTTCAAAAATACTCTTACCATCTAGAATAGATTTGATATAGCTCTGCCGTTGAGAAATAGCTGTTTTGAAAGAAGGCAAGCCAGTATCTTTGAGGTTGTCTTTTAATACTTGCAACATAGTTGTTTGGTCAATTTTACGAGTAATCAGAAATCTAGCTTCTACTTTACGGCTGTATGCTTGAGCTTCGAGGACCGATGTAACACTACCGGCTGCGGAAAAATCAAGAGGGCTTGGCGAGACTGGAATTATAACTAGATCACTAACCATAACCGCTGCTGATGTAATGACAGAAAGTGAACCAGCTCCATCTACGATGACAAAATCATAATCACTTAGATCTTTACGGATACTATAAACGTCTTTCTCACTGGCGGCGGTGAAAACATCATAATCACAGTTCCCTTCTTTAGACCAGTTAGATAGGCTCATTTGAGGATCTGTATCTACAACTGCTAATGAATAACCTGCTTTCTGCATAGCAGTAGCAACATTTATGACGGTGGTTGTTTTTCCAGAGCCGCCTTTCGGATTTAAAAAAGAAATTACTTTCACTGGAAAACCTCATATGTTTGTTTGTGTTTTTTTTCATTATCTAAGGAAGCCAAAAAATAATCAATGTGTATTTGTGTTAATGTGTATTTAAGCAAAAACACATTAAATCATAAGAAAAACATACCTGACTCGTGAAATCAGTTAGTTACACATGCGCTAATGTGTTTATGTGCACCCTTACTTATGCTAGCTTGTGTTTATGTGTTTATGTGTTTATGTGTTTATACACATTAACACAATCAACAATGTTGATACATTTAAATTAGGGTGCTACTATAAAAACTCGGACGTTGAATTGTAGAGGTGATAAATGGCTCAGGTCACAGTAAAAAAATGGGGCAATAGCCCGTCTGTACGGCTTCCTGTTGCAATCATGCAAAAAGCGGCACTTAGCGTTGATGATACGGTTGAAATAGCGGTAGAAGAAGGTCGTATCATCATTACGCCAGTTAAAGCGGTAGAATACTCATTAGAAAATTTGTTAGCCGGTATCACGCCGGAGAATATTCATGAGAAAGTAGACTTCGGAGCTCGAACAGGTAAGGAATTAATTTAATGGTATCTCGATACGTTCCTGATTCTGGCGATTTGATTTGGATTGACTTTGATCCAGTTGAAGGACATGAGCAGGGCGGTCATCGTCCAGCAGTTGTCCTCAGCCCATTTGCATACAATAATAAAGTAGGGCTCTTATTATGCGTACCATGTACAACTAAGGGCAAAGGCTATCCATTTGAATGCGAACTCTCGAACGAAAGAGACAGCTACGCATTAGCGGATCAAGTTACATGTGTTGACTGGAGAGCTCGTAAGGTTACTAAAAAGGGCAAAGTGGAGGCATCAGAACTGGCAGAGATAAAAGCTAAAGCAAAGGCGTTAATAGGTTAGATATAATACTTATAAGGGTTATGGGATAGAATGGAAAATGAAACACTACACACAGCAACAGGTAATCAAACTCCTTTAGATAATGCTATATCATCATTAAGCTCTATTTTAGATGTTATTTTCACAGTAAATGATTATGTTTTGTTTTTTATAATTTTAATAATGATTTTCGCTAAATCGAAATCAAGACTATTCAAATTGGCATTTGGTTATTCTGGTATATCAGTTGTATTTTTACTCTCTAGCTATTTTATCAGGGATGATTTACTGTTTGATATTAATAATACACCTCGATTCGGATTATTGATGATCAATATAGGCATGATTACAACAGCATTATATTTAATTTACTGGCTTATCTATCTATTCAACGAAAGTGGTATGATTGATAGTAAAAAGAGTGAACCATAGCTAACCGAAAAAAGAGTGCTTGTATCACCAACCCACCGTAATCTGTAAAAGAGAAAATGTGGGGGTTTCCCCCCACAAGAGCAACATTACTTATCACAAGATAGCGTTGCTTGAACCACTATGCCTCCGCTTGTGAAATTTAGTGAACATAAGCGATCACGCATTAACAATGAGAAGCACAGAACTGTGATGCACACAGCAATCAGCCCTATCAGGGCAAATTTGCTCATTTCTCTTGACTCCTTGAGTAAAAGGAGACAGAATCAAATTGCGAAGTTTGTAGACTGCCTCGAATTAAGGATTATTCCTGATTCGGGGCTTTCGTCTTTTTGGCTCTTAGCAATGCTCGAACCAAAATGATTCAAGCACCCAAAACGATATTAGCAGATTATTATTAATTGCAATACTATTTATTATTAATAATATGTGTTTGTTTTTATGATATTTCTTTAAGTATTTTAATATAAATGGCTCATACTAACTTGAATTGAATAATATCAATTATATATTTAAATATTCTATGAAATCACCATATATTAGTGGTGGGTATAATTTTATTTACACCCACATGTTATTAATACCTTTCAATAAACCTTAATAGCTACCTTTGTAGCAAGTAGAGATAAATTGTAATTCTCCGTTATTAGATATTTTTGAGTGTAGCACATCAATGCTATATTTAATCATAAAATCTGAAATCTCTTTTGTACAAAAGCTATTCTTCCATTTAGATATTCTTGATATGTTTTGTTCAAAAGCAAACGCATCAACATCTGCATTTTTAAGAGAGAGTAACTTTTTATCTGTGGTATCAAAATTTAGCATATAAGTATTAACCGGACTAGACATCGTTTGTGTAACACCAATATATTTAACATCCCACGCATTAGTTTTATTGAATGAATTGGTTATGTACTCATCTAGCCAGATGTTTATCTTATCCATTTCATCCTTAGATGTTTCCTTCTTGTCAATAAAATCATTTCTACTAAATATATATGTTTTTAAGGTTTCTCCGTTAACAACATCTCTTATAGTTAGCACATTGTTTGCCGTAGAGAAAAATATCTGTGGTTCAGACAGATCAGCACCATACCAACGAGCATTGGGTAAGTTTTCGTCAAAGAAACTTAGTCTGTTTGTTGACTCTTTTCTACACAGATATGAAAAGAGTTTACCATCTTGGCTTCTTATGTATCTAATTCTACTGATATTATTTGAAATTTCCGTCGATTGCATTATATCTATATCACGATCATATATGGTAGATAATCCTGCTTTACAAATTTCTGATAGTGAAAATGACATTTGACTTTCAGCGGAAATCGCATTTTGGATATGTGTGATACTCAATGATAAGACTGCAAATAAAATTAATTTATTGGCTTTCACATTTTTTCCTTTATTTTTAATATAAATTAGTACTTATATAATTATAAAAATTTATAATTATAGCTACATGGTAGCTATTCAATTGATTCTGATATTACCAAAAAAAGGAAATCACTAATCAGTGTATTAAACCTACTTTCTACCCACAAATTCATAATACAAGTTACATTATGGATTTTAATCATCAATAATGTGCAATATATCACCGAGTATTGTTATATTTGCAATAATATCTATGTTTTAACTGTATCGGAACAATATAGTTTGTACACTAACGCCATTTTGGAACAATAAAGTTTATACACTACTCGTATTAAGTTTGTAGATGTAGGCTAGCTCTGCTCATGGTCCCCATTGACCAGCGAATCACACTACCACAGTTCAACTGATATCATAATAAATTGAGATTGTTAGCCTAAATACATTGTTTTATGAAGGGCCGACACCTACTTTTGCTACTCTCAAAGAAAAGTCATTACAGTGGTAGCTTATAGACATTGAGTAGTTACATATGAAATACGAAACAACTTCATTACCGTTCGCGCCAAACTTTGAAAATTGGCCTGTAGGCTCGACTGAGCGCTTAGTCCATGGATATTGGCAGTTGGGTATGATGAGATTGCACACACTGTCTATGAACTGTAGTAAAGATTTTCAAGACAGATACAATCGGATTAATCACAAACTGGGTGCAGATACGGCCTATATTGATCTTCTAAAGTTAGATGAAGACCAGTATACAACTCACTTACTAAATATTATTCAAAACGATAAGCGGCCAGCTTGGATTTGGTTCATTAATTGTGGAGCGCTGCTGAATACGTCGATAGCTGGATGGCTAAGATCTATTCTTACTACTGGCAACGTGGAGCATATTCGAGTTACTTTTCTTCTTGATAGCCAAGACCAATACAATCTTATATTCCAAGATTATTCAGCACCTCTTTACAAGTCCACTACTAAACTTATGACCAATTGACGCTATATATTTGGGTTGTTTACAACTTGTAATTACATAAAAAACATCGCTTACATTATCAAAAGAGGAAATATTCAAAACTTTAAATCTCTCAAAACCTTTGATACGTATTCATTATATGCTTTCTCTCCTCCATAAGAAGAGTGTAATTCATATTTTTCAATATTTTTCCTTACTAGAATCTCACCATCTCTAACACCTATATTCTCTTGATGTGAATAAACTTTATCAATCATCTCAGATAGTTTATCTTCACAAATATTTCTTGGTGGTATATGTACATCTAAAATAGAAACTGCTTTTTTGAAGTAAACTTGAGACTGCTCAGCCACTGGACACATTTCACCAAAGTTTATATTAATTTTACAGAGTGAGCAGTTAGATTTTCGATCTTTCCAAACTTTATATATTCTCTTATGAAGATTAGCTTTAGCTAAGGAGAATGACTGTAATTTTAATTGCTCTTTCAGAAACTCAATAATTGATTCATAATCAAATTCTAAATAGAAATCCAAGTACTCTTCCAATGAAAATTTTATTTCTTCAGATCGCTTATGTTTGATAGTAGCCTGACGCTCTTTATTCGTTAGATAACCATAATCCACCAATTCTGTATAACCATTATGATAGCAAGTGCTTTTTGACTTAAAGTGATTGATAAGTAATGGTTTAACGCATGGCGCAAACTTTATTTCGGATTTGCTCAGAGGCCAACTTGTATATGCATAAAAACCATCCAATGTTTTGCAAAGAAACCTATCGACGCAGTTTCCAGACAATATATATTGTACGACCTCAAATATTTCCTTCCTGCTTACTCTTGAGTCAATAGCATGAAGAATACTTTGATGGACTTTGCAAAAATCTTCATATAGCCACTCATATTTAAAGTATGAGAACCCAGATTCTTTTATTTGCACATCAATACACTTTCGGCAGAATTTAATTTGAATAGTATTCCCACAAGATTTCACATATTTTGTTGGAGAAAATGTCTTATTAAGATTATTCACATGACTGATTGGATTAGAAAAGATCGAAACTTGGTTCTTTTCCTGCCTAAACGTCCTCTCATATAGATCGAGTTTAAGATATCGGTCAAGGAACTTAAATTCATGCTTTGCTGATAAGGGTACACTTGGCTTATCCCCCCATCCTCCAGCCATTAGAATTGAGTGAAAACACCTATGGCCACTTCTCCGTAGAACTCTATAAATAAAACTATTTAACGATTCATCAGGCATAGGACCAAAACCATGATGAAAATCACTCATTCAAATACAACTCCGCCATTCCATCGAGCTTACTTTTCACTTCTTTCCAGTTCGGCATCACGCTGGTTAACAATCGCCAGAAGCGTTCACTATGGTTGTATTCCGCAATATGGCAGAGCTCATGCAATATTACGTAATCAATGCACTCTTTGGGTGCTTTGATCAGGTGAGGGTTGAGCATCAACGTACCTTTGGCTGAGCAGCTTCCCCATTGTTTTTGCATCGGCATAATGCGAAATGATGGGATGCCCTCTACCCACGTTGCTTGTGGCAGAAGCTCAGCTAAACGTTCATGGAATATGCGCTCTGCACGAACGCCATACCAACCAGATAGCAGCGCTTTAACTAGCTTTGGCTTATCTTCGTTAAAGCGGTTGAGTGTAACTAACAACTTGCCTCGTTCCATCTTCACGTTGGAAATGGCATCTCTGTCTTCTACCACCTTTAACACATAGCGACGGCCTAGATAGAACTGCATCTCACCACTCACATAGTGTTTGGTTTGCACATATTCTAAGTGAGATCGAAACTCGACCAGTGCATTCCAAATCCATTGAGCGCGTTGCATGACCGCCTCATGGATTGCTGATTTTTCAGCATCTTGAGGCGCAGTAACAGCCACTCGGCAATCTGGATGCACTCGAATGGTGATTTTCTTTTTCTTAGCTTCACCGTTTTTATCTAAAGCAAATACCTTGCGGATCACTTCATAGGTAACAGCTTCATCACCATAGATGAAGCTGTATTCCTCGACATTGCCTTCATTATGGTTAACAGAAGTCATACTTAGTGACCTGATAAGCCAAGGCGAGTGATTTGAATAACATCCGTAATAATGGCTTGCGCTTTGTCGATACCAACATCATTAAACAGCAGTGGCAGCAGTCCTAAACGAATTTGGTTTTCAATCTCCGATGGGTTAATTGAAAACTCAGCAACGGCTTTACGCACAATACCATCAATGTCTAACGCATACTGAAAGCATTGCTCTTCACTCAGAGGCAACGTCTCTCCCAACACTTTTAAGAACAGTCCATAGTAAGCTTGAACATGGCGTTTTATTTTAGGGTCAAGCTCTGCAAAGCGATCCGTTGGTAAACCTGCCACATCACGGTCTTTAACCTGCTGCTCAAAGTCCGCGAATAGAAGATACTGTTTAACTGGGCTATCAAACATCTCCTTGGTTTTCTCGATAGCTTGCTTTAACAAGTTTGAGAAATACTCTTGGGCATACGGATCATCTGCCAAATCTTGCTCAATCATCTTGGTTACACGACCTGTGATGACATCCTTTTTGTTTTTAGCCTCATCATCGGTCATTTGCTCTGGTTTGGCATCTTTACCCATGTTACCAACCAGATAAGCGCCTTCGGGTTCTTCAATCGAGACCCCCGCAATGTGCTTGTCTAACATGGCGCGAATATTTTCCGAATACTCGTCGTAGTCCACGGTTTCTTCTGCATCTGCGCGTACTTGTTGGCGCAGTTGACTCATGGATTTCAGCGTACTCTTATATAGTTCTCGCTTATTGTCGAAGCTCTTATCTTCAAAGTACGTCGCCGATTGCAGGGCAACCTTTAGGCAGTTAGCAAACGTGGTCAGCGCACCATAAAAATCATTACGCAGCTTTAAGTTGGTATCGGTTAATTGACCATCAATGGTATCAATTTTTGGTGCCAAAGCCTGACGAAGTGCTTGTCCGTCTTGCTTGTTCTTCACATCAGAAAAAATGGCCCAAAGGTCATCATACAAACCTGGCAACTTCTTGTACTCGGTATCCATGCGGTTATACAAGCCTTTGAGATCGTCGATATCAAAGCCGCCTTGGGTACGTTCAGCCAAGTCTTGGTACTTCTCAATGGTGATGTCCAGCTCTTTGAGGATGCCACGATAATCAATCAAATAACCGAACTGCTTTTTGCTGTGCAGGCGGTTAACCCGTGCAATAGCTTGAATCAGGTTGTGCTGCTTTAACGGCTTGTCGATATAGAGCACGGTGTTTTTAGGCTCATCAAAGCCCGTTAACAGCTTATCGACCACGATCATAATGTCGGGGCCTTCATCTTTTTCAAACTCTTGAATGATGTGTTTAGTGTAAGCTTTCTCGTCTGCCCAACCTTTTTGTGCGACGTTCTCTTTCCACCAGTTTTGCACCAGATCGGTACTTTCATTATCGACGTTATCGTGTCCCTCGCGGGTATCGGGTGGCGACATCGCAACCACTGAAGTGACTTTGCCGATTTGATCGAGTAGCTTCTTATAACGGATTGCAGAGGCTTTAGAATCACACGCCAGTTGACCTTTCAAACCTTGCTGCTTGAAGTTTTGGAAGTGATCCGAAATATCGTGCGCAATTAACTCTAAACGCCCTTCGGTTTGGTAAATCTGACCTTTTTGAGCGAATTTGCGTTTTAAGTCTGCGCGTTGCTTTTCTGATAGGATATCGGTAATGCGGTCAAACCATGCATCAATGGCTTTGTCGTTGGTGCTCAGATCGGGAATACGTTCTTCATAAAGCAAAGGGGTAACGGTGCCATCTTCGACGGCTTGCTGCATGGTGTAAGAGTGAATGATTTTACCGAACTTGTTCTCGGTTTTATCGTCTTGCAGCAGTGGTGTACCTGTGAAACCGATGTAAGCGGCTTTCGGCAAGGCTTGCTGCATTCGAATGTTGTTCTCACCGTTTTGGCTACGGTGCCCCTCGTCCACTAATACGATAATGTCTGGGCTATCGTTGTAGCATTCCGGTAGGTTAATCGCTGTACCAAACTTGTTGATGATCGAGAAGATGATACGCTCATTGCCTTTACCGATTTGCTCTGCAAGGCGTTTACCTGTGGTTGCCATTGCCTCTTTTTTGTCTTTATCTGACAGTGCGCCACCAGAAGCAAAGGTACGAGCAAGCTGATCTTCTAGATCCACACGGTCGGTCACAACCACAACGCGGCATTTCGCTAACGCTTTAAGCCAAATCAGGGCTTTTGACAAAAACACCATCGTGAAAGACTTACCCGAACCTGTGGTATGCCAGATCACACCGCCGTTACGTGCGCCTTTGTCATCAAAAGAGGTGATGCGTTCCACTAAAGCTTTAATGCCAAATACTTGCTGATAACGCGCAACGATCTTGCCTGCTTTTTTATCAAACAGAGTAAATAGACGGGTTAACTCTAGTAGGCGGTCATGGCGCAACAAGGATACCAATAAGCGGTCTTGGTCTGTCACCACCAAATCACCGCCTGCAATCAGTGATAGATATTCGTCTTTGATTGATAGCGTGCGATGGCTGAAAATCGCATTCAGTTGCGCGTCATTCAGTAAGGTGTTCTTAAGGCGCTCAAAGGTGTTTTCAGTAATTTCTTCTTCTTTCCATTTCGCCCAGAACTTTTCAGGTGTGCCGCACGTACCGTACAAGCCATCATGCCCATTGATGGACAACAACAGTTGGCTGTAAGCAAACAGATGAGGAATTTCATCCACTTTTTGGTTGCGAATGTTTTGCGAAATACCTTCTGTGATGGTGGGTTTGCCATTGATGCTACTATCAGGGCGTTTTGCTTCTATTACCACCCACGGCAAGCCATTGACGAAGCAGACCACATCAGGAATGCGTTTACCTGTACCACGGGCGTTATCAACTTCCATCTCTTCGGTGAAATGAAATTGGTTGTTTTCAGGCGTGTCCCAATCAATGATTTGAATGGTTGGGTTGGCTTTTTTACCATCGACAAACTCAGTCACACTGATGCCATAGGTTAGGGCGTTGTAGAGCTTTTCATTCGCGGCTCTTAAGCCTGCATTCATCGCTGGGGTCGCCAGCTCTTGAATGATTTTATCGATAGCCGAATCTGAAAGCGGATAGGCTTTACCCATAAAGGTATGGGTTTTGTGTTTCAGCACGCTGCGCAGCACATTGGGTAGAATCACTGATGATAAGCGGCCACGCATCGCCAAGCATTCAGCAGGCGGAATAAATTGGTAGCCAAGGTTGGTGAGCAGCGTTAGTGCGGGTATTTTGGCACTGTGCTCTTCGCGAAAATTAGGCAAAGGTGAACTCATGACTCATCTCCCCAATACTCACGTTCAAACGTATCCAGTTCTTGAAGGCGTTCACCAATAAATTGAATAATGTCATCTTCAGGCATGGTGGCAAGTTTGATTCTATACCCGCGATAAGTACCATTCCCTTCAATCCAACGTTCAACATTACAAGCAGTGAGAATCAACGAGTCTGCTTTACTTTCATCAGAATCTCCCTCTAGGTGGGCGTAAACATTAATTGAAGATTCACCTTTTTCACCAGAAAGAAATAGCACAACATCCGAATTGGTATCTTTCCAGCTCGCTAAAGCAAATCGCAAAGCAGGATATCCGCTCCAATGATGTAACCGAGTCGCAATCTCTTTTCCTAGTTTGGACTGAAGTGCCGTTTTCAGCCTTTGATGATAGTCGTTTATCGCTTGCTGTTTAGTTTCCTGAAGCTCTTTAATAGTAGAGAGGTTATCTAAGACAAAATCGAGGGTTTGTTGATTAACCGATGGCTGAGACATAAGGCTCTCCAAATGTAAGATGAATTCACGCAGCAATAGCGTCCATTTATGGATAGGTTGGGAAAGAAAGTGTTCCGCTAGCTGAGTTTTTAAAGCAGAAATTAACGAGGGATAGCTGATGCCATGCCAGCCACTTGGTAACGCTTCACCTGTTGGAGAAAGCACTACAAAAATAACCTGTTTACCTGCAAAGCGAGTTTGATTTTGCTCTTCTCGAACAAAACGTTCATAGTCATCAAACGGATTATTTTGCTGATGGTAGATTTTATTCTCTAACACCATCACCCAATCAGCACTTTCTAGCAGTAAATCAATACGTTTGCCTGCTTGAGTTTTGACTTCTCGCTCGGGCACTTCGGTTAATGCGCAATCTAGAGAACGATAGTCTTCAGGTAAACAAGTCAGTAGTGCCCTTAGTGCAGTATCACCGAGTTGATGTTGACCGTTGCTGTCACAAAAGAATGCCAAAATATCGGTAGTGGGATTTTCGTAATACCCCTTACTCCCAATACTAAAAATGGTGGGCTCTGCAACTTCAACTGGCTCTAGTTTTTTAAACTCCGCTAACAGTTGCTGCATTCGTTCCAATGCGTTTGTATCCATGCCTAGCCTTTATTTATTATTTGACCGCCCGTTATTCGGGCGGTATTTGCTAATTATTATGCGGCGACGTTTTCATCCACTTTGACTCTGCGCTTACCCGTCAACAACTGCTGCATTAACGCCTTTTTCTCATCTTTAAGGTGAGCGAGTTTGGCTTGTAAAAGCTCGATTTCTTTATCGGCAGCGGTAAGGACTGAGGCGATTTTTTGTTGCTCGTAATGAGTAGGAACTTTTATAGTGAAGTTACTTAATACTTGTTTCGTGATTGTCTTAATTGTACCGCCAGGTGCTTTCTCTTTCTCAATTTCAAAAAGCTCTTGAATTGCGTAAGCGAAATAAATGGTATCCATCTTTCGCTTAAATGATTGGAACAATAAAACTGTTCTATCAACGTAAGCATCATATTGTGTAATAGCGACACGCCCAATCGAGCCTTGCAAGGAAACGATCACTGTACCTGCTTCAATGAAAACACTTTTATCTATTGCAGCATCACTAATTTTGGTTTTAGTAGCCTTTTTCAGTTTCATATTTTTATCAATATCGAATACTTGAATAAAAGGATAACCATTAACCTCATCAACCCATTCAGGGTTGCCATATGGCTGCGGAAAGCTTCCTCGACGATATAAAGCAAGGTCGTCCAACTTAACCTCTTCCCATTTCCCCTCAAACACCTTCCCAGTATCAGGATCAACCAAACGTTTTTTACCCGTCAACAGCTGCTGCATCAGAGCTTTTTTCTGCTGCTGGCTGGTTGCAATGAGCTTTTCGGTGGTTGCAATCGCGTTATCCCAAGTGGAGAGGATTTTGGCGATTTTGCGTTGTTCTGGGAGGGGGGGGAGTAACACCTCAAAATTGCACACATCTTCGCGTGTGATATTGGGGTCTTTTCGGCTACTAGCTGCAAACTTCTTCCATTGTCGAACATTACCGTTAAGGTAATTCAAAATGTACTTAGAATCCGCTTTAGTACCATCCAGCATTAACCCCGAGAGTGCTTGGTTTATCGCAGATGGAACTGTTAACAATCCTGTTCGGCCAATTTGATTAAAACCACCGTACATAGCAACGAGAACGGTATTAACAGGAAAGATAGAACACGAAGTTTCCTTCAGTGCTAGCTCCGTTATGCGCTCATCGGTCTCAAAAATTTCAGCATTGTTTAAGTCTAAGGTTTTGACCCAAGGTGTACCATCTTGTGAATAATACAAATCCTGCTTAGCTCTAAGAGGTGTTGAACCTGACTTAATTCGAGCAATGTGTTTAAGGCGAGTTTCCTCCCAACCATTAGGCACCATAACCCAACTCCTCCAGATAACCCGCCATTTCCGCTTCCAGATCAGCCAGTTCATTTTGCAACGCCAAACGTTCACTGCGAACTGCCATCAAGTCGATCTCTTCTTCTTCCTCAAAGGTATCAACATAACGCGGAATATTAAGGTTAAAGTCGTTTTCAGCAATTTCTTCTAACGTCGCTAGGTAAGCATATTTATCCACGCTTTCACGCGCTTTGTAGGTATCGACAATCTTCTGGATATTTTCTTCAGTCAATACGTTCTGGTTTTTGCCCGATTTAAATTCACGAGACGCATCGATAAACAATACGTTTTTGTCGGTCTTGTGTTTTTTGAATATCAAGATAGCTGCTGGAATACCTGTGCCAAAGAACAATTTTTCTGGCAGGCCAATCACGGTATCTAGCAAGTTTTCTTCAATCAGTTGTTGGCGGATTTTCCCCTCGCTTGATGCACGGAATAGCACACCGTGAGGCACAACTACACCCATACGACCAGTTTCTGGTTTTAGGGTTTCAATCATGTGCGAGATGAACGCGTAATCACCTTTGGTTTTTGGTGGCACGCCACGGCGGAAACGACCAAAGTGATCGCTTTCTGCATCTTCATGCCCCCATTTATCTAGCGAGAATGGCGGGTTTGCGGTTACTACGTCAAAGTGCAGTAAGCCACCGTTGGTATCTTGCAGTTTAGGGTTACGAATAGTGTCGCCCCATTCAATGCGGTGGTTGTCTTCACCGTGTAGGAACATGTTCATTTTTGCCAATGACCATGTAGAGCCAATCGCTTCTTGGCCAAATAGCGCGTATTGCTTAGAGCCGCCAAAGTTCTTTTGAACTTGCTTACCACATTTCATCAATAGCGAGCCTGAACCACACGCTGGGTCGCAAATGCTGTCACCTTGTTGTGGCTCAAGGATGATAGAAAGCAGATCCGATACCTCTGGCGGGGTATAGAATTCACCTGCCGATTTTCCACTACCAGCCGCAAAGTGTTTGATCAGGTATTCGTAGGCGTTACCAATCACATCCAGCGAACCAACACGACTAGGTCGTAGGTTTAGGGTTGGCTTGCCAAAGTCTTCCAATAGGTGGCGTAGAATGTCGTTCTTTTGCTTTTCATCACCCAGTTTATCGGTGTTGAAGCTAATGTCTTGGAACACGCCTTTTAGCTTTGTGCCGTTGGCTTCTTCAATCGCGTGCAGCGCTTGGTCAATACGAGTACCGTTACCTGCGGTATTACGTACATCATACAAATCCCAAAAGGTTGAACCTGCTGGAATTTTGAATGATTGGCTGGCAAGCATGGCTTCAACCATATCTTTGTTGTCACCGAACTGAGTGGTGAGTTCTTCTACTTTGTCTTGGCGTACATCTGAGATGTATTTTAAGAACAGCATGGTCAAGATGAAGTCTTTGTAGATGGATGGATCTACGGTGCCACGGAAGGTATCGCACGCCGACCAGACGGCTTTGTTGATTTCATCTTGGTTGATTGGGGTATTTGGCATTGTTTATCTCTTATTTTATTTTTCCGGTTAAAACTTGATTCGCGATAGCCTGCATTTCTGCACGCCTTAGCTCGATTAATTGCTGATATATCTGCTCTTCTCTGGTCGCGCTTTGGCTAAGCGCAAGCACTCTGCGTTGCGTCTCAGGCGAGGGAATCATCACAGGTGTTTGCTCTAGAACAGTTCGTCGAATACTCACTTGTGCTGAACCTTCCGCAGACTGCTGAAAATGACGCTGTGCAGGCAACTGATTGAGTTGCCAAGCCAGAAACTCTGGCAGTAGTTTCACGTTCTGAGCGAGACGGATCTGAAAATAGTGTGGCGAACAAACGGCTGGTAGCTCAAGCTGGTCTAGCATTTCTCCAGATATCGCTGATGCAAGATTCTTGATACCTCGGGCAGCAAAAATTACGTCACCCGCTTTCAACCATTCCGGCTCTTTTCGTCCAGAGACGTTGGTCTGAACCAACTTTTCCCAGGCAATTTGGCCGTCATCAGCGAGATCACGTGTCTGGATAACATAGCCATTTCCGTTATCAACTTCCTGGATCGCTCCCCTAAAAGGATGACCCGCTCTGATTGTGGCGATTTCTTCTAACTTAACCATCATGGCAAATTGCATCACAGTGAATGATGCAACAAATAATGATTGACACCTTTCGAAAAGTCAACGTAATCTAGAAAAAAGAACGCATCATTATATTTGATGCATTAAAAATATGGAGGGAATATGCCAACAACTGTAAATTCTGCGTTTAACCAGTTTATGGCCGACAGCGTCAATCTTGATAGTAAGAAAACGATCACTGCGCGGTCTAGTCGAGATTATTTGAAAAGACAAGTAAAAGGATTAACTGATTTCTTTCCGCTATACAGCGACAAAGACGTCAATTTTGGTTCTTTTGCGAGAAGAACCAAAATTCGTCCCTTGGATGATATTGATATGATTTTCACTCTGTCAGCGAATGGATGTACTTGGGAAGAGAGCTTGGACGGCACTGTGTATATCAATACGCCGACTGAATCCCCTGAGTATAAGAACTTTCGCCATGACAGTTCATATCGACTCAATTCGCGTAAGATCATCAATCACTTTGTTAGCAAATTGGCTGATCTGAGCCAGTACGACAAGGCAGAGACACATCGCAACCAGAATGCAGCGACTCTCAAGCTCTCTAGCTATGACTGGAACTTTGATATTGTTCCGGCGTTTTTCACTTCCGAGGATGCCCAAGGAAAGACCTTCTATATCATTCCTGATGGGGCGGGAAACTGGATAAAAACAGACCCTAGACTAGATCGCCAACGCGTCTCCGACATCAATCAGCAATGTGGTGGCCATGTCCTTAACGCGATCCGAGCAATAAAGTATTGGCAACGCAGAGCTACGATGCCGTCAATGTCATCTTATCTTCTAGAGAATTTAGTGCTTAATTACTTTGAGGAAAAAGGTGAAGCAAGCCCGTTCGTCGATCTCAATGTCATTGACATTCTTCAGTACATAAAAAGCAACATTTGGTGGGACGTCAATGACCCTAAAGAAATCCAGGGAAACCTGAATACACTCTCTTGGGACGAAAAGACGAAAATTTCGCAAAAAGCGGAATCAGATTTCAATACAGCACTAGCAGCTCGAGAGTTTGAGGTCACAGGCGATCACAAAAAAGCAATTGGAGAGTGGCGTAAGGTATTTGGTAATGACTTCCCACAATATGGATAACCCTATGAGTTGTGTTGTAGCAAATCAAAAAACAATCCCTGCTGTTGAGGCAGGATTGGCATTCCGATACGCCTACGATCGTGCAAAGTTCTGGAAGGCTTGTATTTGGGCTTTAGCACTGCTACTGGCAGTTGTTCAGACTGGCGTTTCTATCTATGTTTTTTCTGGTCACAAAACACCATTTGACCCCTCATATTTGACGGCTGCGCCTCTACTGGCATTCGTTCTGATAAGCACCTTTGGCAAGTACATTGTCTCAAAATGGCAATCTCTTGGATGCACTATCCAACGTTTGCATGATCATCTAACCATGGAGGTAGGTACAAAGCCATCACTCTTAGAGCTTCCGAAAAGTCGAGTTGCTGAATTAAGTACGAATCGAGAGAGACAAGCCCCTCAAGATCGAGGGCAACTGGAGACTTGGTGGTCATCAAACTTGAGCAGTGTGCCATATCCTGTGGCTAAGTTAGTAGCGACCTACTCAACCTTTGCTTGGGAAAGTGAGCTTCGAAAACGCTACCAGTATTTGCTATGGGTTTGTTTATTCACTTGTGTCCTAGCTCCTTTTAGCGTTTCGATCTTTCTAGAACAAACCATACCGGAGTCCGTTGTCTTTGTAATTGGGCCTTTCACACCCATCATTGCGGTTGTTATCGACGAATTGCTTATGAACAAACAGAGTATGAAAATTGCCGAGCAGTTAACAAATGACAGTCATAACACATGGTTAAACCTTCTATCTGACAAGCTAAACTTCACAGAGGTGGAGCTATTCACCGAGCAGCACATGAGGTACTGGCAAAATTTCAGACAGTCAGCAACGCCAATCTTTGAATGGCTTTACAAGGCATCCAGAGAGCGCATGGAAGGGAATATGCTGGTCGATACGGATGCGCTTATAGCCGAATTCAAAAAGCAGTAGTCTATACCAACCTACTGGGCCCACAAGGTCTGGTAGGTCTGGGAAGCGAATTCTCTAACCATTCCCTGTCATTTGCATAAAGCCAGAAAAACGCCGCATTACAGTCAGCCTTAATATCACTACGTAGAGCATCAGGATATCTTTGCCTGTATCGTTGAATCTGAACTCGACAGCAACGCCTTTTCGACTCCCAATGACATTGTTTTCGCCATTCAACTAACCCAGAAACACTGGCGATCACTTGTTCAATTGAACCAATTCCGATCCGGCAAACTTGAGAGATTTTCCGTCGGTGCACACCTAATCGAGCGAGCCTGATGATTCTCTGTTTGAGCTTCTCATTTAACTGTTTTGGTCTCAAATTTAGTTTGATTCCATGCATTGTTGCCAAACGCTTTAAATAGCATCGGCTTTTACCTGTCTTTCTGTAAACCGCAGCAAGAGAGTCACCTTCTCTGAGTAGACTCAAGCAACGCTGCTCAACCGCTCCCTTCGTTGAACCTTTTGGTTGATGTAGGCTAACCTCTTCAATCGGTGCAGTGTGTTGAAACATCTTATTCGCAGAGTTAAACAACCATGCTCCGAGTAAGAGATGCCTAAACGGGTGGCAGTTTTTTCCTGCTGCTAGCAATTCTGAAATGTAGTGATAATCAGTTTGGTGACGAGGAAACAGAGACCCCTTCATGGGGTACATAGCCAAATCAGATGAAAACACCTTCATTAGTGCCTTCCTTCGAACGCTCCCATTGGGAGTGATAAACCCAAGCTCATTGAGTCGTGAGCGGTATCTCTCCTCCAAATCAAAGCCAGGTTTCGTTCTCTCTAGTTGGGCTAGAAGGCCGAAACCGAATATCGCAACCTCGATCTCCATCGCAGACGCTGCTTGAGCATCACAATGCACCACTGTCGGCAACCCTTCATTTAACCGCTGCCTTGCTTTTAACTCAGTAGACATAAGTCGTATTTGGTGCAACCAACATGCTGTTACACCGGGAACTTGATGTGCTCGATGCCAATAGGCAACACCTCGTTCATGGATGTCTAGCTCAACGCAACGTGGGCACCATTTTAAGTGTAAAGATCCGCCACAGCCAAAAGAAGGTAACTGACTATGGCGAAGGGCTTTGGCGCCATCTCCTCGGAGCAAGTTCTCTTTGAGTGCGTTCGCATGTTTAGGTAAGTAAAAGAAGAACAGAGGTGCAAGGGTTTGTCTGACCAACAGGTTATCCGCATTTTCACCGGACATTTCAGCGATTCGCGATATGCCTGCTGTCAGGAAAGGATGCATAGACAAACGACTGGAGCCGAATACCCGTGAACTAAACGAACACGCCGGCTCGCCTGTCAATATGATGTGGCGCATCAAGCGCCCTAGAAGGAGCTCATCTGGAAAAGCCGATGGCAGTTTCATATTCCACGAAACTTACTTGAATATCTCCAGAGGGTCATCACATAGAACGCCTGCTTTTTTCAGTATTTCAAGCGGGTTCTTCGCATCCGATGCTCTCTGGAAAAGGTCAAAGTCTTTAATCTCCTCATAAAGGTTATCCAGATTCTTTAGCTCAATTACTCGCTCAGAAAATTCAGGGTGATGTGCTTTGGTTAAATCGCCTGGAATGGTGACTAGTTTTCCTTTTGAGGTTGTCAACTGAGGCTTAGGTTTACCTGCACTTTCGTTAGCTGACGTTACAGGAGCCTTTGGTTTTGAAGACTCACTGCGCCGTTTGAGCACCGAAATTTTGCTGTCTCGTTTGATTTTATCTACTGCTGGTTTCGATAAGCGGATAACAATACTTGCGCCATATCTCAAAGCACTTGGAGTCAACACCTCATCATCACTGCCTATTAGCGCCCGTTGCGTCGCCTGATATATCCTTACCGCTAAATCCATATTGCCGACTGACAAATCAAACAATGTATCGCTTAGCTCATCAGTCAAAGGTGTGGGAACATTTGTCCATTGCAACTGCCAAAGCTCCTCGATAAACAGCTCCCATTCTTCATCATTTTTCATCAACTCGACATCAAAGTATCCACTGCTTTCTGCACGACGCGCTGCTTTGAGTGTTTTGCTTAGCAGGTTGTTGAACGGAGGGTTGGCACAGAACAGAAGGGGAATACCGAGGTTATTGACGAGATTGTGCAAAAAACCAATTAATCTATCTGCGCCTCCCGCTTTTGCTAGATTGAGGTTTTGCATCTCATCAATGACGAGAATACCCAAAAAGCTCGATTTCATCTTTGCTTCAATTTGACTGATCAAAGCTGCGATGGTGCTTGCTGGTTTCGTCTGTGGTATGCCCAGTTTTCGGTCAAGTTCTTCAAGTATCCGATAGCAAAGTCCCTTTACACTTGAGTCATCAGGACAGTCGACCTTTATCCATACAACTTGACGCAGGGGAAGCAGTTTGTTTTCGTAATATGAATGCTCCACTGTATCTGGAAAGCACCCCAGAACTTGCTCCAGCATACAGGTTTTTCCCACTCCACTTTCTCCAATCACGGTAATGCCAGAGCCTTTTGGCTTAAAGTATCCCGTGACAGGTTCTATGTCTGGACGTTCCTCTCCCGAATAATGTAGAAAGTTCATCGTGGTTGGCGACAAAGGATTCTTCGCTGAATAACCCTCCTTTATCGCCATTTCAACAGCCCGAAAAACCTCTAAGTAAACAGGCAATGGCTGTCTTAATTCTCTGAGGCGAGATACATATTCAACCCTTTCTAACGGATCCAACTGTGTCTCTTCATAGTGACAAGAGGGGTAGTAGCTCAGTTTTTCTGCCAACTCGCTATCACATAATTTAGGAGGAAGAGCCTCGATTAGAGGGTTACCACAATGCTCAGGCAGAATTGCTCTTTGATAAACGGCAGCTGCTCTATTCATTTAGACTCACCTTTCTTGCGCTTTAACAGAGAGACGACATTCTTTCTTTTTTCGTCATTGCGTTTGTCAAACTCAGGCATATCGGGGGCATGACCCATATCATCCGCCGGTTTTGCCGTTACTCGTGCCTCAAGGACAGACTGCCTGCGGCGCTCTTTCATGCCCTTTATCTTTTCAGCTTTTGATTCTAAAGGGGGCGCTTTAGCTGATTCATTTTGAGCATTTTGAGTGATTTCTTTTCGGCGTTGATGGCGCTCAACAGACTTGGCGGTAGGCTTGGCACGATGCTTTTCCAGTTTTTTCCAGTCCTCAAAAAATAAAATATCTGCGTGATGACGCTCATCAAATGATTTTGATGCTTTACGGAGCCAACATTGGGAGAAACCCTCATCTGGCTTAAATCGAACGAAGATAAAGGAAGAGTTGTCCTGATCTATTCTTGCTTCTAAACGCCAACTACTGCCACTGCGAGCAATGACTTTCCAGTCTTCAAAATCGGGGCGATCAGACTCATAGTACATATCGTCATTTAACCTCACCCCTTTGCTTGTCATCGAAACCCAATCTGCAGGTAGGAGGCGCGCTCTAATGGTTGCCTCGTCCAGTGTACTCAAGGCATGTTGATGCTTTTGAAGATGGATATTCCAATAATTAATAGGAGTGGGTGCTAACTCTTTCTCGATGAGTAGACTGCATTGACCCGCTAAGCTCTCAAAAACTTGACTGTTGTGTTCAAGAACCGCATCAATCAACAACGCATTAACCTCATCAAGAGTTAATACCGCTTCCATTCTTGGATCTTTATCACCGCGAATATAGTGACGGCCTCGGGTTGTCCCCATCAAATCATGGATAAGCTTTTCGTTTAATATGTTAAAACGATGCTCCACTATGCCTTTGAGTTCAGCTCGATAAGGTGGAGCTATGCTCAGGTGTCCAATCAAAGGAACTGCAAGATTTTCTGCATCCTGACAAATAAATTCACCACGATCGCATAGAAGTCTCTGAGGTATGTGATGACATGGCCATTCGCTGTCCTTAATCTCAATACCATATCGAGCACAGTATTCCTTTTTAGATGTGAACGCGTTGACCAACGCCTGACGGCCAGCTCGCCAAGATGCATACTCGAGAGACACATGAATGCCGACAATCATTCGGCTTTCTTTATCAACTACACAGTAAACAGTTGGCCTACCAAGCACATGATTACGACGGAACTCAGAAACCACATGTACATCCAAAACAGTCGCATCTAGTTCAAAACAGCTGCCAGGAACAGCCGTATGATCAGTAGCTGCACCGCGAAGACCACGGCGATTACGATCAAAATCACCAGGTGATGTTTGCTTCCGAATCAACTCCTGCTGAGGAATAAGCCTTTTAATCCAATATAAAAATGCTCGATATTGAGGAACGAGCGCTACCCTACCTTCCAAATCAGCGGCAATTAGTTCCTTTGCATAGAACTCCGTTAACATCTGGTCATAAACCTTCCGGAATGTCACTTTCTTACCCTTCATTCCGAACCGCTTCATAGCCTTTAGGAATATGGTTTTATCTTTCTCGCTAGTGTTAACACTTGGCGGGGCGGCAAGGCTTGGTGTAGATAGTCTTATTGGTGCTCCGCGCTTTACTTTACCCGCGACTCGCGTTTTTCCAGCTCCTCCAGAGTTAGTATAAGCCGGTAGAAGCGCATTGTATTCCTGACCATATTTCCAGTAGAGGTTGAGAGAACGGTATAACGCCTGAACATAAACACCCTGTTTTTTGGCATGTTCAGCTACTATTCTTGAACGTGAGTCCGTAACAAGCTTCAAAAGAAACCAAGGATCCAATATCAAACCTTTGATTTGCTCTAGGCGGTTATCACGTTTTTGCAGATGATCAGACGGTACGTTTCTATCATCAGACAATTGGTAATGCGGCTTCGGGTATTTTTCAGGGCTGATCGCCCCTTCTTCAGCCTGTCTTAGAAAAAATGGCAAATCGACAGCAGCTGGTCTTTGTAGTTTTGAGCCTTCCACAATTTGAAAGAGGACCACCGTGGCATAATCAGGATAGCAAGCCAATACTCGGTAAAGGCCATCATCAAAACCATCTATACCTGCTAATCTCCAAACGCTATTGATCTCAACCTGCATAGTTCTGCTCCGAATCACCCATATCTACCCGTGTGACTTTGATTAAGCCTGTTTCCTCAATCGAATTGTTAAGGTCAACGGTTACTAGTTTTGTGGCTAAAAGGCTCTTCAACAACATCAATGATTCGTCTGAATCGATATCTAGCGCCTCAATAAACCCCTCACAAACGTCCTCTACTAAATATGTGCCTGTACCAACTAACGACTTTGCTTTATGCATCAGTGCTCTTGGATGTATACACCCTTGCCGAATAGGAGAGGTGAACCACTGGATGTTTTTTGACTGAATCTGATTATCTTCAGACATGACATAAACATGAAAGGGGATACCGAGCAATTGCCACCAGACTCTCTCGATATCGAGCTTTTGAGCCGTTCTCTTGTTGACGAGATTAGCAGTTGGTTTAACGCTTACAGCCTCATACCATTGTTTAGCACCATCCGATCGGGTCAATAAGAAGTCTGTTGTCACCACGTTCCACTCATTTTGCTTTGAGTAAGGGATGACAGGATGGTCGACACCCAGTGCCTGAGCAATTTTGGTAGATAGATCTAAAGGAATTAGAGGGAACTGTTCTCGGATATCAATGATGGTGTCGCAAAATTCAGCGAGATAAAAAAACGAAGATTCATGTTCAGAAAGGGTGTGATGAATACGCCCAGTTTTTATGCCTTGAATCTTGGCACTGTGACCATATGAACTTACATCTTGGACGCGAAGCCATGGCTTGTAGGCCTCTCGCACTCCCAATCCATACCTCTGTTTCAATGCTCGCTGGAAATCTGATAGCGAATCTAGTTTTCTGCGCCCAGCCAAAATGACCTCGATCCATCACATGTTTTAAAGGTCATTATAGCTTAGTGTCAAACTTTATTATTCCAAAATCGCCTTTATGTACAAACTCTCCGGCTTGTGTACAAACTTTATTGTTCCTAAACAATAGGCAGGCTTTCTGCACATGCTGCCGCAGAGCTCCAAGCCCATTGGAAGTTATAACCACCTAACCAGCCGGTGACATCGACGACTTCACCAATAAAATATAGCCCCTCAGTTTTCAGTGACCCCATTGTTTTCGATGATATCTCATGGGTATCAACACCCCCTAAAGTCACCTCTGCGGTGCGGTAGCCTTCTGTCCCGTTGGGTTGAACTTGCCAAGCATGTAACGTGCTATGCAGTGCTTCAATTTGCGGATGGTTCAATTGCTTTAGGGCACACTCAGGGATTTGCCCTTGCGCTTGCATGATTTCAATTAGTCGTTTAGGCAATAATTTTGCAAGGGTATTTTTTAAGGATTGATTTGGGTGATTTTGCTTTTCTACCGCTAAAAAGTCGCTCAGTGAAAGGTTAGGAAGTAAGTTAATGCTCACATACTCTCCGGGGTTCCAATAGCTAGAAATCTGCAAAATAGCAGGGCCAGAGAGGCCCCGATGGGTAAAGAGAATATTTTCTTTAAACAACGTCCCATCCGCAGCTGTCACGCTTGCCGCGACCGAGATCCCTGAAAGGACTTGCAGCGCTTCTAAAAGCGGCTTATGCAGTGTAAATGGGACAAGGCCAGCACGAGTTGGAATAATCGAGTGGCCAAATTGTTCTGCGACGCGGTAGCCAAATGGTGTGGCACCTAAACCTGGCATAGATAACCCACCCGTTGCGACAACCAGTGAGCGAGCACTTACTTGGCTCCCATTCACCGTGACTAGAAAGCCCTCTGGTGTTTTTTCGACACCAGTGACTTCACTGCGAAGTTTTATTGTTATATTCGGTAAATTACACTCATTTTGCAGCATATCGACGATATCTTGTGCACTATTATCACAAAAAAGCTGCCCTAGGGTTTTTTCATGGTATGGAATATTATATTTAGCGACTAAGGCGATAAAATCCCACTGTGTATAGCGAGCAAGTGCTGACTTACAAAAGTGTGGATTTGTTGAAATGTAATTGCTGTGTTCTGCGTACATATTAGTGAAATTACAGCGCCCACCACCGGACATCAATATTTTTCTGCCTAATTTTTTCCCGTTATCAACTACTAGCGTCTTTAAACCGCGTTTGCCAGAGTGTGAGGCACAAAATAAACCCGCAGCGCCAGCACCTAAAATAATAACGTCGAAATTTTTCACAGTAAGTATCTCTATATATGTTTGATTTTTAGTATAATTACATTGATAACCGGGATATTTTACGTCATCTCATCGGGATTGTAATGTAAAGCTTTGAGGAAGAACTGATGAAAACTATACAGGACGTATTATAATTAGAGAAATTCGTCTAAAAAAAGCAAACAACGATTATTTTCTGGAAATATCGTTAAAAAGTTTCAAAAATTCAGAATAAGTTTGATTGCTTTAATTTATTGAAAAATATGGGGTAATTGCCATGAGGTACTTTTTTGATGAGTAGTTAAATCAAAAAAAGGTTAGATTTTGCTTCCACCGCCAGCGTTTGTCACTGATAATGCGCCGCGTTCATGTCCAACATATAATGGCTTAACGTCTATGCTACATCTTTTTACAGGTTTAGAATTTCATACAGGTCTATTATTAGTTCTGGCACTGTTATTTGTGCTGGTCTATGAGGCTATAAATGGCTTCCATGACACCGCTAACGCGGTAGCTACGGTTATTTATACCAGAGCAATGCGGGCTCAGTTCGCAGTTGTCATGGCAGGGGTTTTTAACTTTTTTGGTGTTTTGCTGGGAGGGTTGAGCGTCGCATATGCAATTGTCCATCTCTTACCAACAGACCTCTTGCTTAATGTGAGCTCAGCTCACGGCCTTGCAATGGTTTTTTCATTGCTCTTGGCTGCAATTATTTGGAACCTTGGAACTTGGTACTTTGGTATCCCTGCTTCCAGTTCGCACACGCTGATCGGGGCGATAATCGGGGTGGGTTTAACCAACGCGATTGTGACTGATTCGTCTGTCGTTGATGCCTTGAATATACCGAAAATGATCAGTATTTTCATGTCATTAATTTTGTCTCCCGCTATCGGTTTTGTGATTGCCGGTTTGATGATTTTCTTTTTGCGCCGTTATTGGAGTGGCACAAAGAAACGTCGACGCATTCACTTAACACCAGCGGAACGTGAGAAAAAAGATGGTAAGCGTAAGCCACCATTCTGGACCCGTACTGCATTGATTTTGTCAGCAGTTGGGGTAAGTTTCTCCCATGGTGCGAACGATGGCCAGAAAGGCATCGGTCTTATCATGTTAGTGCTAATTGGTGTTGCTCCAGCAGGTTTCGTTATGAATATGAATTCTAACGGTTATGACATCGCAAAAACGCATGATGCGGTTGTCCACCTGCAACAATACTATGAAACACATAAACCAGCGTTAAACCATGCAATAGAAAATGCGCCTGTCGTTGCAGAAAGTAGTGATGAACCAGGTGGCGAATTCCATTGTGATAGCACGCGTACTGGCGCTATTTTAAATCAAGCTCAAACGATGCTAAATGGCATTCAAAGCTATGAAGAGCTGACGCCAGACCAACGTAACCACGCACGCCGTTTGCTGATGTGTATCTCTGATACTGCTAATGCGGTTGCGAAATTACCAGAAACAAGCTCGAAAGATGCCAGCTTACTGAAAAAACTCAGTAATGATTTGCTGTATACCGTTGAGTATGCACCTCTGTGGATCATTATTGCGGTTGCTTTAGCATTATCATTAGGCACCATGTTTGGTTGGCAGCGTGTTGCTGTGACCATTGGTGAGAAAATTGGTAAGAAAGGCATGACTTATGCGCAAGGCGTATCTGCTCAGGTGACTGCAGCAGTGTCTATCGGCGTGGCAAGTTATACTGGTATGCCCGTTTCAACAACGCAGGTTTTATCTTCTGCCGTTGCGGGGACGATGGTTGTCGATGGTGGCGGTGTACAAACAAAAACCATTAAAAGCATTGCGTTAGCATGGTTATTAACTTTACCAGTGTCCATTGTGTTATCGGGTGGTTTGTACTGGCTATCGCTGCTGTTTATCTAGTCGCACTAATTTGGGCTTCATACATGAGTATGGAGCCTTTAACAGTTACATGAACACAGTAATCTACATATACAAAATAGTGATGATCGTAAGGTCATCACTATTTTTTCATTAGTCAGTCACTAATTACAATTAACCCGTTATCAATAAATAGACTAAACTCACGACAACAAGAATGCTGAGCCTGCTTATCATCATGAATTGCTTGCGGATCCGCTCACAACGCAAAATAACTTCAGGGTCATAATGTTCAAGGTACTGTTTGTTATTTATGTATCGAACTAACCGTAGTTGTTTGTTCAGTTGACCGTGTGTAGTAAAAAAGCCATTACCATCAACGGATTGATAAAGCAGAGGGTCTGAATCCCTTAAAATAGACAATAAAACACGAACGGAAGAAAAATACCGCATCATATTTAAGATGCACAAAATGCATAATGCCCAAAACAATGCAATCATACTGAACATAATCCTCTCCTTAGAACCTAGCTCAAGCTCACAGCAATTGTCGCAAAGGAAATACAGCAGAAAAATTGTACTTATACTCAGTTATTTTATTGTAGGATAAATTACTGTTTAAAAAAAGTGCAGTTAGCGCAAATTTGTGATGACTTTTTGTTTTCATTGAAGAAAATAAAACTGAATGGTTGAACTTTAGTATCACAGTTTGCGGTGCAACTTTGTTGTTTTTCTAAGCTAAAATATTTCCCATAACTCGAATTTTTTAGGGCAATATATTAATATTGTATGAATGATGTTATTGTTTTATAAAATGTTATATGTAGTGATGATTTTAAGGTTAATCTGCTTAGATGTGATCAAAGCAACACTTAATAATCACAATTAGCAGGTATAGTATTCATAAAGATGTGGTGAAGGCATAACCACCAGATAATCAGCATTCGGAAGGAGTTTACTTATGGCTTACAAACATATTCTTGTTGCGGTAGATTTATCACCTGAAAGTAAAGTATTACTGGATAAGGCTGTCTCTATGGCAAAACCTTACGGGGCCAAAGTATCTATGATCCATGTTGATGTTAACTATTCAGACCTCTATACCGGTCTTATTGATGTCAATCTTGGAGACATGCAGCAACGTATTACTGATGAAACACGTAATGCTCTGAAGGATTTGTCTGCGGGTGCAGGTTATGAAATTCAAGAAACACTCAGTGGCAGTGGTGACTTAGGCCAAGTACTGGTCGATGCCATTAAAAAATACAATATGGATTTAGTCGTCTGTGGACACCACCAAGATTTCTGGAGCAAGCTCATGTCTTCTGCTCGCCAGTTAATCAATACCGTTCATGTGGATATGTTGATTGTGCCACTAAATGATGATGAAGAATAATCCATATCACTATATTTGAAATATTATTCACTAAAAACGCTTGCTTATGCAGGCGTTTTTTTTGTTTCAAAATATGTATCTTGAGGGAGTTATTGGCAGGTCAAGCAATTTATTTTGCTATTGAGTGAAAAAAAACCTTGAATTTAGAATACAAACTAATGATATATTCAATAGGCAAACGCAAATCAACCTCACATTTCCTAAAAATAATGAAAAGAAAGAGTGAGGCACATCACAACAACTACAATGTTAAAAAGGAAGACATAGATGACACAATCACTATCTTCGTTCTTGGAGTCTGTCCAAAAAAGAGACCCTTCTCAACCTGAATTTCTACAAGCGGTGCGTGAAGTATTCACTTCCCTTTGGCCGTTCTTAGAGCAAAATGCTAAGTATCGTGACCAAGCATTACTTGAACGTTTTGTTGAACCTGAGCGTGTAATTCAATTCCGTGTGTGTTGGGTAGACGACCAAGGTAAAGTTCAAGTCAACCGTGCATGGCGTGTACAATTTAGCTCTGCAATCGGTCCATTCAAAGGTGGTATGCGTTTTCATCCGTCTGTGAATTTATCCATTCTGAAATTCTTAGGCTTCGAACAAACACTGAAAAATGCCCTGACCACATTACCAATGGGTGGTGGTAAAGGTGGCTCTGACTTTGATCCTAAAGGTAAAAGTCATGGTGAAGTGATGCGTTTCTGCCAAGCATTGATGACTGAGCTTTATCGCCATATTGGTTCTAATACTGACGTCCCAGCAGGGGATATTGGTGTGGGTGGCCGTGAAGTGGGCTTTATGACGGGTATGATGAAAAAACTGTCTAATGACACTTCTTGTGTATTTACTGGTAAAGGATTGTCCTTTGGTGGCAGTTTAATTCGCCCTGAAGCAACTGGTTACGGTTTGGTTTATTTCACCAATGCGATGTTAAAACGCCATGGCCTAGGTTTTGAAGGAATGCGTGTCGCAGTTTCTGGTTCAGGTAACGTTGCACAGTACACCATTGAAAAATGTATGGAACTAGGTGCGAAAGTGGTTACTGCATCTGATTCAAGCGGTACTGTCGTTGATGAAGATGGTTTTACAACAGAAAAACTCGCACGTTTGGAAGAGATCAAAAACAACTATGGTCGCATTGAAGAGTATGCAAAAGAGTTTGGCTTGACTTACTTAGCAGGCCAGCAACCATGGAATGTGCCTGTCGATATCGCTCTGCCATGTGCAACACAAAATGAGCTGGATGTGGATGCAGCAAAAGTGTTAATCAAAAATGGTGTTAAAGCGGTGGCTGAAGGGGCTAATATGCCAACGACTATTCCTGCAACGGAGCTGTTCCTTGAAGCGGGAGTGCTGTTTGCACCAGGTAAAGCGGCTAACGCAGGTGGTGTTGCGACCTCTGGTCTAGAAATGGCACAGAATGCAGCTCGCCTAGGTTGGAAAGCAGAGAAAGTTGACGCTCGTCTGCACCACATCATGTTGGATATCCACCAGCACTGTGTGGAATTCGGTGGCGAAGAGAAACAAACAAACTATGTTCAAGGTGCTAACATCGCAGGCTTTGTAAAAGTCGCTGATGCAATGCTTGGGCAGGGTGTGTTGTAATTCTCTGACCTCAAAACGTACGCGAAAGGGCGGCTGTATCATACTGATAATTTCACCTGTACATACGCCCTTCGCCGTTACGTTTATTCGCTACTTTTAATACATGGATAGATATCAAACCGATGGTTTTTAGTGGTAACCGCTGATGGCGCTTTTTGTCCCGCAAGGGGTTCTGCGTAATCAGGGCGCTTAACAACCACTCTACGTTTAGCCAAAGCAATCGCAGGGGCTAACAATGAATCTGCATCATCATCTGCTCCCACTAATGACTGAAATACTCGCATTTCTTTCTTCACTAAAGCACTTTTTTGCCGATGAGGGTACATCGGGTCAAGATAGATAACATCAGGCGCGTGGGTTATCTCGCTCAGTGCTGTAATACTGGATGCATGAATCAATGACATTCGCTCTTGTAACCATGGGCCAATTTCTGCATCTTGGTAGCCTCGTTGTAAACCATCATCCAATAGGGCAGCAACCACAGGGTGGCGCTCCAACATACGGACATGGCAACCGAGAGCGGCTAGAACAAAGGCATCACGCCCTAGGCCAGCAGTGGCATCAATCACATCGGGAAGGTAATCTTTTTTGATCCCGACAGCTTTGGCAACAGCTTCACCGCGGCCTCCACCAAATTTACGACGATGGGCCATCGCCCCAGAGACGAAGTCGACAAAGATCCCCCCTAACTTAGGCTCATCTAGCTTACGTAGTTGTAAGTTTTCAGGCGTAAGTACAACAGCCATAACGGCATCAGGGGTGTGAGAAAGCTGCCATTTTTCAGAAAGTTGAGAAAGAGTGCCGGGATCGGCACCCTCTTCACAGATCAATTGGATCTCAATACGATTAGCCATGAATACCATAGCTCTTCAACATGGCATCTAATTCTGGTTTGCGACCACGGAAACGCTCAAACAGTGCCATTGGCTCTTCTGAGCCACCACGACTTAAGATATTGTCGAGGAAAGACTGGCCTGTTTGGCGGTTAAAGATGCCTTCTTCACTGAAACGTGAGTATGCATCTGCCGCAAGCACATCTGCCCATAAGTAGCTGTAATAGCCAGCGGCATAGCCACCTGCGAAAATATGGCTAAAAGCATGTGGGAAGCGAGACCATGTTGGTGAAGGGACCACAGCGACTTTATCTTTAATTGCATATAACGTTGGCATGACTTGCGCGCCTTTCGCTGGGTCATATTCAGCATGCAAGGTGAAATCAAACAGGCCAAACTCCAACTGGCGCAGAACAAACATGGCTGATTGGTAGTTTTTTGCTGCTAACATGCTATTGAGCATTTCTGTTGGTAATGGTTCGCCTGTCTCATAATGGCCAGAAATAAATTCGAGGGCTTCAGGCTCCCAGCACCAGTTTTCCATAAACTGACTTGGCAATTCGACGGCATCCCATGGTACACCGTTAATCCCAGCAACATCAGCAACATCAATTTGCGTTAACATATGGTGTAAGCCGTGACCAAATTCGTGGAATAAGGTCGTGACTTCATTATGGGTAAACAGTGCGGGTTTATCACCGAGTGGCTTGTTGAAGTTACAAGTTAAGTAAGCAACAGGATTTTGTAATGAACCGTCTTTATGCACCATGCGGCCAACACAGTCATCCATCCAAGCACCGCCGCGTTTGTGTTCGCGGGCGTAGAGGTCTAGGTAGAAGCTACCACGCAGAGTGTTGGTTTCGTCATAGAGCTCGAAGAAACGCACATCTTTATGCCATGTTTCCACATCATGACGCTCTTTGGCGGTTAAGCCATAGATACGATGAACAACTTCGAATAACCCATTTAGGACACGTTGTTCAGGGAAATATGGACGCAATTGTTCATCATTTAATGAGAATTTATGCTGTTTTTGTTTTTCGCTGTAATAGGCTAAATCCCATGATTCAAGCGTATCGACACCATAATGCTCTTTAGCAAAAGCCGTCAGTTCAGCCAGCTCATTTTCCCCTTGCTGATGAGCTCGGTCAGCTAAATCATTGAGGAAATTCAGCACTTGTTCTGGTGATTCGGCCATTTTGGTGGCAAGGGATTTCTCTGCGTAGTTTTTAAAACCTAATAATTGCGCCAGTTCGTGGCGTAACGCCATCAGTTCATCAATTAATTCGCTGTTATCCCATTTACCGGCATTTGGGCCTTGGTCAGACGCACGGGTGCTATATGCATGGCTCATCTCACGACGCAATTCTGCGTTATCAGCATAGGTCATAACAGGTAAGTAGCTTGGCATATCGAGGGTGAGTAAGTAGCCTTCTTCGCCTTTTGATTCAGCCATGGCTTTTGCTGCGGCAATTGCACTTTCTGGCATGCCTGCTAATTCTTTTTCGTCTTTAATGAGCTTACTCCAGCCCATAGTCGCATCAAGGACGTTATTGCTAAACTTAGACGCTATTTCCGACAAACGTGCAACAATTTCACCATAACGTTGCTGTTTTTCAGCAGGTAAGCCAATTCCAGATAATTCAAAATCACGTAAAGTATTTTCGATGGATTTACGTTGGGCCTGGTTAAGGGAATTAAATTCAGCCCCTTCTTTTAATGATTTATATGCTTGATATAAAGGCTCATGTTGCCCCATCCAAGTACTGAACTCGGACAGTAATGGCAAACATTTTTCATACTCTTCGCGCAGTTCTGGACTGTTTTTCACGGAGTGTAAATGGCTGACTGGCGACCAAACACGAGAAAGCTTATCACTGGCTTCTTCTAAAGGTTGGCACAGGTTGTCCCAAGTATATTGATCCGCTGCGCTCAGCAGGTTTTCTACTGTTTGGCGATATTCATTGAGTACGTGTTGGACTGCGGGGAAAATATCCGCGGGCTCTATAGTAGAAAAACGGGGTAGTGCGGAATCGGCTAATAATGAATTTGTCATAAAACATCCTGTGATTGCAGGCTTGTGCTCGTAGGCCAAGGCTTACTGTGTTGACAATAAAAGTTAAATGGCGAACTTAAACCCAAATATGGTCAATGTTATGGGTGATAGAACTAGCACGCCATTGCGAATATAAGAAAGTATATGGGGGCAAATGTACAAACCTCAATATCAATCTAACGTTTTTTCTTATTAACGCTTATCAATAAATGGGGTTTTTATTGGCTTTTATCAATAAAGGCAATAGTTGTAGTTTCAATGCTTTGGAAAATAATGAATTCAGTCTATAATCGTTTTCCAACCTATAGAGGAAGATCGTCGTCTCCGGTGAGGCGGCTGGATTTCAAATCCAGTTGGGGCTGCCAGCAGTCCCGGGCAGGTTCGACTCCTGTGATCTTCCGCCAAACGCAGTTTCTGAATTTCTCTCAAAGTCTATATTTTCCTTTTAAATCAATAAGATTAATCATCTCGGAGTCTGTCTGATTCTCCCCATGTTTACTGGTTTATACCCCTGTTTGGGGGCAAAATTGGGGGCATAATTTTTCCCTATTTTTTGGATGCCCCCACAATGAAGTCTTACGCCCGCCAGGTAGCGGCCTCAAGGCCAATGGTAACCCCCTATAAAATGACCGATGGAGGGGGGTTATATCTCGAGGTTAACACCAATGGATCAGAACGATTATATTGGGAAAACTCTAAAACGGTGACCAATTTTTGTTGACCACTACAACCGAAAGGTGCCTTAAGCAGTTGTATTTTTGCTGAATAAAATCAGATAAGACGCTGACTAGCTAACTGATAAATACATGGATATTAAGGCTCATTTATTATCTTATTATATAAAAATAATGTATTGTTTTTAATGAAAAACTTGCTAACATAAAACTATGTTTACCTATTTTTAAAAGGAGTCGACTATGTTTTTAAAACAGAAGCTGTTGCGCTCCATTGCCAACAGAAAAGGTACTGTGATTTTACGTTCAGAATTAGAGCATCTAGGCAGTAAATCACAAATTGGCAAAGTGCTAGCGGCACTTGTTGAAGAGGGTATTATCATTCGAGTGAGTTTAGGTGTTTATGCGAAAACTCGTTTTAATCGGTTTGCAGGTAAAAGGACGGTAGCAGCACCATTTGAGTCAGTTGTGGAGGAAACCTTTCAAAAGCTTAATGTTCAAGTAACTCAAGGACAGGCTTTAAAGGATTATAACGCAGGTAAAACGACTCAAATCCCAATGCAGCTACAAATTCGAACTCCAGGAAGGAAAATATCTCGAAACATCACTGTTTCAGGTAGAAATGTTCAATATGAAAAAAATTACGGAAGACCAAATTGCTGATATTCAAGATGCAGAGGCTGCAGGGTTATTGAATGGGCTACCTGCATTTGTTGCAGAAAAAGATGTCCATGTAACAGATGCTCTGCGTGTTTTGGCAAGCTTGCATATTGTACATGAAGCTCAGTTGAAAGGATTTGATCCTAGAAGTAAGAAAGTACCAAATGAACCCATCAATATTGATTTACCAGTTAGGTTTGTTTTCGCTGGTGGTACTTGCTTATCGAAGGCTTATAATTTAATTAACCGAATGTCAGAAGATATTGATATAAAAGTTATTCTTCAAGAAGTCCCTTCTAATTATAAATTAAAAAGAGAATTCCCTTCAGATAAAGCACGGCTAAAAGATATCCATCATCAACTTACTAAAAACCTTGAGGTTCTTGGCTTCTACCTCACAGATAAAGCTGGTGGAAATCCAGAAATTAATGATAAACATCGCCATTATAATGTTGATTTAAGCTATAAAGGGCACTTCAGTAGCGGGGGAGCTAACCCTTTGCGTAGCTGCATTAAGGTTGAACTGATAAATCGCCCCATTAATTTAGAGACTAAAAAATTAAAGATTAATTATCTCTATCAGCAATTAATAAAAGGCAATAATTACCCTGATTTTGATATCGAGTGTATTAATATTGCAGAAACGCTTGCTGAAAAAGTGTTATCACTTTTAAGACGATTTGCAATGTATTGTGATGATATTAAACTGAATAAAGCGCCGTGGGTAATGACTGAAAAAATGCATGAATATTTTTCTTGCAAAGAAAGAATATAGATAATAGTAGTATATTGTTTTTTCATAAAATAATGTGCTTGCTACCTATTTGCTGGTGGCCTTATTTTTTTGTTAAATATGCTATATTGTTGTTCATATTTTATGCATAACGTATAGACATAGTTTATGCATAACGTATAGAGAGCGGAGGCAATTTGATGAGCGACAATCTTCCTGAAGCACCACAGGGCGAATTTGTTTTGTTCCGCAGTGAAGATGGCCAAACTCACGTTGAATGCCGCTTTGAGTCTGATACGCTGTGGTTATCTCAGGCATCCATTGCTGAACTGTATGGAAAAGATGTTCGTACAATTAACGAACATCTTGTTAATATTTTTTCTGAAGGGGAACTTGCTCAAAACGCAACCATCCGGAAATTCCGGATAGTTCGATTAGAGGGAAATCGTCAGGTCTCCAGAGAGATCGACCATTATAGCTTACCTGCCATTCTTGCTGTTGGTTACCGTGTCCGTTCGGTTCGCGGCACACAGTTTCGTCAATGGGCAACGCAAACACTGGAGCAGTATCTGGTCAAAGGGTTTGTGATGGATGATGAACGACTGAAGAACCCGCCTGTCGGTCAGTCAGTCGTGCCTGATTACTTTGATGAGATGCTCGAACGCATCCGTGATATTCGCGCCAGTGAGCGACGTGTGTATTTACGGGTGAAAGATATATTCACTATGGCAGCGGATTACGAGCCTTCCAATAAAGAAACCAATCGTTTCTTCCAAACCATTCAAAACAAACTGCATTTTGCTTGTACTGGCATGACTGCTGCTGAGCTTATAGCCAGTCGTGCAGATGCTAGCCAGCCGGATATGGGCTTAACCAGCTATAAGTCGGACGAAGTTCGTAAAACGGATGTGACGATTGCGAAGAATTATCTACGTGAAAATGAGCTCAAAGAATTAAACCGTATCGTCAATATGTGGCTGGATTTTGCCGAAGACCAAGCACTGCGCCGTAAGCAGGTTTTCTTACAGGATTGGGATACCAAGCTGGATCAGTTTTTAAGTTTCAATGAGCGTGAAGTTTTGCAGGGTGCTGGTGGGATTAGTAAGAAAATTGCTGACGAAAAAGCCAAAGAAATGTTTGATATTTATGCTCAAAAGCGTCGCCAATTAAAAGAAGCTGAAGGGGCAAGGGCGAATATTGCGGCGTTGAAAGACTTACTAAAAAAAGGCAAGTAAAATAAGTAGTGTGTTTACTACTTTTTAAAATTAATGACATTGATAGTAAAGTTTGACTTATGGGATGCCTTCCTTTAGAAATACTGATTAATTCTGGTAGTTATTACAATTAAATAATTAATTATAAGGAAATAGTAGTGATAAATGAGATAGAATTATCTGAAGGTGCTTATTTTTATAGAAAAAATTCAAATAAACAGCTTTCAAAAACCTCGGTATTGACTATATTTAAAGCCTTATCAATGGAAAGAATGACAAGAAGTGTTACGTTTCAAGATATAAGGAATGAAGTTGTCATAAATGGACATTCTTCAAATTTATCCATATGTATATTTAAGAAAAAGTCAAAGCCAAGTTTTTTTAAAAATAATGTTGGCAATGAATACGAGATAAAGTTCTGCTATATTCTGATTTTCGAATACAGAGATTATATAGTAATAAGTAAAAAGAACATATCATCCTCAACCGTTCTTGATACATACCTTGATGATGTTGATTACTCGATACTCTCAAGATTGTATGCTGATAGTAATTCTAATTTTCATAAGTTGGCACTTGATAACCTTGATGTTTCAGATTCTGCAATAAGAAGTAAATCAGTTGAAGCGCGAGCATTGGAGGACTCATATTCTACATTTGGTGCTAATAATTATGCTGTTAAAAACATGAGTGTAACTCACAAAGGACAATTATATAGTTTTGCGTTGAGTACTGCTCGAATTAACAGGCATAATGGAAAAGTTAGTATTCAACGATTTAGAGAGTGGATGGCGAAGGTATGTGATGATATCGAAGGTTTTTCTACAACAAATAGTTTTATTGATAGTTTTGCACTTCCTATCAGTTTTGAAGATAAAATTAATACATTAACTCCGAATGGCCTTTTATTTAAATTATCTTCGCTCATTGAAGCAATTGACGAAAAAAAATTAATTCGAACTTATATCGAAGTAGATGCCAAACAGGTGGAGTTTTCTCTAGATAGGTATATCACAAAATATGATCAAGTTCTAAATATCGATGCAAATTCATACATTGCTTCTTCAAGAAAAAATAAATATCTTTTTAATTATATTAATGCAGAAGTGAAAATTTTAAAAAAATCGATAAAAATACAGTCACAGATTTTTAGAAAAATACACCTTGAATTTTCTAGCGGTGAAACTCAATCTCTTGAAGAATACATTAACAAAAATAATTGTTTCATCATTACATTTGATGACCCTCAGATTGCATATCACTCAAAAAAACTTTTTGAAAATCCTCAGCTTTTATCAAATATTAGTTCATTTATGACAGTTTTTGAGTCTTGTGATGAGTTGAGTAACGCTAGGACTGAGAAAGGTATTTTTGATACTGCTAGCGTTAACTTTAGTCCTTGTTCTATATTTGATAAGGTTGAAAAAGTAATTAACACTTCATCTACTTATCTTTTTTTGGATGATTTAGGGAATGAATGGGCTGACCATATTTCAGTATCAGATGGGTTAATTGAATTTTATCATTCTAAATCTGGTGATGAGGGGCTTTCGGCATCAAAATTTCAAGATGTAGTAGGGCAAGCACAGAAAAATTTAGGCAATTTAGTTCCTCCACATCACAGAATTGATGCTAAGAAAACACTGTGGAATAGAAAATATATAGCAAAAGTTGGAGATGGTAGTGTGGCGACTAATATTCAACGATTACGTAGAGCACCTGAAGGTTGCTCGCTAGATAATGGTATTGAGTTCTACAAGGAGCAAACGCGTAAACCAAACCTCAGAAAAATTGTTTATTTAGTCGTTAACTTTATATCAAGATCAAGACTTGAAAATAATCTTATAGCTTTGTCTACAGGAGGAAAGGTGGAGAATCGTAATGAAATAGTTCAAATACTGTGGTTTATTTCCTCATTAATTTCTTCCTGTAAAGAGCAAGGAACCGAAGTTAAAATAATATGTTTGGAGTAGGACATACAATAAATAATTTTATTTCCAATGCTCGTTTGACTTGGTTTTTTGATGAATTAGGCCTTTAGTAATTATTTCTTACATCCTCATCTAAAAAACCAATCTGGGAGCATTAATGGGGGTACTGCTATTTAGCCAACTCCATAAACTCATTTAATATCAACGCCATTACCCACATAGTGCGACTCCTTTGTTCCGATACCTTATTGCTTCTACAAAAGCCATAAAAGCGGGTGAGGATTGGCGACGGTTTGGGTAATACAGATGGAAACCTTCAAAGTAAGGGCTATAATCGATTAATACAGCCTGTAACTTATCCTCGGCAATATAAGGCTCTGCTAAATGTTCAGGAATATAGGCTATTCCCATTCCATCAAGTGCTGCATTTAACTGGTGTAGTGTACTATTGAAAACGAGTTGCCCATCCACCTTTATACTCGTTGTACGGCCATCTTGTTTAAATTCCCATGCATAAATAGCCCCCGCAGCACGATGGCGAATATTGATACATTGATGTTCAGATAAGTCGTTAGGAAATAAAGGCTTAGGGTGCTGTTTAAAATAGTCCGGTGAAGCGACAGCAATTAAGCGCCAATCTGGCCCAATGCGAACTGCTATCATGTCTTTATTGATATCATCGCCAATTCGAATTCCTGCATCGAAACGCTCTTCAACAATGTTTGTAAAACCATAGTCCACATATATTTCTATTGTGATATCAGGATATTTTTGTAAAAAATTATTCAATATTGGTCGAATATAAATTTCTATTTGGTCATCGGTACAACTTAAGCGAATAGTTCCTCTAGGGCTGTCTCGTAACTCACTTAATGCATTAAGTTCAATATCAATCTGTTCAAATAATGGGTGGATGGCATTCATTAGCTGTGCGCCAGCCTCTGTCACTGAAACATTTCGGGTTGTTCTTGCGAGAAGCCGGATCCCTAAGCGTTCTTCCAAAAGTCGTATTGTATGGCTCAATGCTGAAGGCGTCACACCCAGTCTTGCGGCCGCTTTTGTAAAACTTTGCTCTTGAGCAATGATAAGAAAAGCGTGCAAGTCATTCATTTTACCTTTCATCATTAATGAATTTTTCTCACAAGTTTATGAAGATTATACCCACTAATTAAATTATTACCTGTATGACATGATGATGTCCATTAAATATCGTAGGTACATAGGCGAATATAACTGATGGATAATGTCATTTTTCAAAAGCGAAATTTTCCTGAAAGAGCGAATTGGAGTGCAGTTTTTGCCATGACGCTATGTGTTTTTGTATTGATTGCCTCAGAATTTATGCCTGTGAGCTTGTTAACGCCGTTAGCGCTTGATTTTCAGGTAACTGAAGGCATGGCAGGACAAGGTATTACGATCTCAGGAATATTTGCTGTCATAACGAGTTTATTTATTTCTGCGCTGACTCGTCATTTAAATCGTAAAACTTTATTGCTCGGGCTCGCGTTCTTAATGGGGCTGTCAGGTGCAATGATTGCTTTGGCTCCTAATTATTATGTTTATATGGTTGGCCGTGCGCTAATCGGTGTTGTTGTTGGCGGTTTTTGGTCTATGTCTGCCGCGATAGCAATGCGCCTTGTACCGATAGATCAAGTTCCTAAGGCACTGGCTATTTTCAATAGCGGCAATGCACTAGCAACGGTTATTGCTGCACCTTTAGGGGCTTATTTAGGCTCAACTATTGGGTGGAGAGGGGCATTTTTAGGCTTAGTACCTATCGCGATTGCAACTATTGTGTGGTTATGGGTGAGTTTACCCTCAATGCCAACTGCTCCGAATAGCCATCAAAATACGCCTCAGATTCTCAGTATTTTTAGCTTTTTTAAATACCGGGTTGTCACACTGGGTATGCTTGCTATCGGTCTATTTTTTATGGGGCAATTTACCTTATTTACCTATGTGCGCCCTTTTCTTGAGACCGTGGTAAAAGTCGATATCTCGATGGTGACATTTATCTTGTTACTTATTGGTATTACTGGATTTATCGGAACTTTACTGATTAATCGTGTATTAAAAATAGGGTTCTATCAAATATTAATCACGATTCCATTATTGATGGCCAGTATTGCTGTATCACTTATTTTCTTTGGCTATTCCACTCTTGCTGCCACCGTATTATTGAGTCTTTGGGGGTTTATCGCGACTGCCGCGCCTGTTGGTTGGTGGAGCTGGATACCTCGAATATTTTCAAATAACACAGAAGCAGGAGGGGGGTTGATGGTCGCAGTGATCCAACTTTCCATTGCCTCAGGTGCTTCGGTGGGAGGCATAGTATTTGATTTGATGGGCTATGAAAGTACTTTTGCAATCAGTGCGTTATTTCTTGTAGTTGCAGCAATACTTGTTCAGTGCACAGCAAAGACTGAAAAGGAAACATAACCCATGGGCTGGAATATCACCAAAACAAGCGGTGATAGAGCTTTTCCAAAGAAATGACTAAAAGAGGATGTACATTATGGATCATGAACGTAGAGATTTATTGAAATTAACGGGGGCAAGTATTGCTGTTGCAGGTATGGCATCGATAATTACAGCGCCAGTATTAGCGCAACCAAGTACAAATTTCAGTGAGCTATGGGATAAAACCTTTGTAAAAAGTGATAAGGTTGAACATAAAAAAGTCACATTCAAAAATCGTTATGGTTTAGCCTTAGTCGGAGATTTATATCAACCTAAACATAGTGGTGGATTATTTTCTGCGATTGTATTGAGTGGTCCATTTGGCGCAGTAAAAGAGCAGTCTTCGGGGTTGTATGCGCAAACATTAGCAGAGCGTGGTTTTATTACTCTCGCATTTGATCCCTCTTTTACGGGGGAAAGTGGTGGTGAGCCTCGAAATGTTGCTTCTGCGGATATCAATACGGAAGATTTTAGTGCGGCTGTTGATTTTTTAGGTCTACAGCCAAATGTTGACCGTAATCGTATTGGGGTGCTAGCTATTTGTGGATTAAGTGGTATGGCTTTAACCGCAGCGAGTAGCGATTCACGTATTAAAGCCGTAGCGACGGCATCAATGTACGATATGTCTCGCAGTATTAGCCGCGGGTACCAAGATAGTTACACCATTGAAAAACGACATAAAGTGATTGATTATCTTAGCCAGCAGCGCTGGAAAGATGCAAAAAATGGACACTATGCTTTAGGTTACCATGAGGTGCCATTCGATGAGGATGGCAATATTATCGAGGGGCAACGTGTTTTACCGGAGACTTTGCCAGAGAATGCACCGCCTGTATTAGCCGCATTTTTTGATTATTACCGTACTCCTCGAGGTTTTCATCCTCGTTCAATTAATTCAACAACCGCGTGGACAGCAACAACGCCTATATCTTTTTTTAATTTTCCAATGCATACCAATATTGAAATGATATCACCAAGACCAATTTTGCTGATTGCGGGGGAAAATGCACATTCTCGTTATTATTCAGAAGATGTGTACAAAGTGGCTTCAGAACCTAAAGAACTCTTGATTATTCCAAATTCTGATCATGTTGATTTATATGATAATCCAAGCAAGATCCCTTTCGATAAACTCACTGTTTTCTTTCAACAGAATTTATAAATATAGTAGCGCATTATTTTTTAGTAAAATAATGTGCTTGCTGTCAGTTACCGCGTTCGATCTGTTGGTGGCACTCAATTTCGCCAGTAGGTAATACAGAAACAGTATCTGATCAAAGGGGGGATGATTAACGGTTGAATTACTGGCTAGCGGTTCATAATCACGAAAAGTGTATTAAGAACCTTCCAGTATTCGTTAGGTATTGCAGACTTTAATTGGGATGATTTTTAACTAAAAATCAGTTTTAGCAAAACCCGTCATAACATCCAGTTCCATTTCACGGCCTAATGCCGTCATTGGATGGACGATTATTAAGCCTCGCACTGACTTTTTCAGTTTGCCAAGGTCGGCTTGTTCTTTCTTAGTGATGGGGCGCTTGAATGGCATATCTACAAGCTTTTGCGCTTCTTTGCTTAGTTTTTTGTTACGCAGCGCTTTCAGGCGAGCGATTTCAATTTCCAGTGTCGCTTTTTCTTTCTCTAGCTCTGAATGTTTTTCTACTTCACTCGTCAGCTGCATACTTGCCATCTGGTGACGAATAAGGTCTAAACGGTCGCTAAGAAGTTTAATTTGTGTTTTTTCAATTTCTTTCATTGTTCATTAACCGTGGATAAATTTCTTGCTGGCAAGTATACACTATTCTAGATAAGGGGGGAAAAGGGATACAGGCTAATGCCCATGTGAGGTTACCTTTATCGTTCATCGTTCATGCAATGAAAACAATATAACTACCTTATAAATCAATTTCCACTCAACTATTCATCATATTTCGTTTTTTATATCCTAGTGACATCATGATTAAGTTGTTGCATTTCGGTATCATCACTGACTTTTCTGACATATTATATTTAATTTTCTGGAAATTATTATTTTTAGTTAATTTATCGTTGGTATATAGCGAAATATAATGAGGTATAGATGAGATCATAATGACTAAACGTAAATTTATTACACGTACAGAAGTTAATTCTTTATTGGATGCTACAAAGCAAGGTCGCTATCCTAATCGAGACTATTGCTTGTTATTAATGAGCTTTCTGCATGGATTAAGAGTTAGTGAGCTCACTCATATCACAATGGCTGATATTGATTTGGCGCAGAAAGTGATATTTATTAGGAGACTAAAAGGAGGGCTGTCTACCGTACAGCCTATAATCCCCGAAGAGTTTAATGCGATTGAAAAATGGCTAGTTGAAAGAGATTCTTGGAAAACAGCAGGGTCAGATTGTTTATTCATTTCACAAAAGGGAAGCCAAATTTCTCGTTATCAAATTTATCGCTTATTTGAGCAGTATGGGAAAATTGCAGGGCTTCCTGTAAAGCTTCATCCTCATATGCTAAGGCATGCATGCGGCTATGCTTTAGCTGATTTGGGTAGGGACACTCGATTAATCCAAGATTATTTAGGACATCGAAATATCGCCCATACTGTAATTTATACTGCTAGTAATGAAAAAAGATTTAGTGGTATTTGGTCGAATCAATAAGTAATTTAATGAGTTGTGTCAACATAAAGCTAACGCTAAACATAATAATATGAACTAAACATCAAGAATACCTCGGTTATTTAGGTGATTGATTTTATAAAACTGAGGTATTCTTATGCATATTAAGGGCAATGATTATTTTTAAACCCATAAATAGCATACTCAAATAATTTATTTTCCAGTCACTAAAAACAAAATTAGTTAATAATTTTATTTATTCTTTTTTTTTGAATTATCATGATTTAATTACTCAAATTAAGAGTGTCAGCAAATCACTTTCGTGGTTAACTAATTATTATCATATTTTAATCATTTTCTTCACAATAATAGTCTATTTTTGATTATCCAATAAAGCCGCTCTGTGAAACGGCACGATGTAAGTGAAATCATTTAGATGATAAATTCATATTTTTGGTTTTTGTAAGTTAAAAACCTTTAATTGATGTTTTAAAATACAGCAATATAAAATATAACAAAAAATTAATCAATTATCAATAATAATCAATTGGATAAATAAAATACCTATGAAAATCAATGCATAATGCAACATAATAAATCAAAATGTTCAAATTACCTAATAAGTATAATTATCAGACTAACTAAAATCAAACAGCATAAAACTCTGTTGCTGCAATGCATTTTAGAGGTAATTATTAATTAATGTAAAAATTTGTCATTAACAACAAAAAGTTATCATTTATGATTTTTTTTGAAATAAAACCCACTAGTTAAATTATCTAATTTATCCAGTATAAAGTATAAATTAAAGATTTTAATCCTGACGATTCTTATATATAAAACAATTTACCTAAAACTCATTTAACGCAACATTTTGATTTATTTTGTTGCGTTTTTTTTGCATTTCAAAAAATAAATTGTTTATTTTGCGAGCGGTTCTGATTGTTTTGCCACATTACATAAGGCTTTATTGGTGAGATATGAAAAGTAATAAATTAAAGACCAGTATAGATAGCTTTCAGAAAATACTAACTGAACAAATTGGCATGGAATTATCGCATCTTAGAAAAGAGAAAGGACTTAGTGGTAGTGATCTAGCTAAAAAATTAAATATATCACAACAACAAATATCTCGTTATGAAAGAGGAATATGTAGCATTAACTGTGGAATGCTATTTTCAATTTTATTCTATCTAGAAATTAGCCCAAGTGCATTTTTTGACAGTGTATCATTGAAAATAAATGAAAAAAACCCTAGTGCTAATTCATTTATTCATAATAGTGCATGTTTATCCGATGAAAAGGATAACTACCATTATATTTTTAATCGACAAACAGAAATTATTTTAAATTCTTTATACAGCAAATAGTTATTTTAAAAATAATAAATTCTAACTATGCCCTACATCATGTTGGGTAATCATCACGTTGTTATATATAAATGAGGTTCAAATGAAAAAAGTATTTTTAGCCGCACTAGTTTCTGCCGCTATTGCATCTCCAGCACTCGCTGATCAAGGGCATGGTAAAGTCACATTTAAAGGTGAAATCATCGATGCACCTTGCTCAATTAGTTCAGATTCTATTGACCAAACAGTATGGTTAGGCCAAATCGCTAACTCTGTTTTAGCGAATGGCGGTACTTCTAGCGCGAAGCAATTCAATATTGAATTGGAAGACTGTGTATTCCCGAAAGATGCAGATGATAAAGTGTACAACGATAAAGTGAGTATCACATTCTCTGGTTCTAGCGCTGCTTTCAACTCTAAATTACTTGGAGTAACAGGCTTAGACGCAACAGATACAACTATTGCTGGCAACGTGGGTATTCAATTAACGGATACTAATGGCGCAGCGTTAGATATGGGAGTTGCAACAGCTCAAGAACATCAATTACAAGCGGGTGATAATACATTACGTTATAGCGCTTATGTACAAGGTGCAAACGTTGCGGTTGATAAAATTCCATTAGGTAAATTCGAAGGCGTAACTAACTTTACCTTAACTTATAACTAATTGATTAGTTTAAGAGGAATACCTTTGTGTTCCTCTATTAATCACCAAATTAAGTCAGAGGTTAAAGTGAAAGGATTTATCTATTTGCGAAGAAAAGTATCTTCCCTATTTCTTCTAACATTATTTCTTTCGCCACAAATGGCTGCATCATCTCATGGATGGGGAAAAGTTACGATGAATGGCGAAATAGTCGATACTGCCTGCGCAATAGATATTGGGTCTAGGGATCAGACCATTAATATGGGGGTACTTCCAACAAGCTATATTCGTGAAGTTGGGAAAGGCCCCATAAAAGAATTCGATATTAAGCTCATTGATTGTCGTTGGGAAAAATATTCGAAAGATAATAACGAATGGAATTCACTCGAAGTCACTTTTGATGGTCCATCAGAAGGTGATTTTTTCACACTCTCGGGTGAAGCAAAAGGAGTGCAATTGGCATTGCATGATATATCGGGATATTCCATTACACCAGGAAAGCCATTACCTGCATTAGGAATTACACCAGGGACAATGATCCTGAAATATCAAATGCAATTAGTCACCAATTATCATCCTGTTAAAGCGGGTAATTACCAAACCTTATTAAGGTTCAAGGTCGATTATTATTAATTCTAAGAAATTATATTGGTGTTTTAGGGATGTTTTTTATGTTTTTTAAACAACACAAAATAAATATAATAACGACAACGATAATGATTACATTTGGGGCATTATCCGCTCAGTTATATGCTGCCGATACCATACAATTTAATACGGCATTATTTGATTTAGAAGACAAAAAAAACATTGATATTAAACAATTCTCACGGGCAGGCTATATTATGCCTGGCACTTATCCTCTCAAAGTACAAGTAAATAAAGAAACTTTACCTGAGCAACGGTTTTCATTCTATGCGCCAGAAAATGACCCTGAAGATAGCCTCGTTTGTATCACACCAGAGCAAGTCCAGCAGCTAGGATTAACAGCCAGTTCGTTGAAGCAAATTACGTGGTGGCATAATAATGAGTGCCTTGATTTACGCAGCTTACCCGGCTTTCAAGCACGAGGGGATTTATCGGACTCAACGTTGTATCTGAGTATACCTCAAGCCTACCTTGAATATAGAACAGCTAACTGGGATCCGCCTTCTCTGTGGGATGAAGGAATCTCAGGGGCTATTTTAGACTACAATATCAACGCAAGAGCGAATAAGCCTCATGATAACAATAGTAACTATAATGTGACAGCAAATGGTGTCGCAGGTGTGAACCTTGGTGCATGGCGCTTTAGGGGGGATTGGCAGGGGCGTGCTCAACGAGAAACTGGCTCGAATAGTAAAAATGAGCATGACTTTCAATGGAGCCGATTATACGCCTACAAAGCGTTAACTAGTATTAAAGCAAAATTGACCTTGGGTGAGGACTATTTTAACACCGATTTATTCGATAGTTTTCGATTTACAGGTGTTAGCTTACGCTCTGATATCTTAATGTTACCACCTAATTTACGTGGGTATGCACCTGAAATAACAGGTGTTGCGACGACAAATGCGACGGTGATTGTTAGCCAACAAGGGCGAATTATTTATCAAGAACAAGTCGCCGCGGGTCCTTTCCGTATCCAAAATTTAAGTGATGCGACGACGGGAAAACTGGATGTTCGAATTGAAGAGCAGGATGGTTCGGTTCAAGAATATCAGGTTGAAACAGCCAATATCCCTTATTTAACTCGACCAGGTAGTATTCGATATAAATTAGCGATGGGTCGCCCAACGGATATGAGTCATCATGTTAATGGAGATACATTTGCGAGTGGTGAAATGTCCTGGGGTGTCACTAATGGTTGGTCATTACTTTCAGGTTCACTAAATAGCCAAGACTATAATGCATTTAACGTGGGTGTCGGTCGTGACTTATTGGCATTTGGTGCCTTATCTTTCGATATTACGCATTCTATTGCAAATATTCCTAATGATAAAAAACTCACAGGTAATTCTTATCGAATAAACTATTCAAAACGTTTTGATGACTATGATAGCCAAGTTCAGTTCGCAGGTTACCGATTCTCAGAACGCAGTTTTATGACTGTAACCGATTTTTTAACGGCTAAAGATTCTGGTGAGCGTCAAGGTAGTAATAAAGAAATGTATGTGATTTCTTTAAATAAAAACTTTAGAGAATCGAGAATTACAGCGTATTTAAACTACTCGCACCAAACCTATTGGGATAAGCCAGAAAGTAATCGCTACAATTTAATGGTGACAAAAACCTTAGATTGGGGAAGCCTGAAGAATATTAATATTTCGTTATCGGCCTATCGTAATAAATATAACGAAACAAATGATGATGGCCTGTATATCTCAGCTTCAATGCCTTGGGGAAATGGTGCAAATATTGGTTATTCATTACAAGCAACACGGGATGATACCGTTAATCGAGCAACCTATTATGACAAATTGTCAGATAGAACCAATTATCAAGTCAGTGCAGGCTCAACCAACAAAGGTGGAACCGCAAGCACCTATATTACCCATTATGGTGATAATACTAAGTTAACTGCGAATGCTAGCTATATTCATAATAATTACACGTCATTTGGGGTAGGGGCACAAGGTGGATTTACCATGACTTTAAATGGTGCGGATGCTCACCGAGTCTCAAATATTGGCGGAACTCGTTTGCTGATCGACACTGATGGTGTGGCTAAAATTCCCGTATCAGACCGAGGGATCCCTATTGCATCAAATGCATTTGGTAAAGTGGTTGTTCCTGACTTAAATAGCTACTACCGCAGTAAAGTTAAAGTCGATTTAAATGCATTACCGAATAATGCCGAGGTAACGGATTCTATTGTTCAAGCGACATTAACAGAAGGCGCGATTGGCTATCGCAAATTTAATGTATTGTCTGGTGAAAAGATGATGCTTTCAATGCGTATGTCTGACGGTTCTGCACCGCCATTTGGCGCTCAGATCACGAATTTGAAAGGAAAAGAAACGGGAATAGTTACTGATAATGGATATGCCTATGTTAGTGGTATCAATCCAAATGAAGTCATGATTATTCATTGGGGTGGTGAAGCACAATGTGAAATTAATTTTCCTGAAAACTTAGAAACAATTAACCAAGGATTATTCATTCCTTGTAAACCATTATCAAATAAACGTAATGAAGCAGATAATAATCTGTAAATGAGTGATTGCTATGAAAAAATTAACTAATTTATATATCAGTACTATTTTATTAAGCAGTTTAGTTAGCGGAAGTGCGTTCTCGGCAATTGCTTTAGATAGAACCCGAGTTATTTTTAATGGCGATCAAAAAAGCGTTTCAATTACTATCACGAATAAAAATAACCAGCTACCTTATTTGGCCCAAGGGTGGGTTGAAAATATTCAAGGGGTAAAAATTACTTCACCGTTTGCGGTATTACCTCCGGTGCAGAGAGTTGAGCCCGAAAAATCAAGCCAAGTCCGTATTGAGGCACTTCCTGAAATTAACCAGTTACCTCAGGATAGAGAAAGTGTTTATTACTTTAATTTAAGGGAGATCCCGCCAAAAAGTGATAAACCGAATGTTTTGCAATTAGCGTTACAAAGCAAAATTAAATTATTTTATCGCCCTAAAAGTATCATGCTAAGCGAAACTGAAATGTTGAATAATCCTTGGCAAGAAAAAACACAGCTTATTAAACAAGGCGACCAATATATCATTAAAAACCCAACTCCTTTTTATATTACGATTATTGGTGCGGCCGAGCGAAAAAATTCACCCGTAAACCAGAATTTTAAGGCAGTTATGGTTGCACCATTTAGTGAAGAAAAATTAGGGGTTCCAAGCTCTACTGTAGGGGCAAACCCAGTATTGACCTATATAAATGACTATGGTGGCCGTCCAAAACTTCAATTTAAATGTCAAGCAAATACATGTCAGGTTGTTCCTGAAAATAAATAGAGAGGAAAATGATGATTAATCAAAAAAGCTTTTCCTTACTCTTTGGATTATCTCTTATATTTCATTCATCTGTGATATATGCGACATCAAATAATGCCTTTTATAATACAACAGGTAATTGGGATGTTGAAGGTGCAAATGGCAAAATTTTCGTTTATGGCTCATTAACGGAGAGTGCATGCCATTTATCGATGGATTCTGCATTTCAATCCGTTGATTTAGGAAATATTGAAACTGCATCATTAAAAACAATTGGTGCCCAAGGCCACAAGACGCCGATAAACATCGAGTTATTGGATTGTATCGAAACCCCAACGGTTTTGAGAAACAATAAATCAGGTAATGTTACATGGAGTATTTCTCAGCCTGGCATGAAAATTAGGTTTATTACGCCAGTTGTCCCTTTTAGACCGAATATCGCGAGAGTTGAAGGTGTGAATGGGCTTGGATTACAGATAACTAATCCTAAAGGAAAAGAAATTGCTTTTGGTGAGTACAGTGAACCTGAGCTTATTTCTACGGGGCAAAATATTTTAACTTATTATGTAGCTCCCGTAAGAATTGCAGAAAAATTACAGGCTGGAGCTTATCGAAGTGTTATTTCTTTTCAAATAACGTATGAATAATCTTAATAGGTTTTCTGATATAGCATTGAAGGTATTTATATGAATAACTTAAATTTCAATTTTTATAAATTTAAAAAAATAATACTCTCGATGCTATTAAGTTTGTTATTTTTTTCGTTACAGAGTCAGGCAAAAAATGGTCAAATCGGTGAAATTAAGATACGAGGACAGCTTGTCGCTGAAGCTTGTACAGTAAGACCGGGTGATGAAAATATCATTGTGGACTTTGGTACTATTGTTAATAAGTACCTCTATATTAACCAAAAAACGCCACTTGAAAATTTTAATATTCATTTAGATGACTGTGATAATAGTATCTTTAGAACGGTGACCGTTAAGTTTACAGGAAATGAGAATATCAACTTACCTGGCCTTCTTGCATTAGATTCTGGCAGCATGGCTTCAGGTATCGGAATTGAAATCTTAGAGTATAGTGGTAAAAAAATTCCCATTAATAGTACGACACCTGCATACAATCTAGAGAATGGCACGAATATTTTAAGTTTTAATGCGAATGTGCAAGGGGAACCTGATGCAATAAAAAATAAAAGTATTGCATTTGGTCATTTTACTGCAACCGCTATTTTTAGTTTAATTTATGATTAAGGTATCAGCAACAATGAAGATATTAATATTACTTCTCGCAACCTTATTATTTTCCCCAACTATTTTTGCGTTCCAATGTAAAACTAATGGAGGACAAGAAGTTGGTGGGGGAACACAAAGTATTTATGATGTTCCTCTCGATAATGATATTTTTGCTGTACCTAATCGTATAAATGAATTCGCGGATGTGAGTGATTTTATGACCTGCCGTAATGAAGCACCTAGTGCTTACGTTGATTATTTAAATGTGACGGGTGCTGACCTTGGTCCTACATTTAAGAATAACCCAGAATTAAAAGCGGGTGTGGTCGTACGTGGCGCTTACTATTTAGCACCATTTAGTGGTAAAGAAATTCAAGTATTTCGTTTAACCACAGCAAGTGAACCTTTACAAATTAAATTATATTTACAGGTAAATGTTAAACCAACGCCATCAGTTTTGGTAAGAAAAGGCGATTTGCTGATGACGTTAGATCTCCATAAATATGCGACATTTGTAAATAGCAATCAGCATATTGACCATGCTTATTTTAAATGGAATTTCTATGCAGGTAATGACGTGGTTGTTGGAACGGGTACGTGTGATATCAATGATAACCAAATCATCATTGTTGATTTTGAAACAGTAAATGCATCGGGTATTTCAACGGTGGGAAGTGCAAGTCGTTTTCAACGTAACGCAGAAATCACTTATAGTTGTGAAGATAATAATCTGACAGCGCCAATAAAGATGATTATTAGTGGAGAAACTTCGACTTTTTCATCTGATGCTTTACTTGTTAGAACTGGAGATATTGGTAGTCAAGGTCCTATTATGCCGGGATTAGGTGTTGAGATTTATCATCAAGGGCAAAGAGTTTCCCCTATGAATGGGCATTTCGATTCAAAAATAGAAAATGGGCATGGTAGAGATACACTAATGTTCACGCTAGTTAAAAAACCTAATTTATCTCCAAATGAATTGATAGAAGGCCAGTTTAGTTCAGCAGCTACCATTATTATGTCCACTCCGTAGCTATTGAAGTAGAGAGGTTTTTATGTGGATGAAAGCCTCTATTTTTTCGCATAAGCACATTTTAGATTAGACAAAATAAGTTAAACACGCCGAATTTTAAATTATCATCGTTAGCATATTTTCTTAAATAACATCACATAATTTCTCCATCAATGAAGCTCAAAGCCTATCCGGCCTCAATTGCTACAGGTATAATCACATAATTATCCGATAGATTTAGAGGCGAAGATGGCAAAACTCACCTTACAAGAGCAAATGCTAAAAGCAGGATTAGTCACCAGTAAGAAAATGGCGAAAGTGCAAAGAACGGCTAAAAAATCACGCGTTCAAGCGCGTGAAGCAAGGGAAGCCGTAGAAGAGAATAAAAAAGCACAGCTTGAGCGTGATAAGCAATTGAGTGAGCAGCATAAACAAATGGTGCAATCCAAAGAGTTCAAAGCGCAAGTCAAACAACTTATTGAAATGAATAAAGTTGATATTTCAAAGGGAGATATTAGTTTTAATTTCACCGATAACAACGTTATCAAGCAAGTTGTTGTAGACAAGATAACACAAACGCAACTGATCAGTGGGCGTCTGGCTATTGCTCGTTTAGCGATTGATAACAGTGATATTAACGAGTATGTGATTATCCCAGCAAGCGTCGCGGATAAAATAACGCAAAGAGATGCAGATAGCATCGTACTCAACAATGCGCTCAGCCAAGAAGAACAGGATGAAGATGACCCGTATGCGGACTTTAAGATCCCTGACGACCTGATGTGGTAATACTCGTCAAATTTAAGCCGTAGCTTTGGCGTTAAAACGGGCTCGCACAGTGAGTATTAACTCTTTCTTGGCTAATGGGATGAACAAAATGCAGTTCGCTGGCATGTAACATGAGCCGAGATGCATGCTCTGGTATTTGGCCTCCATATAAGTCACAGCCTAATATAGGGTGGCCTAATTGTTGGCAATGAATACGAAGCTGATGCGTTCGACCTGTTTCTGGAATTAATTGGACTCGGGTTACTGGAAGCAATGTGCCATTATCTAATGGGTGATATAGGCGCTCAATTACTTGATAGTGAGAGCGGGCAGGTTTGCCATTAATTTCACAAAGAGACATGCGGGGAAACTGTGCAGGGTCTTTTGCTATTGCCGCATCAATGATACCTTTATCATCAGTTAAGTGGCCACAAAGTAGCGCTTGATATATTTTTGTTACGGTACGTTGGCTAAATTGCTGGCTCAGTGCGGCATTAATTGCTTTATTGCGAGCAACTACCATCAACCCTGATGTACCAAAATCGAGACGATGAACAAGAGTACATTCTGGGAATATTTGTACTAATCGGTGATGGACGGAGTCTAGGTTTTGTGGGTTTTTTCCAGAAAGGCTGAGTAGGCCGCTTGGCTTATTAATAAGAACCAGATACTCATCTTGATAGATAATTTCTATCTCATCGTGACAAGGCGGAGCAATAAAGGTGTCGATGATTTCAGTCATTAGCCTTTCCAACAAAAAATGGTTGTTGATAATAACCAATTTTTATTAGGCAGGCGAATGCTTGCCGCTTGCATCGGATAAATTTATCACTCAGACTAAAAGCAAAGCCGTAGTCTGCGCACGCATTGTGCTCTATACTGCGCGTTGTAAAAACTGAGTCAATAAAAGATTAATTAGGCGGTAATGGCAATGAATGGAACGATCACAACATGGTTCGAAGATAAAGGTTTTGGATTTATCAAAGATGAGAATGGCGATAACCGTTATTTTCATGTGGTTAAGGTTGCCAACCCAGATTTGATTAAAAAAAATGCCGCAGTCACTTTTGAACCGACGACAAATAATAAAGGGTTATCTGCTTTTGCGGTCAAAGTCATACCTGAAAGTAAGTACATTTATATTGCAGGTGAACGGATTAAGATTACATCAATCAAATCCTATCGTGTTTATTCGGTAGAAGTACCTGCGGATACGCATATTGATAAAGAAAATACCGTGTTATCAATTGGTGCATTAATGAATAGTATTAAACCAAAATCAGATAAACCTAACCAAATGCGTTCATTGAAAAAATTAGAAATTAGCACGTTACATGGAGCATCGTTGACATTTTCGGAAGATGAAATTGATATCGATGAGGCTGTGAAACAACTTAAATTTAAGTGATTTCTTGTAAGGTAAACAGCGTCACCTTTGGGCGCTGTTTGCTTGTCTATTTTTGATCCCATCTTTCATTTCTTTTTTTAGCATTTCTCGATACCAACGAGGATGATATTTTTAGCTAAAACGTGTGAAATTGATGTTCCTAATGAAATTATATTGGGTAATGCATCGGGTGTGACAACAGTCAGTGAAATTAAGAATGATATAGTCTCAAAAAGTTTTCCTATTGGCTTAAGAAACTGTACCAGCACGGATCAAACAACCGCTGTCGTTTATTTAGCATCTGGAAATACCTTAACAGGCAGTAATAATTTCTTTAATGATGACCCTAACGGAGTGATTGGTGTCCAATTATTAGATGGGACTCGAGTTATTAGTATCAATCAAACACCATTAGCCAAACCAGATGCATCTTCAATTATTTGGGATAATATAAAAAGCACGAATGAAAAAAAATGGTCAATGCTCAATTGCGTTGCGCCAAAACAGATTGTGAACCCGATAAAGGTGATTTTTCAGCAACCTTAACGATTGGCTATTACGCCGATTAATAATGATTATAAAGCGATAACAAATAAAAAGTTAAATAATTCACTTTGTTCAAAAATAACCTATATAGATAAATAATTATATCGTTTTTTGATGTTTGATTATCTTAAATGAGCCAAATTATTTTAATAGAAATGACAACGTTAAAATAATATTAACTCCTCTTCAACTACTAACATTGGGCTACTGCGTTAATAAAATATATTCCGGTTGAAAAATAACTCACAACAATAAATAACAAAAGGTGATGCAGTGAAAGGGATGAAATTAAATATAATTGCATTAGAGATTTTTCTTTGCTGCTATGCAATGGCACCCTCTTTCTCGCATGCCGAATCATATTTTGACCCTGGCTTATTAATGCATGGGAGCGGGATTGATGTTTCTCTACTCGATTTAAATGACTTCGCCAGTAGCAACACCTTAACCCCCGGCGAATACGATGTCATGGTCAATGTCAATTTGATCCCTTCTGGGGAATTCAATATTGCATTTGATAAACAGCCCGATGGCCAAATTATCCCTGTATTTACCGTAGGTGAGCTAAAAAAACTGGGGGTGAATACCTCTGCATTACCTAAATTAAGAGATCTTGGCGAAGAGGCTAAGATCGAAAAACTGTCTGACTATATTGCCGATGCAACTACCACGTTCGATGCCCAAACATTGACTGTGAATTTATCCGTGCCACAAATTGCCATTGTGCCTAATTTCGCGGGTTATGTGCCACCAGAATTGCGTGATGACGGCGTGACCGCATTAGTGATGGACTACGTCTTTAACTACAGTAATAACCGTCAGTTAGCTCAACATCACCAACAATCCAGTACCAGTGAGCTAACTTAAACGCGGGGATCAACGTCGGTGCATGGCGCCTGAGAACCAGCTACCTGTACAACTACAGTAAAAGTAGCGGAAACTCAAGCAACAGTGATTCCAACTTCACCAATACTTATGTTTATCGTACCATTAACGCGATTAAATCCACCTTGCGTGCCGGTGAGATTTCAACGGGGGGCAATATTTTTGACTCCATTCCCATGAAAGGGGCAACGCTAAAATCCAACCCTCAACTCGACCCCAGCAGTATGCAAGGGTTTGCCCCTGTGGTGGAAGGGTTTGCTAACACCAATGCCACTGTCACCGTGCGCCAAAACGGCAGCGTGGTTTACCAAACGTTCGTAGCACCGGGCCGTTTTATTATTCGTGATATCCCTGCCAGCGGGTTGGCGGGGGACATGGAAGTGACGGTGGAAGAAGAAGATGGCAAACAAACGGTCTTTACCCAAGCCTATTCCTCACTGCCGATGATGGAGCGCCAAGGCTCGTACAATTACGAGGTTTCTACAGGGCGCTAGGGGATGACTCGGTTCCGTTTCGGCCCTTCATAAAACGGTCACAACGACCATTTTGAAACAATCAAAGCAGGCAGCTATCGCGGCAATATACAAGCGCTCACTCACTTAAAGTGGATGAGCGCAGATCTCATCGAAGTCACCTTTCGTGATAAGTATCTTTAGCATTTCACAAAATTTCTTCTTAAACTCAGCGCAGAATAATAATTTGACGTATAATCAACCAATTGAATGGCTGTATTAACTTTATTATCATAAAAAATAATCGTTTATAGGCTGGGTAAGTTCATTGGAGGGGATATGTTAGATTTTTTAAAAAACTACGACAATTTAACTATTAGTGAAAAAAAAGTCTTAAAATACCTGACCGATAATATTGCGGATATCCCCTACTTAAATATTAATGAACTCGTTGCTAAAACTTTCGTGTCTAAAACAGTTATCATTAACTTATCTCAAAAACTAGGCTTTAGTGGCTTTAAAGAGCTTAAGTTTCAGATTAATAATTATATTTTAACGAAAAATAAAACCGAAAAAACACTTCCCTCATCATATAAGAAACAGCTCGAAAAAAACATTAATAAAAGTTTTACATTAATTAATGAAGCGCAAATTAATGATTGCGCTAAAATATTGCATAAATCGAGAAATATTTTTATTGTGGCAAGAGGAACGAGTAAAGCGGTTGGTTATTACCTTGAGCATTTGTTATTTGCATTAGGCCTGCATTGCTTTTTCATTAATGACTATAACTTATCTGATTCCTTCACACGGCTAGTTAGCAAAGATGATACTGTCATTTTTATCTCACTGTCTGGCGGTACTAAAAAAATCATTGAAACAGCAAAAATTGTGCAATTAAAAGGGGCAAATATCATTAGTATGACTGCGTTTAATACTAATGAATTAACCAGTTATACAGATAATACTCTGTTTTGTTTTGCTGATAATTTTGATACCAAACGGGATGATACAAAATCCAGAATCGGATTTTTTATATTAGTTGATTTACTTATCAATGAATTAGAAAATCTACTTTAAATTATTGTTTTATTATTTGATCTATTTTTATTGTTAGATTCATTCATGCGCTATAAGAAATGACTTAGGTCATAATTTCTGACCTAAGATAATTTTTAAAACCGCGACATCATTTCTTTTATAAAACCCCCAAGCTAGTATGCCCTTAATTCTAATAATAGAAGTCATAAGGAAATAGTATGGCCAGAAGAAAGTTTGGTGAATCAATTCAACGCTTTGGGAGAACATTACTCCTTCCTATCGGTGTATTAGCACCGATAGGTATGATATTGGGTATCAGTGGTGCGTTAGTGCAAACTTATATGATTGCACGTTTTCCTTTTCTCGGTAATGAAACGGTTAACGCATTACTTGTCAGCATTCGTTCAATTGCAGGTGTAATTTTCGATAATATTCCCTTGCTGTTTGCAATGGGGGTGGCCTATGGTATGAGTCATCGAGATAAGGGGATTGCCGTCTTCGCGTCGGTTGTCGGCTATTTATCGCTGATCATCACCATGAACATTTGGTTAGTGCTTACTGGTAAGCTTGCAGACCCTGCAATGATGGGCCAAGTGGGGCAAATTAAAGTTCTTGGTATACAAACCTTAAACATCAGTGCCGCAGGGGGAATTATTACCGGTTTGATTGCGGCCTGGGCGACGGATAAGTTTTATAACCTTGAACTACCTACCGCATTTGCTTTCTTTTCCGGGAAAAAATCCGTTTCTATTATAATGATAGGATTAATGATTGGGGTGGGGGCGTTATTACCATTTATTTGGGAAGTATTGGTCCAAGGTTTAATGAAACTCTCTTCAGTATTTTTAAGTCCTGTAGGGCCATTTTTTACCGCAGGTGGTGAACGTTTATTTATTCCATTTGGTTTACACCATGTATGGAACGTTTTATTTAGATTTACTGAAGCGGGTGGTACTTATGTTATTGACGGACAAACCTTTGTTGGTGTTGTTCCTGCATTAACTGAGGTGCTATTTAACCAAGGCCCGGATAGTGAATATTGGGCGATGATGCCAAGTTTGACTCGCTTTATGGCACAGCAACAAATGTTAGTCACACTATTCCTATTCCCTGCAATTGCCCTTGCTATTTATAAAACATCGAAGAAAGAAAACCGCGCAGAAGTGAAATCCATGCTGGTTACCATGGTATTAACAGCCATGCTTGGTAACGTCACGGAGCCACTCGAGTTTACCTTCGTATTTATTGCGCCATTACTGTACTTAATTTACGCCATTATTGTTGGTATCGGTGCGGTATTACTTTCTTTAGCTGAGGTCGGTATTGGTTATATTCGTGGAACCGTATTTGATTTCACTATTTTTGGTTTACTGTACGAAAATACTAACTGGATCTTCTTGGTTATTATCGGTAGCTGTTTAGCTGTCGTCACTTACTTTATTTTCTACTGGGCCATTATTAAGTTTGATATAAAAACACCAGGTCGCGAAGAATCGAGCAATCTGAAAAATACCTTAATTAAAGAAAAACGTTATGGTGAAATCGCAGAAATTTTAGTCCAAGCGTTAGGCGGCAAACAAAACATTCGTAACGTAGATAACTGTATTACCCGTATGCGTATTGATGTCGGAGAAGTGAACCAAATTGATAAAGATTTAATGTTGGAATCAGGATGTACCGCATTCTTCTTTCCATCGGCAAACCACGTCCATGTTGTATATGGACCGAAGGTTGAGTTCGTTCGCAATGCTGTTGATGAAGCTATGAAGAAATAAAGAAGGGATACGAAATGAGAGCATTATACGATTCTAAAAGTAAAACTATTGATGACCGTGGAATTAAAAACTTATTGTCTGATGAGGCAAAATATTCTACTTGGTTAATGTTTGAATCCATGTTGGCTCAAGCTCAAGCGGAACTGGGATTTATTCCTCAATCAGCGGCAGATGAAATTAAAGAAAAGGCCGTAATCGAAAATATCGATTTTGAAGAAATGAGCCGTATTTACCAAAAAATAGGCCATGGCTTTGTACCTTTCTTGAAAGTTTTAGTGAATGCGTGTTCTGAAGAAAGCGGTAAATATATCCATTATGGAATTACCACGCAAAATATTCAGCAAAGTTCACAGCTCTATATGATGAAAACTGTACACCATAAATTTATGTTGTTACTGGGTGAAATCATCGAAAACTTAGCAGGTTTAGCCGAAAGAACTAAACATATGGTGATGCCGGGAAGAACTCATGGACGTCATGCCATCCCTATCACCTACGGCTATAAAGTTTCGGTGTGGATCAGCGATTTCATTGATTGCTATCAACGCATGAAAGAGTGTGAAAAACGCGTTTTCACTATCATGATGGGTGGTGCAGTTGGTGCATTTAACTCAATGCCTGGTGTTGGTATGGCAGTACAAAAACGTGTCGCTGAACTGGTTGGGATGGAAGCCATGGAAGTGCCATCCAGAAACTTGAGCACACATAAGCTTGAATATATGGCAAATTTAGCGTTGATGGCGAATATTTGTCATAAAATTGGTGAAGAAGTCTATAGCACAACGTTAGAAGAAATTGCAGAGGTCTCTGAAGGATTTACCAAAGGAACTGTGGGTAGTAGCACTATGCCCCATAAAATAAATCCAAAATTGGCTAAAGGAATTATTGCTAACTCGCAGAAATTATATTCCTTACCGAGTGTTGGTATGTATTCCGCTGTAAGGCCTTATGAAGGTGATAGCAGTTCTTATATGTTATTTGATGGGTTAATCGAAGAAGCTTTGGAATTGACCACGGAAATTTTATTAAGAACCGAGGAGCTTTCGAGGACGATTGTGCCACATGAAGAGAGAATGCTTCATAATGTATTGAGAAACAAAGGGTTAGATAATACCGAGTATGTCATGATGAAGATGGCGGAAAAATTGGGTAAAGATAAAGCGCATTCCCTCCTGTATGAAGAAGCCATTAAAACGGCTGCGGATGGGGAAGATTTCTATACTAATTTAACCAAAAACAGTGTGATATCAGCGGCATTCAGCCATGAAGAAATTAAGGCAATGCTTGACCCGAGATCTTATATCGGGCTATCCGTTGAAATTGCAGAAAAAGAAGCAAAACGTGGACTAACCACGGCACAAGAAATTAAACAACAGTACAAATAGGTATTTTTAGTATCTATTAAAAATGTTTAAAACAAGGGGCAGTCTATTATATAGATAGCCCCTTGTTTATTTATTTGCCAGCGAGTGCTCTTGGGAATAATAAATTATTTTCTAGGTTAATGTGATTCATCAAATCATCAATCAATTCATTGATACCATTATATAGTACACGCCAGGTGGTGCAGGCTTCTGGTGGCGGTGTAACATTATTGGTAATACCTTTAATTGCCTCTAATATATCACCTGCATCATCGTGTTCTTGTTCCATAACGCTGATTGGGCCGGCTGCGTTTTTGCCCATTCCGTTTTTTATCATAGGAAACAAAACACGTTCTTCTTTCATCATATGGCTAGTCAATTCTTCCAGTAATGCTTCTAAGTATTTTGATAGCCCTGTTGGTACGGTTGGTTTGTTTGCATGAACTCGTTCAACCTTTTGTGCTTGTAGAATAAGTTCAGGTAATTGCTCTCTGTGCCTATCATGATAACGAACAATAATGAAATCAATAATGTCACTGAGTGGCGCTTCTCGCCAATCTTTCTCTAAGGTTTCTGTTGATAACTCAAGTAATTGACTTTCTAGCTGGTCAATGTCTAAGTTTAATTTTTCTGCACTTCGGCTGAGTGTTTGTTTTCCACCGCAGCAGTAATCCATATTATATTGACGGAACAACGATGAGGCTCTAGGAATAGATAATGCGAGTTGCCCAAGTGTTTTATCTCTAAATTGCATATGAGTTATCCTCTAAAAAATCATAAAATTCTGACGCTTTTTTCTAAATAAATTTATGCAGATAGCGCCCATTGACGAGCAATATTGCGCCCATATTCACGGCAGTCATCCAATGTTTTTGAATCAGGCTTCCATTTTGCTTTTAAAGATAATGCGGTATCAAAACCGGCATCCATCAAACGTGTTTGAACACGGTCAACGGCGCCACCATTCCAACCAAAACTTCCGAAAGCAGCGGCTTTTTTATTTAAAAAACGTAAGCCTGTAATTTCTTCAAGCATACCTGCTATTTTGGGCATCATGACATTATTCATGGTTGAGGTACCGACCAAAGCCGCTTTGGAGCGAAAAACATGAGTAATAATGTCGTTTTTATCACTGCGTGCAACGTTAAATATTTTAACTGCGACATTAGGGTCGGCTTCATTGATGCCTTGAGCGATCGCATCTGCCATTAAACGGGTATTATTTGACATGGTATCGTAGAAAATAGTGATGCGATCTTCTTGGTAATCTGCTGCCCATTTCAAATACAATTCAATGATTTGATTTGGATTATCACGCCATACAACTCCGTGAGATGTCGCTATCATATCGACGGGTAGGTTAAAGCCTAAAATTTCATTTATTTTTGGAGTTACTAAGCGGCTAAATGGGGTAAGAATATTCGCGTAATATCGTTGGCATTGTTCGAATAACTCATTTTGGTCGACTTCATCATTAAATAATCGCTCATCACAATAGTGCTGCCCGAAAGCATCATTACTGAAAAGTACTGCATCTTCAGTAAGATAAGTCATCATGCTATCAGGCCAATGTAGCATTGGCGTTTCAATGAAGATCAATTGCTTATTATTACCTATATCGAGTGTATCCCCTGTTTTAACGATCTTGAAATTCCATTCAGGATGGTGGTGGTGACCATTAATTGAGTCAATGGCATTGGCGGTGCAATAGATTGGGGTATTCGGAATAAAGCGCATTAATTCAGTTAATGCGCCAGCGTGATCTTCTTCAGCATGGTTAATAACGATGTAGTCAATATCACTTAAATCAATCTGTGAGCGTAAATTTTCAACAAACTCACGGCTAAATTTATGATCGACAGTATCAATGAGGACATTTTTTTCTTCACGGATTAAATAGCTATTATAGCTACTTCCCTTTAACGTTTTATATTCTGTTCCATGAAAATCACGTACTTCCCAATCACGTTGCCCCACCCAATGAATGTTATTTTTTACATGAATCGCCATATTAATTTTGTCCTGTATTTTTTAAAGTATAAGAAGACATAATCAATATTCATGCCAATATTTAATATATTGATTTTTAATTAAATTAAAATAAATCATTATAATCTATGGTCATAATGACTATGTTAATCATGGTCATTAAGACTATAATTGTTGTCAAATTGACTATGAGGAATGGGCATGGGCTTTTCTGTTGAGGCACTAGCAAAGATTGCAATAGAATTACAAGATGGTATGGGGCATTCAGATCGTTTTCAGCGTTTGATTACCACGCTAAGGCAATCATTGGGGTGCGATGCTTGTGCGTTATTACGCTATGAATCAGGCCAATTTATTCCTTTAGCAATAGACGGATTAATGGCTGATGTTTTAGGTCGCCGCTTCTCTTTGGCGGGGCACCCCCGGCTAGAGGCCATTGCAAGAGCCGGTGATGTTGTGCGTTTTCCCGCTGATAGCCAGCTCCCTGACCCATATGATGGGTTAATTCCTCATCATCAGCACCTAAAAGTTCATGCTTGTGTCGGCTTACCCTTATATGCGGGGCAAAATCTTATCGGCGCATTAACATTAGATGGCATGGAGCCTGATCAATTTGATGCATTTAGTGATGAGTCACTTAGATTAATTGCCGCATTAGCCGCAGGTGCATTAAATAATGCATTGCTTATTGAACAGCTTGAAAACCAAAATATATTGCCGAATAACCCCGTACTATTTAAACCTTCAGGAGAAACTGAAATTATTGGTTTATCTCTTCGTATGCAGCAATTAAAAAAGGAAATTGATATTGTTGCAGCGTCAGAATTAAATGTTCTGGTTGGCGGGGAAACGGGAACAGGAAAAGAGTTAGTTGTTAAATCTATCCATGAGAAATCCCTTCGAGCGGCTCACCCTCTTATTTATTTAAACTGCGCGGCATTACCTGAAAGTGTGGCGGAAAGTGAATTATTTGGCCATGTTAAAGGTGCTTTCACTGGGGCAATTAGCCACCGTAGTGGTAAATTTGAAATGGCGGATAATGGTACCTTATTTTTAGATGAAATCGGTGAGCTCTCATTAGCGTTACAGGCAAAATTACTGCGAGTATTGCAATATGGTGATATTCAACGAGTCGGTGATGACCGTAGTTTACGTGTTAATGTCCGTGTGTTAGCGGCAACTAACCGTGATCTACGCGAAGAAGTGTTAGAAGGTCGGTTTAGGGCCGATTTATTTCATCGTTTAAGCGTATTTCCTCTATTTGTTCCTCCATTAAAGGAGCGCGGAGACGATATTATTTTATTAGCGGGGTATTTTTGTGAGCAATATCGTCAGCGTTTTAGTTTATCCCGTGTGGTACTGAATTCATCATTACAACGGTACTTACTCAACTATTCATGGCCAGGCAATGTGCGTGAATTGGAGCATGCGATTCATCGTGCCATTGTTCTTGCTCGTGCTTCAAGTGATACGGGTGAAATTATCTTACAGCCTCAATATTTTATTTTTGATGATAATGAACATGAATTAACGGAAGCGTCACAAAAAGCCGTATCGCTAACTAAAAACTTACGTGAAGCAACGGATGACTTTCAGCGTACGCTTATTACACAGGTACTGGAAAAAAGCCACCATAATTGGTCTGCGTGTGCCAGAGAATTATCTTTAGATATTGCTAACTTACATCGACTAGCTAAACGGTTAGGTCTGAAATAAAACATTAATACCTGTTTTATCAGGAGTACTCATGAATACTTATCTTATTGGCAATGTTTCTTTTCCATATAGAGTTTTACATATTTCTTAAGCTGTTCAAGTTCCTTATTATTATTTTCGTTACGCTGTAAATGCCGAAATAATATAGAGATTTTCTTTAAATCAACGTGGTTTTGTTGAATACGTTTTTCAAGCGCAATAAGGGCTCTTTTCTTTGATGCGTGGTGTGCAAATTGCTTGTGCAAAATAAGTAGATACAACCAAATACTTTGTCGAGTTATAAAAAAATCAAATATAGGCGAGTGAGGGAGATTTGTTTTTTTTGCTAGCAATAATCCACTAAATAAACGGTGCATAAATTGCGTTGTGGAAGGTTTATTTCCTTGAATTAAAGCCGTTACCCCTAATTTAAATTGCTGCTCAGATAGATAAATTAATTGCTGGTAACGTTTGGTTGGGTTGGTTGGATAAATCCACGCGAAAGCAGCCATTGCAACTAATGGGCCTGAAACTATTGCAATGGCATTACCTATACTTTGAGGGAGTGACAGAGAAAAAGGATAGCTTGGTTGGAGTAAAATTAAAGAAACCATAATATAGTCAAAAGCAATTAAAATTAGGCGGTTATAGGAAAAAATAACAACACCGCTAATAATCACTGGAACAATGAAAAAGGTCATCTGCCATGATGAAGAGGCAAAAGGCCATAAGTACCATGTACAGATTAACGCAGCAATAGCACCAAACAATTGGCCTGTGAAAATATTTTTCATGAATTTAGCGGGGTAATCGAGGGAGGCGAATAGAGCCAACATTACCGAAAGACCGAGAGTAAGATAAGCCAATACTTGCCACTGCGTCCATAGCCATAACAAGCCAACTACAGCGATAGCCATAAAAGAACGAGAGAAGGCATGCCACGCTGAAATTTTATCTTGATGGAGTTTTAATTTGTCGGTTTTATTTATCTTCTTGATTGATTTACCAAAAGTAGCATAGTAAAGCGGGACTAACAGCATTTTAAGTACCCCATTAGGGCACAATGACAAAATGTGTTTCCATTGAGTATCTGTTGGCTCTTGCGCAGGAAAATAGAAAGGAGCAATAGGTTGGTATTTATCTAAGTGTAATAATATTTGGCTCTGAAACATGAGTTTTTGACGCGCTTTAGCGACTTGTTTACGATGATAACGCCAACCAATACGGTGAGTTTCTAAAATTTCTTCATAGCTTGCCATGGTTTGCCAAAGGTGGTCGATCTCGTGTTGCTTAATTGGGCGCTTTTTCTCGAGTGAGTCATGTAATATTTGGAAGAAGAGCGTATTGGTTTGATTTTTAAGAGTAATGACATTATCTTGCTCACGCTTAGGCGTAAAAAGAAAATTGAAAATCACGGCTGAGAGAACGCCAACCAAAATCGTCCATAGCCGATCCCAAGCGACCATAAATAAATTGTCAGTAATGTGAACGCTCAACATACTCACCATCACAGCGGAGTAACCCGCTAGAAAAGTGCCATAAGCGACAAAGCCCTTTTGTAATTGGCCAATACCACTGCAAATACCTAACCAACTCGCGAGCCCTATAATAAATAGTAATGGGTGAATAAGGTGAAGTTGAATCAAAACGACGCCGGCAAGTACACCAAAGACCGTTCCTGCAAAACGCCACCAACTTTTTTCCAGTAAATTTTCACGCCAAGGTTGGGCAGAAGCCCAGACAGTCATGGCTGCCCATTGAGGATGAACCAACTCTAAGTATTGCGCGATAAACAACGCGGCAATTGATGCACAAGCAGTAATAGCAGCAAAGCGAAAGCGTGCTGGGTTAAATCCCAAGAAATTCAGTAAACTTATTATTTGTGACATAGAATATGAGTGAATTTGGCGTGTTAAAAAGGTATTTAGTTGATAAAATCAACTAAAGTCAGTGTGATTATTCACTAATTGGTTGATAAAATCAACTAAAGAGGCGTTATGCGTACAGAACAGGCTCGAGTATTTGGGGTGATTAGCCGGGCAGCTCACCATTATATGAAATGGATGGGAGAGCCTTACGGTATCAATGCAATTGAGTGTTTGATGATTTTACATATTCATCAAAATGATGCATCAACCCTAGAGCAAATCACCAAAGCGATGGTTGTGGATAAATCAGTAACAACTCGAGGTGTGAGCAAATTTTTAGCTAAGGAGTGGGTTGCTAAAACGAATAGCTTAGTCGATAAACGGGTTTATCATGTTTCGTTGACCCCCCTCGGCAGAACGATTGTGAATGAGCTAAATTGTAAACTAGATAAGTGGAATGATTATTTATCAGCAGACTTGCCAGAGCTGGAGGCTGAGCAGTTATTTAACGCATTAGACAGTTTGGCAAAGCGAGCCATTGAAAGCTCAGTGGCAGATTTTCCGCGTTTATTAGAAGAACCAACTGAGTGAGGTTGAGTAACCAACGTTATGGCTGAATCGTGGATACAGGAAGTAATACTACTTCAGATAAATTCTCAGGTATGGGGCTGAGTTTATTACTCATCATGATTAATTCACCATCTTTTTCAATTCGTGCACTCATTCCTAAGGTATATCGTTTGGATTGAAATTCTTCAGGAAGAGTGACTGTAAATGCGATACTACGTCCTGTGCTTTGTGTTTTGAAACTGTAATCCAGATTAGACTTTGCACTGTTTTCATTTTGTTGTATTGAGGTCAATGACAGCGTAACTATAGCATTTTCAGGAATATCGTAAGAGTGTGAATAAATATTACCACTGATATGGTAAGTGGGGGTATGAGTAAAGTAATTCATTAAAGTATTACTGCAAGCAGATAGCATGAAGGTCATAAAAATTATGAATAATGAAAAAAAATGTTTTTTTGATAGAACGGAGTTAATATTTAACATTAAAATTTCTCTTTAGCAAAATTTAATTATAGTGATGAACGAATAAACATTTTTTGAAGGAAATATCGTATATAGGAATAAATATTTTTTTTTGTGTCATATTTAGAGAGTATCGGCATTTCTGATTTTTCTCCGGTGTATAAAATACCAATACGAGGTAAAGTCATAATTAAATTTTCATCAAGGTCGACTTTTTTAAAGGATTGTCGCAGTTGCCTGACAAGCTTGTAATAACTACTTTCAGTCACGATCGTGCCTCTTTTTTCCCAGATTTCATACATGACTTCTCTTTTGCTATTTGTTTTTATTAATAATAATTTAAGTAGGCATGATTCATTTTCGGAAAGGTTAACGACATTTTTTTCACGAGAGAGAGTTCGTTTCAGTGGGTCATATACGACATTCCCAGATAAGAGGATCATTGATTCCTTTTCATTATAGTCAATATTATTCATAAAATTTTGTACTGTTGATAAATCGGTCATAATTTATATCTATCCTGATTATCGATGAAATATATGTCAATACAAAAAGCGAAGCTGGATAAGATATTTAAAAAATAAAATCGTTTTTTGATATTGGACTCATATGTTTTGATGAGGTGAATTTAAACTATATTCGGAGGTTGTATATATCAATTTTTATTTGTATTTTTTATATTTTCTTATTTTTACCAAATAAATAGGCTTAGAATATTAATAAAATACACTAAACCTATAAATATTAGTCGAGGGATAATAAATGTAAGATGAGAATGGTAGGGGAGCTGATTATCAGATTAGTAATTCGTCTTCCTCATCATCATTCCCTTCTAAACTAATATTAGTCATATTATGACGAATTTGGTTGTTAAGAGGAATACTCATCAAACTGATAGACATATAATGGTTGAGTGAGCGCTTAAATTTTTTATTCAGTGAGGAGAGTTCAGGATCACTTGATGACTGTAATGTTTGGCTAACACCCGCAATAAAGTTTTGTTTTTCATCTTTACCCAATGTAATCATAGTCTTAAATACATGAGAAAAAAATATTTTGTCATCCCCTTTTGATTTAAGCTCATCAATAAATTTGTTAATTTTATTTATTTCTTTAGGGGATAGATCTATTTTTTCACTGGATTGATACGTGTTTTGGCGTTCCATGTTTTTTCCTTGCCATAATGAATTCATTTTACTTTGAGTATTCTCAGGATGAATTTGAGATTCATTGTGTTGAGGAGTGATAACCTTAGCTTGTAGATCAGTCAGCATCTTTGTGTTCTTCCTGTATTGAATTTATTGTTGCTACCAAGTTTTGATAGGCCTTTCTATGCATTTTTAAAATGTTGCATTGTGTTGGAACAGAAAATACATGAGGAATAATATTTTTAGAGGCAGTAATAGGGGAGAAATAGGTAATTTTATTATCAACCTCTAAGGCAATTGTGTTATCAGCAGTGGTTGAAATTTTCATATCAGAACCACTTTTGGCAATACGAGCTTGCATTTTTGCAGGTAGGTGTAATGTAGTATTGGCTATTTTTGCGTATTGCTTTTTAAAATAAGCTGCAACCGCCTCTTGTAGATGGTTATCACCAAAAATATCATTCAATATTTTCATCAGCTGCTCTTTGCTTTGACTAGTATTTTCTTGGTACTTAATTTCACTGGTCTCTATCGCATTAATAAAATCCGTTAATAATTGTTTGATACCGTCGTTATAGCCTTGTTGATAAGCCGTCTGGTAGAGCGCTTCTTGCTGTTGTTCTGCTTGTTGGTAATGTTCACTTGCCTTTTTTTGAGCATATTGAGTGATAGTTTTGTGGTATCTATCGGCACTCAATGCTTGGTATTTGATCAAGACTTTCTCAGACATCGTCTGTTTAACATTTGGGGGTGTTTTCTCTGACATATCGACATGTTTCTTCAATAGTATTCCAAGGTAGCATCGTTTTTACCGATGAAGGTATAAGTTGCTGAGTTTCAAGGCTAAACATATATTTAGCTCGAAGAGTGTAAGCGGCGCCAAAGGGGGCTAAACACATCAATAATTGTTGTGCTCCAAGGGCCGTTAATACCTGTGGTGAAGTCGTGGGTTGATTTTCTGACTGCCAAAGTGGGCGACTTAATCGTGTATGTAATACACGGTATTTGGAAAGTTCAACCCACCAAGGGAGAGGTTCGGCGTGTAACAGAACCCCTAAGCCTAACGCCACCTCCGGTAGTAAAGCCCAATGTTCAGATAATATTTTGGGTAATAAGGGGGTTTTCTCATTGGGTAAAGGCAATGAGTATTGCAGAATCAATTGCTGGTTATGTTTACGTTGCAGTAAAGGAGGAAAGTCGTTATATCCGACCCCATTAAATTCGCTATGGAAATAGCAGCCTGGGGCGAGGAAAATGTTTCCTTGTGCAATGAGTAGGTTATTCAGCGCTGTCATCAGCAGGTTTCTCCACTAGATTAGTTGCCGGTTTTTTGTTACTTAGCTGGCGCCACAGTAATAGTAAAATAGTCAACAGAATGATAATCGCAGCGATAATTGAGCTGATTATGATTGGATTAAAAGTATATTCCGGTTCTGATTTAATTTGATATTGCAATGGTGGCCGGTTGACGACGACAACGGAGACATTATCGTAATTTGCTTCAGCAAAACTGTTTGTTAGAAACAGTTTAATTTTATGCATCATCATCTGAGGATCTTCACTTCCAGAATAGGTAACCAAGCTAGATACATTTTGTATTTGCTTGGTCGGATTATTACCATTCAATGGATAACTGACATGAACTCGAGCATTAATAATATCGGGAATGGTGAGCAGTGATTGCTCAAGGCGTTGTTCAATTAAAGAAAGTAAACGAGTACGTTCTGCTTGTGGCGATGCCACCAAAGAATCACCGGGGAATGCTTGAATGATTTCTATTGGTTCTTTTGATGGTAAGTTATATTGGCGCAGTAAATCTACTGCAATAACAAAATCACTAGGTTGAACGCGAATGGAATCCCCACTTTTATTATCTTGTTTACGCGTAGCCTCAACACCATGCTCTTGTAGTATGGCTAATACTTCGTTACTTTGTCGTTGGCTTAACTGACTGAGTAATAACTGGTTATCACAACCTACTAAGAAGCTAATAAACCCAATCAAGATAAATTTCTTTAAAATATTCATGGTTTATTGGGCTTTTAAGACTGTATCAATCGCAGAGACACTTTTATGCGTCAGTGTACTAATCATGTTCATCGTCAGGCTGTAATTACCGACACGATTTTGAAATTGTAGTAATTCGGCAGGGTTACTTGGGTCAATATTATTTACACTCTCAGTTAATGCTTTTTTTTCTTGGCTGGCGGTTGCGGTGTATTCAGCAAATAGCTTTTTGACTTTGTCTTCAATCGGAAGAGATGATGGGAGAACGGATGTTGTTTCTGTTGGGGTGGTAAGCAGTAAATGTGGTGTAATAGCTAACATAAATTATTTCCTAAATAAAACAGAGCATTATATTAAATAATGCTCTTAAAAATTAAACGTTACGAATAATGGCTTGGTCAGTATCTTTAATTGATTTCATAAAGTTACTCTGTAATTGGCGTGCCATATTATAGTTACCACTCATGGCGGTGATTTTTGCCAATACTAATGGGTTATCGACTTCTAAACTTGTCGAGGAAAGGATTGTGTTCAATTCATCTCCGAACTGTTTAGCTTTATCACTAATACTCGCTGAGGTACGATAGATCATACCCAAGCCATTTTTATCTTTTCCTTCGATTTCTAAATTGGAGCTTGCCCAACGGCCATTATCTAAGCCTGGAATTATATCTGCCATTTTGTTTCCTCTTTATCTGTAAAGTTATACTAATTAATATTTTGTTAAGTTAAAAACTGATTGAATTTAAAAACCAATGATTGTTTCCTAGTAAAATATAACCATTGGCATTGGTGACAAATGATTTTCCCACAAGAGTATTATTTGCAAGGGAAATGGAGAATTGGATATGGTTTTCTCCCCATTGTTTATAAAATGAATTCGTAAAGTTAATCAGCGAGGCAGTTTGGTTGTCATCTAAACTGTCTTTTATTATAAAGATAACTTTATTATCTTTAGTAATTTTACGCCATTGAACATTACTTTCTGTTAATCCCAACTCTGCTTTTTGTAATAATTCACCAAAAATAACCTGTTTTATTTCACTTTTAATGTAGCAGTGGAAGTAGCTAGATAATAGTTTGTCTATTTTCTCCTCTGTATCAGTTGATATATTATTAGCTATAGTGGTTATTTTAGGGTTGCAGGGATTGCTAAGATCTATTTTTAATGTGTCTGGAAATACTTCAATGATTTTGTTTTCAATTTCTTTTTCGAGTTTATTTATTATTTTAATTGAGAATTTTTCATTGTATTTAGCTTTGACTAGGCGTTGCATACTCCAATCAGCATCTCTTTGTGTTTTGACTACAATGAGGCTTTCGTTATTTACACTTTGAGTTACAGTAATAGGATAATGGCTACCTTGAAGTATGTATTCTAATGCTTTTACTTTTTTCTCAGCACTTTGGGTAGGAATATATTGGAAAGTAACGTAAGCAATAAATATTGAAAATAAAGTAAAGAAAAAGACCAACATCGTTTGTTTATTAAAAAAACTTTGTTTTTCCTTGGTCGATTTTTTTATTTTAGATTCGATGATAGGTAATGGATCTTTCACTTCCGAGATTAATACGTCTTCAAGCGTTTGGGGGCTTTGCCAATCGGTATCTTGCATTTTTATTGCAATAGGAAATATATCAGCCAAAAGTAATTGCTGAAGAATGATAGGGATTTCAGTACTTAACCCATTATCATTTAGCCGAATTGCCATACCACTTTCAGTATGTTGATTCGCTGTAATAATTGAAAATTCACAAGCAATACCATCGCTAGGGATTTGGTAAGTTGTAAATCCATCATCATTGATGTCAGTTTTGTATTCTAAGCCGTCACCAATGATAATAAGATTGTTATCTGTATTAACCATTAATTCTTGGCCAGTCATAGGGCCACTAGCAATCTTTATTATGCATGTTTGGCTATTTGTATCACTCATAAAAATAATCTCATGGAATTAATTTCATTCTAGTTATGGATTTATTGGGTCGTTATTGGCCGCAAGTAAAACAAGAAATATTTATTTTGTCAGTTGAATTGTTCTTATTCATTCACACCTTTAATTTGAAATGAAAAGTATGAAGGATTCCAGAGTATTCCCTTGAGGTATTCTTATTTATCGCTCATTCTGTGTACACAAAATTACGTTAATAAGGCCTATATAATGTTAAACAAAGATATTGCTACATTATTAGAAAGTAGAGGCTGTTGCTTTTCTTTGCAGGATAAATTGGTCTTGGCTATACCCAATAAGAATGCAACGCCTTTTTTTTATAAATCTCTATATTCAAATTTAAATATTTCAATCGAAAATCAGTCTATATTTATCTGCCAAGAGAATGAGTGGGAGTCAATAGATAAATCACATTGGTATGTGTACAAAATGGATTTGTCAGAATTAGTTGAAATTTTAGCAATTATTGACACAGCGACAGGGCAAGCATTTCTCTCTAAAAAAGAGAAACTAAAAACGGATGAAAGTTGCCAAAACGAATTTATTGTATTACCTGAAGATTTTTCATTAAATATCTCGATTAAAAATATAGTTATTGATTTGATTATTAGAAATCATCCTGTATTTGATAATTGGTGTGAAATATTAAGACGATATGAAGCCTATGGCATGATGCGATTTCTTCTTACTTCTGCTCAAGATGACAAGAATGCCAATATTAATCAGTTATGTGTGCGTTATGGTATATCAGCCTCTTATTTTAGGCAGCTTTATCGAGAAAACTTTAATAAAACGGCAAAGCGAAAAATTATGAGTGTTCGTATGGCTAATGCAATTCTACAGCTAATAGAAAGTGATGACTCAATATTAGATGTAGGGCTGGAAGCTGGTTATTGCTCAGCATCTCATTTTACTAATGATATTAAAAAAGAGTTAGGTCTAACTCCATCAGAAATTAGGCACATTGGAGCAACATTATATGAGCAGTAAAAAAAATCGAGTGTTAGGGTTAACACTCTTTTTACTGAGTATGAATTACTATTCGGCACAAGCAGAAGTTATTGTGGCTGAGCCAGTCACGCAGTCAAGAAATCACGATACATTTGTCGCAAATAACATTGCGGTAGGTAAGGTGTTTGATGCAGTCGCTGAGCGTTTAAATAAACCGATTATTCTTAGTAAATTAGCTTCTCAAAAAAAAGTAACGGGTAATTTTAATTTGGCTAATGCAGATGAAATGTTTAAAGCGTTAGCTCGGAGAATTGCGCTAGTGTGGTATGACGATGGTGCTAGTATCTATGTCTACGATAATAGCGAAATGCGTAGCGCGATTATTCCAACGAATAATGTTAGCAGCAATCAGCTGCTTAATTATATTCAACGAAACGGCATTTATGACTCACGTTTTCCTGTACGTTCACAAGAAGGAGAAAGGTTATTATTTGTTTCTGGACCACCTCTGTATATTGAATTAATTAAAGCGGCTTCTTTATACCTTGCGGAACAAATTAGGAAAGAGGAATTGTCTAGTGGTGAAGTTGCGGTTATTCCACTAAAGCACGCCTCCGTAACTGATAGAAGTTATTCATTACGTGGACAAAATATTACGATCCCCGGCTTGCTGAATGTGATTAATAACTTATTTAAAAATGGGGCCGCAATTGATGAAACGTTAACTATCCAGCCTCCATCGGTAGCTATTAACTCAACAGGCGATTCAATTGATGAATTGATGGACGCGCCAATTGGTGACTCACTACCTTCTGCGAATAAGTCCCAGTTGGTAACGAAAAGGTCCACTAATAGTGCATTTTCTCTGGTGGCACATCCTGACAGTAATAGTTTGATTGTTAAAGGAAGCCAAGAACAAATTCGTTATGTTCGACAGCTGGTGAATACATTGGATATGCGTCGCCGCCAAGTGGAGCTGTCATTATGGATTATTGATATTACGCGATCTGAATTAGATAATTTAGGTGTGAATTGGGAAGTTGGCACATTTAATACGGGAACGGGGTCAGTATCATTTAATCGCAGTACATTATCGAACAGCCAGCAATTCCTATTACAGATTGATGCATTAAATAAGACAGGTAACGGACACATTGTTTCTCGTCCAGTGCTATTAACCCAAGAAAATATTCCCGCTTTATTTGATAACAACACCAGTTTTTACGCCAAATTACAAGGTGAACGCATTGCGACTCTTGAACAAGTCACTTATGGCACCATGGTGAGTGTGATGCCACGTATTTCTGCGGGTAATAACGTTGAAATGGAAGTCAATATTGAAGATGGCGCAGAAAATCGCGACAGCATGGGTAAAACATCCAGCGTAGAAGGGTTACCTGCCGTTAATCGAACTAGCATTAACACAGTTGCGCGTATTGCGAAAGACAGTAGTTTGCTTATTGGCGGTTATACACGTGAACAATATGTTGAAAATGAAAGCAAAATTCCTTTTTTAAGCGATCTTCCTTATGTGGGAGGATTATTTACCCATTCATCAACTAATCAGCAGAAGATGGTTCGTTTATTTCTAATCCAACCGCGTTTATTGGATGAAAATGAAGGATGGGATGGGCGACAATTTTCCGAAAAGACGCGGATCAGCAACCATGATAGTCAGCTGCACGGTACTGTTCAATTCCTTCAACAATACATGAGTGAGTCATGGCAATAACCCCACTGAGTTTTAATAACCGTTTTTCAGTTAATACTCAAAACAAAAGTCGTACACCAGTGAGTAGTAATGATGACTCTGATGAAGTAGCTCGTGGTGCGGGTGTTATTGATAGCTCTAGTGAATATGCATCAATGTCGATGTTGGCTGCAAGCCATGTGCGTCGAGGAAGTTCTAAAAAGGGCAGTGAAGAAGAGTGGATGCAATTTTCTGAACGCATCTTAGATAAAGATGCGGATGACAAAGTATTGCATATAGAAGGGTTACTTAATAAACAGTTAATGACCCCAAAACAGTTACGAGCATTTTTACTACAATTTTTTACTGACCCGAGTGACCTGTTAATGCTTCTTGCCGCATTAATCAATCGGAAAAAATTAAAAAAAGAACAAATTGATAACCTTGAAGCTTTAGTGGAATTACTACAGGCAGAAGACACTAAACGGAGTGCTCAAGCTGGTATTAATATTGCGTTAATCGCAAAAGCATTTGCTAAGAAATTTAAGTTAAGTTCTGGTGATTTACGTACGGTATATCGTGAATTTATCAGTTATGACGGGCCGGTTGTTTATTTATATGAACAATGGGTAGAAGAAATGGATATCCAAGAGCGTGAAAATATAATGCGTTACCTTGGTCGTGCCCTTGCTTGTGATTTACAAACGTTACCTTTGGGTGATTTAAATATTAGTGCATTTAGTGTTTTTTTTAATCGCATAGGCCGATTACGAGAACTGCAATCATTAGATTATGTGTTCTGCCAGCAATTCTTTCAATCCGGCTTTTTTCGGCTCAATGAAAACTCAAATAAATCAAAACTTGCAAAAGAGCTGAGTCAATTATTTACCCATGGTATTCGTAGCCAAGTTGGTTTTGAAACAGCAGTCATAACTTTTATTTCTGAGGAGCTAAAAGTCATGACTTCAGATATGCGCGGCAGATTTTTACAACTCTTATTGCTGGCTTTTACAGTTATTCCTACGACTGTATTTAGGTCAATGGAAGCAAGAGAGCAATGTATCGAATAATTAAAAATACTCATGGACCAAATTATGGTGCAAGAGCAAATACTACACCGACAGCCATAGTGCGACAGGAAAATTACTCCATGAAAAATATAACCGGATTTTTATTACAAGTCCGTAATCGTCCAGAGCTAATGGTATTAATCATCATGGTTATGGTTATTGCGATGTTGATTATTCCATTACCCACAATATTGGTCGATTTATTGATCGGCTTAAATATTATGATCTCAGTACTGATTTTTATGAGTTCTTTTTATATCACTCGGATCCTAAATTTTCAGTCGTTTCCATCTATTTTACTTATTAGTACGCTATTTCGACTTGCTTTATCAATTAGTACTAGCCGCTTAATTTTATTAGAAGCCGATGCTGGGGATATTATCGCAACGTTTGGTGAATTTGTTATTCAAGATAATTTAGTCGTTGGTATGGTGGTATTTGCGATTGTCACCATTGTACAGTTCATTGTTATTACTAAAGGGTCTGAACGTATTGCTGAAGTCGCTGCACGCTTTTCCCTTGATGCAATGCCTGGAAAGCAAATGAGTATTGATGCCGACCTACGGGCGGGTATGATTGATGAGGCGGGAGTTAAAGAGAAGCGAGGCGATCTCGAAAAAGAGAGCCAGCTATTTGGTTCTTTCGATGGTGCGATGAAATTCATTAAAGGGGATGCGATCGCGGGTATTATCATCATTTTTGTTAATTTAATTGGTGGGATATCTGTTGGTACAGCTCAGCAGGGAATGGATGTTTCAACTGCTCTGAATACTTTTTCGTTGTTAACGATTGGTGATGGTTTAGTCGCACAAATACCTGCACTACTTATTTCTATCAGTGCGGGTTTTATTGTCACTCGAGTGGGGGGTAATGATAAGAACTTAGGTGAAAATATTGTTTCGGAGCTATTTGCGAATGACTTTACGATTTTAATTACAGCACTTATTGTACTTTCCATGGGGTTTTTACCAGGTTTCCCAACCATTATATTTTTACTGTTATCAGGGCTTCTTATTGGGTTATTTGCTTTCAGATATTTTAAAAAGCAAAAAGATAAGCAAAAAACAGTTAAGGGTGAAGCTGAAATCATTAATCCAGATGTGACGGAAGGTGAAACTCAAAGAGAAAATAGTGATATTGAAGATGAATATATTCCAGAAACATTACCAATTATTATTTCGGTTAATCAAAAATATAAACAACATTTAGAGCAAAATAAATTTCTATCCAGAATGAAAAAAGATATTTTTATTCGTTATGGATATAGGATACCGGATATTGCTGTTAATTACTCACCAATAATCCCTGAAAATAAAATAGTGATACTAATTAATGAAATCAAAGCAGGAGAATATGATATCTATTTTCATGGATATCGTTTATTGACTATCAATGATGAACCTGAATATCTTGGTATGACATTGACAAAGTTTACGGATGAATATGGCTCAGTGAGCACGTGGTTTGAACAAAAAGACCTCACGAATATTGAACAGCTCGGTTTAATGGCTCGTGATGACGTAACAGAGGCTATTGATTGTGTCAGTACCTTGCTGTTGAGATTTATTAATGAATTTTTTGGTATTCAAGAAACGAAAAATTTACTTGATGACCTTGAGAGAAAATACCCTGAATTACTAAAAGAGTGTTATCGCCATGCTACGGTACAAAAAGTCACCGAAGTTTTTCAACGCTTATTAATGGAAAAAATATCAGTTCGTAATATGAAATTGATTATTGAAACCTTAGTGCAGTGGGTACCAAAAGAAAAAGATAGTTTGATGTTAGTCGAACATGTAAGAAGTTCAATGGCGCGTTATATTTCATCTCGTTTTTCTGTAGATGGGCGATTGAATGTCCTCATGATTAACTCACAGCTAGAAGACACGATACGTCAAGGGATCAGGCAGGCTTCAGGTGGCATGTATTTACATCTTGAGCCTGAAAAAACCAATGAGTTGATACAAGCTGCGGAACTCGCTTTAGAAAACAGTTACCTATCAGTCAGAGATGTAAATATTTTAGTGCCTGTTGACATTCGTCGTTTTGTCAAAAAAATCTTAGAAGGTCGTTTTCCTGAGTTAGAAGTACTTTCTTTTAATGAAGTTTCTGAGATGGTCAAGGTCAATGTGGTTAAAACCATATAATCAAAAAATTGACGTTATTAACAAATAAAGCAACTGAATTCAATATAACTAAAGATATTGAATAATTAAAATATATTAAAAATATAAGGATCACCCAATGAAATATAGATTTATAGAAATGCTTAATGAATTTTTAAACACTATGGGACGTAGCGACCTAGTTAACTCTCAGTTAGATTGTCATTCTAACATTCAGTTTGAAATGAATGGTTTTGCTGAAATTAATATTGACCTATCTACAGACGATATTATTATTTGGTGTAGTTTAGGAAACTGTAACTATAGCCATTTAGATGCAACTAGCTCCTTCTTATTAAAATCATTATTAGAATACCCACCAAATAATTTTTATCCAGGCCAACCTGCATTGAACATTGTGAATGATGCTTATGTTCTTTCTGCGGTTTTAAAAGAATCAGCCTTAAATAATATACAATTATTTGCAGATAGTTTTGAAGAATTCTTTGAGCGTGCAAATGAGCTTAGTGCTCAGCTATCGTAATCCATTATGAAGTTATTCGATTTCTGCGCGCATCCTGCGCGCATTCATGGATGCCTAATTGAAGCGCCTTTACAGGGTGTTTTTATCGGTGAAATTTGTTTTATTGAGCGTTCTCTTACGCAGCCCGATATTATTGCGAGAGCGCAGGTTGTTGGTTTTAAAGAGGGGCTCACAGTACTGAGTTTAATCGGTCGCGCACAAGGTTTAACGCGAGAAGTGGTTATTCGTCCGAGCGGTTACCCATTCGTATTTGAAGTGGGTGAACATTTAGCGGGTAAAATTTTTAATGCGGCAGGAGAGCAGGTTGGTGCGTTGTGTGAAGACATTTCTGAGCCAATGTTGCTGAATACAAAATTACTACGCATTGATAGTCCGCCTGTGAGCGTGACACAGAGACGACCTGTTTCTGAGCCGATGGTCACAGGGGTACGTGCGATTGATAGCCTACTGACATGTGGCTTAGGCCAGCGTATTGGTATTTTTGCCGCCGCAGGTAGCGGTAAAACCTCATTAATGAACATGATCATCAACCATGCTCATGCAGATATCCATGTCGTTGCTTTAATTGGTGAGCGAGGTAGGGAAGTTATTGAATTTATTGAAGAGTTAAAGGAGTCACCCCATGCAGGACAGACAATTTTAATTTATGCAACTTCAGACAGCCCACCGATTGAGCGATGTAATGCCGCGTTGCTTGCGACTACGATTGCTGAATATTTTCGTGATAGCGGCCGTAATGTATTGTTATACGTCGATTCAATGACTCGATATGCGCGAGCGTTGCGTGACGTGGCTTTGGCTACCGGAGAACTACCCGCTAGGCGTGGTTATCCTGCGTCTGTTTTTGAACAGCTTCCTATGTTATTGGAGCGACCAGGGCAACTAAAGCATGGCTCGATTACTGCTTTTTATACGGTGTTATTAGAAAGCGAAGAAGAAGCTGACCCGATAGGTGATGAAATTCGCTCAATTCTGGATGGTCATATTTATTTGAGCCACAAATTGGCAGGACGTGGGCATTATCCTGCGATTGATATCTTACACAGTATTAGCCGCGTATTCCAAAAGGTGACGACTCCAGAGCATCGCCGGTGTGCAATTGATTTGCGTGACATGATCTCAAGGCTTGAACAAATTCAGCTTTATCTTGAGCTAGGGGAATATCAACGTGGTGAAAGCCATGAAAATGACCGAGCTTTAGATAAAAAAGAGCAAATTGAAGGCTTCTTAAAACAAGCCATGGATGAGCCGATGAATTTCGACAACATGTTAAGTATTCTCAATGAATTGGCATCTTAATGATCTCTAATTTATTGGTTTTAACTGAGCGACGTTTTGACCGGACATTACAAGAACAATCGCAATTAAATTCAATAATAAAGCAACAGCAACAACAATGTATGGATATTCGCCAGCGTATTTCAGTTTTGGCTATACAGGCCGCATCTTATGAAAAATCAGAAGAATTAAGTCGAGCCGCTTTTTGGGAAAGGCAGCGATTGAAGGCGGTGGTTTTAGCGGAAATTGCCCAATTTGAATTTCAAATAGAAACCCTATCAGTCGAAATATCAAAAAATAAAATATTGCAGTCTGAAATTGCTAAACGTGTTTTTATTTTACGTAATAAGTGCGAGAAATTCCGAAATTATCTCAAGCAACAACGTATAGCAAGAAGGTTAAAATCAGAGCTTCAGCAACAAAATGAAATTGAGGAATTATTCGTACATGTCAGTAACAAAAGCGAGCTCATATGAAAATACACATCGTGTGGTGGCCGAAGAAAATGGCATATCATCAATATATAGCACCACTGAATTTAGCCATAACAACATAGCTAAAAAAATGACAAAAGCAGTGAACGACAAAAATATGTTGGCGCTCTTCGAACATAAAAAGAAGAATCAGCAAAAGGATGTATCTCCGTTCTTAACTGTAGCCCCTCCTTCTATGCAACAAACATCGCAATTAAGTAATTTAGCTAAGGGGATTATTACATATAAAGAGAGCACATATATTGATGAAGGCATCCAGACAGCAGGTCAAAATAAAGAATTCAACACTAAAGGAGTTGAGTCACTAATCAGTCACTATGTATTTACGGAGGATAATAGTGAAAATATTAGTCACATTACTAGCACACCTGCCGTTGATCTTATCGATATATTAAATAAATCAGACATTGATAATAACCTGTCGGTGACGTCGACTATTCCAGTTGAACAAAATATTGTCGATGAAGATGAGACTCCGTTATTTAACACTATGATGGTTGCCTTTCCATTACAGGACATTCAGCAGCGAGAAAAGGGGAAGGCTAACGACCATTCAGGTCAATACGGAAAAAGTAAATTTCAATTAAGTGATGAGATCCAGCTCAATATGGAAAATTCGTTGGCGGAGTTAGCATCTAAGAGTGCTTTAGAGCCAACATCAAAAGAGTTAAAACCGCAGATTAAAACCGGGCAAGAGCATATTAAACATGCAATTGAACCTGCTAGCCATCCTCATATTGACGAACAGCCTTTTACAGAAAATAAGCTAGTTATACAGCCAGTTGCATCATCGGAAACCTCTTCTTCATATGATAAGAAACGGGTTTCATTACCTGAAAACGCGACAAATAACTTCTCTGACACAACGCAAGATACGATGGTTTCTCCACAAACTACATCTGTAGAAGAGATGGAGTCGCCTACCAATTTTATGGCAACGGTTTTTAATGGGGCGATGTCCTCGTCTGAGCCAGTACAAGCTACACAGCCGAAGCAAGAGGTGCACCGAATACCAGAGCTGATAGAAAATAATCCACTTTTAGGCGAAAGCAAACAGCTGAAAGCGGTATCCCGTAGTCTCACTTACACCTTTAACCAGTGGCAAAGTAGCCCATCAGTGACATTTGAATTAGCATCTAAAGGGGAGTTCGTTGCCTCGACAGCGAGTCAAGAAGTTCAATTGGCATTGAATGAAAATAAGCATTTATTGAACCATGAAACTAGTGTGCATATTCAACGTGAAGATGAGCGCCAGCAGCATCGAAACCGACAGCAGCATGACCAACCGCAAGAAGAAGATTAATTATGTTGAAGATTCGACGGATCAGCTCTCAAGAAAAACAACTTAAAATTTGGCAGCAATGTTACCCAGTTAATGTACAAATAAAACAAGCTAACCGCAGTATTCGTTATTTCCAACTATCGCTAGTAAGTGAAACACAAAAAATAAATGCATTAGTTGCTGTTGAAAGTTGGTGTCAATATCGTTGGCCTAAATTGGTTCATTATGCATGGAATTCATTATCAACAAATCAGTTATGTGAACTGTTTGCTTCTGAATATATTGGAATGACATTTTTCTCCCAGTATTTCCGTTGTGAATCTGTCGAGATAGTTGATGATATACGCATCAACTATCAGCCTTGGTTAATTGCGAAAGAAGCGAATCTTGGAGAAGTATTATTAGCAGAGCCAATTGAAGGGCTCGAAAAAAAGCAGCGAACCAATCAGATATTTGGTCATTTAAAACTGCAAGCTGATTGGATATTAGGATATAGCTATATCAGCGCCAAACTTTTACAAACCATAGAATTACGTGATGTGTTGAGTATCCAACAATTACAGTTAAATATGTCTGTTACAGGGCAGGTACTAGCACAATTTCAAAAGCAAGAAGAAGGACTATTTATGATTGAAGAATTGATGGCACCAGAAGATGAAGAAGAGTTAGTATTTTCTGAAGAAGATGGAGTGCAAGAAATTGTACGTCCCTTTAATGTAAAAGAAATGAATATCAAATTAACCTTTGTTTTAGGCCATAGTGATATTACTGTCGATGAGCTTTCAAAAATGGAGCCTGGTTATATTTATTCTATTGGTGAGAATAAAGAGCGTGAAGTTAAAGTCTATGCTAATAAACAACTGATTGCGGAAGGCGAGCTTATTTATATTGGCAATAGTGATGAGTTAGGTTTAGAAATCACGCATATTGTAAGCTTGGGAGATAAAAGAGTTTAATATGCCAACAATACCAGATGGAATTCCATTATTAGCGATTATCGCATTCTCTACATTACTACCATTTATTATTGCTGCGGGAACCTGTTATTTAAAAATATCTATTGTATTAATTATGGTTCGTAATGCAATGGGGGTCCAACAAGTTCCTTCTACCATGGTTTTAAATGGCATTGCATTGCTGCTTTCTATTTTCGTCATGATGCCAGTATTACAGGATGTGAATAATCATATGCGACAAGAGCATGTTGATTTTAGTAATGCCGAGTCAATCGATAATTTTGTTGATAATGGATTGGGGGGATACAAAGCTTATTTGAAAAAATATTCAGATCCGCAGTTAGTAACATTTTTTGAATCAATACAACAAGGTCGAAGTGAAGAGGATGTGACTGCTGATGAAGGCGAAGCTACACTGTTTTCTTTATTACCTGCTTATGCATTAAGTGAGATTAAATCAGCCTTTGAAATTGGTTTTTATATTTATTTACCTTTTGTGGTGGTTGATTGAGTTATTTCCAGTATTCTATTGGCACTTGGTATGATGATGATGAGTCCAGTGACAATTTCTATTCCAGTTAAATTAATTTTATTTGTTGCAATTGATGGTTGGTCACTAATTTCTAAAGGGTTAGTGATGCAGTACATTGAATTAGCGCAGCACTAAAGCGAATAATATTATGGATCAAATTGTTTATTTAAGTAATAAAACGATGTTATTAATCGTTATATTATCTGCAATACCCGTAATAGTGGCGACTGCGGTGGGGTTATTGGTAGGGTTGCTGCAAACCGTCACACAACTTCAAGAGCAAACCTTACCTTTTGGTATAAAATTATTAGCTGTTTTTGGTTCGCTATTTATGATCTCAGGTTGGTTATCCGATAAGGTAATGAATTTTGCATTAGAAACCTTAAGTGCAGCGATCCCCGCTATTGGGCTATTCGGATGAACCAAGAAATACTATCGCTGATGTCCTCACTCTATTTTGTCTTTCAAGAGGGGTTGATAAAAATAGCGTTAGCTTGGTTAAGAATTGCACCGGTGATGTTTTTATTGCCTTTCTTAAGTAATAAACTACTCAATGGTGGAATTATTAAAAACTGCGTAGTGGCTTATATTGCGTTAGGTTTATGGCCCTTTTTTTCTTCTTATGAAATACAATGGGATGAAATTAACTTCGTTGATGTATTTATTTATGAAATTTCGATTGGACTCGTATTAGCTTTGATATTAGCTTTGCCTTTTATGATAGCCAATGTGATTGGCGAGTTAATCGATACACAGCGGGGTGAAACTATTAGTAGTATTGTTGATCCGGCAAGTGGTTCAGAAGCATCAGAGCTGGCGGTCTTATTGAGTCATATCACTTGTATGGTATTTTTAGCTCAGGGAGGAATGTATCAACTCGCTAATATATTCGCACAAAGCTATCAGTTATTACCCTTTGCTCATGGATTTACTTCATTTAATAGCCTCCCTTTAGGGGAGTGGTTAAATAAGATGGTAGTTAATGGCGTTGTTTTGACTGCACCAATATTAGTGACATTATTTATTACAGAGGTTGCTTTAGGGTTATATTCGCGTTTTTGCCCTCAATTAAATGCGTTTTCGTTATCTTTGGCAATAAAATCAATCATCGCATTTTGTGTGTTTTTACTTTATTTTCATAATGAAGTCCCTGACATATTAGTGAATATGATTTCAATTTCACCGCTACGAGATGTATTTATTTCCTCTTAATTGCTACGAGTATAAATATGGCTGAAAAAACAGAAAAGCCTACCGATAAAAAAATTAGAGATTCAGCTAAAAAAGGGCAAAGTTTTAAGAGCAAAGATAGTGTTGCGGCAATTGTATTAGTAGTAAGTGCATTCGTTATTGATGGCATCTCTAGTTTATATGAACTGGGTGGGTTAATGCGTAAAATATTTTTATCTCCAACGGAAATAAAAATTGATGCATTACTTTGGCAATTTTTCACAATATTTTTAAGTATTGTTTTACCCGTTCTATTTGTTTGTTTTTTATCTGGTACGATAATTTCTTTATTGCAAAGTCGATTTAGATTGGCTAGCGAAGCAATAAAAATTGATTTTACCAAATTAAACCCAATTTCAGGTTTAAAAAAATATTTTCATTAAACTCATTGAAAGAATCAATTAAGGCTATTCTGTATTTGATTGTCTTTATTGTGTCAACACTTGTCTTTTTTATTGTTTGGCGGAAAGATATTTTTATGCTCTACCGAACTATGATAAATGGGGTTATTAGTCAATGGGTTGACCTGTGTGTAACATTTATTGTGGTTTTTCTTGCGGTTGCCCTAATAATTATATTAGTTGACGCAATAGCTGAGTTCTTTTTGTATATTAAGAATTTAAAAATGGAGAAGCAAGAAGTAAAAAAAGAATATAAAGATAATGAGGGAGATCCTCATATAAAAAGTGCGCGTCGAGGAATGCATCAAGAATTACTGTCGGAAGAGGTTAAATCAAATGTCCGTAATTCAACATTTGTAATGGCAAATCCAACGCATATTGCATTACTTATCTATTATGACTCCAGTATTGCACCATTACCTTTTTTATTTTCTAAAAGTAAAGGCCTGCAAGCAAAAGCAATTATTAAATACGCAAAGCAACAAGGTGTTCCAGTTATTAGAGATATAGTCCTAGCAAGGCAAATATGGCGGTCATATAAGAATGACAGCTTTATCGATGAAAAAGGTTTAGAGGATGTTATGCAAATAATATCATGGTTGATGCGTATAGAATTAGTAAAAATGGGCATCGATATTGATAAAGCGTTGGAACAAATGGCTGAAAATGAGATGGATTCACAAAACAATAGCACTCTTAATTAATAATTTATTTATTACTTAAATCGTTTTTTTAAAGAAAGAACTAAATGGGTTAATTATGATGCAAGCATAAAGTGTGCGTTATGTATTGCATATCAACAATAAGGTAAATATATGAATAATACGGAAACAGAGTGTTTTCAAAGCGCTGACATGGAAGGGTTACTTGATAATATCACGTCTGCATTAATGGATGGGGCGACTTATAAAGATATTCACGGGATCCCACAGAGCACAATGGATGGCATTTATTCCTATGCATACGAATTCTATCAGCAAGGTAAATTAAAAGAAGCAGAAACTTTTTTTAGATTTTTAAGTATTTATGATTTCTATAATACAGACTATGTGATGGGGCTGGCGGCTGTCTATCAATTAACGAAGCGATATGACAAAGCAACTGAATTATATGCTCTCGCATTTGTATTGGCGAAAAATGATTACCGCCCACTTTTTCATGCAGGGCAATGTAATTTAATGATGAAAAAAAGTAGTGCGGCAATTCATTGTTTTGAGAGCGTTGTAAAAAGTAGTACCGATGTTGATTTACAAAATAAATCTCAAGCTTATTTAACCGCATTGGAAAAGAAACTAGAAAAACAAGTTTAGAAAATAAAAACCTAATATGAAGTAGAGGAAATTATATGGTTCAAATTACCAATTCAAGTAATGAACGAATAAATAATATTCATACATTTCTACAAGGCAGTAATCCTATTGGATTAGGGGATGATTGCCTCAAGTCGGTATTGGTTTTGGAAATGGCGTGTGAGGAGTTAACGTCAGCAGAGCAGATGAAGCGTAGCCGCATTGAGAATGCACCACAGTTACCGGCACCCAAAAACAATTTATCCGTTATGTTCAAGGCAGCCGCGGCAAAAGAGGAAAAACTATCACTAAAGGAAAAAGGATTTAACGCATCTTCAGTACTCGTTGAGAGCCTTTCAACATTACGCCAATTATTACATGAAGGAAATATTAGTGAGTTAGCTAATCGTCTCCAATTGTTGAATATAGAATCAAATTCACTTCGAGAAAAAGGGAATGATTTATTAAATTCTTTTTCAAATAATACGAATAAAGCCAGCGAACTTAATAATGAAGTTAATGCGCTAAAACAAGAACGTGTTGAAAGTAAAGAGCGTTTAGCGAGTCTTCAGTCTCAGCAAGGCGGCAACCAAGAAGAGATTAGCCTGCAAATTAAGGCGGAAAATACAAAGATTACCAGTTTAGGGACTAAAATTGATAACTTGCTTGAGTTAGCTGGTAATTATGCGAAAGACGCGAATGAAGATGCCAAGAAACTCAATCAATTTGTAGAAACAGCACCACGCCGCGTTGAGGTTGATGGTGAAAAATGGGAAAACACTCTGGCATTGCTCACGATGCTAACAGCTCAGCTGAAAAAATCGATGAATGAAGATTCGATTCGTAATATGAAAGAGCAAGAAGAAGTGATGGCAACTATCAATGAAGCTACCCGAAAAGACTCAGATAAAAAGGCCAAAGAAGCGGAAGAAGCCCAGCGTAAAGCTGATGAAGCAAACAAAGCGGCCTCTTGTGCCAGTAAAATTTTTAGTTATGTGATGCTTGCCGTGTCTGTTATCGCCACCGTTGCGACGTTTGGCGCCGCTGCACCATTAACGCTTGCAGTTGCTGCTATCGGTATTGCTATTTCAGTGGCTGATATCGTTTTAGAAGAAACGGGGCAAAGTAGCCTTATGCAGATGCTAGCAACGGAAATTTCTAGTGCTGTTACCGACATGTTGATGGCTTTTGGTGTTCCTGAGGAAAAAGCGAAACAAATTGGGAGTATTGTTGGAATGATTTTGGCCGCAATCGCATTCCTAGCCCTCTCATTAGCTTCTATGTCATCTTTTGTGAAAAACATCGGTAATGTTGCTGGCAAGGTAGTAAAAATGCTGGCTAAAAATGCAGGGACATTATTGAAAAGCATCATTAAGTCGATGCCAAATAGTTTGATGAGTGCCTTAGGTAATATCGCAAATGGAGCCGGAAAGGTAGGGAAATCGGCAGATGACATGGTAGTACTTACTAAGTTTAGCAAGTTGGCAGATAGCATTGATGACTTACAGCAAGCCGTAAAAACCACCACTAAGGTCGCTAAAAAAGCCGATGACATGAAAGATATTGCGAAAGCGGCAGATAAAGTCGCAGACCAAACTGACAATGTCACGGGTATCACTAAAAACTCAGATAAAACCGTAAACACGGTTAAAACTCAAAGTGTTGCAGCGGCTCGCCTCGAAGTAGGAATGAAGGGAACCGGAGCGGCATTAACGGTTGCGAATGCGGCGACAACCGGAGGGCTAAATTTGCATGCGGCGGGCCAAATTAGAGATATGAAAGAAATGCTTGCAGGGATGATGCTTAACAATGAAACCATTCAAGCGCTGGATGAATTATTAAAAAGCTTATTGAAATCCATGTCTCAACATTATGAAATATCTGAGGAAATGTTCAGTGGAATGCTGACGTCATTAAATCATTCAGGTCAAGTGAAAGCCAATACACTGAAAACCGCCCGCTTTGCATAATTAATATAGGAATTTATCAAATGAGTCTTAATATTCAATCAGAACTAAGTAATCCCGTTTTACGTCGTAATCCTGTTAATTTTGGTGACGTTTCCCCAGTAACTAACAGTAATACAAAAGCAGTAGCCACTCCTTTACTGCAGGGAGTGCAATTAAATGATGTGCACACCGTGGCATCAGGGCCTGAGATGCAGATGGACAAGCCATTATTAAAAGTAACTCAATTTTCAATACATGATGACCAGATGCTTGCGGATATTTCTGCGTTAACGAACTCCGATAAGTTAGCCACATTGGATGATCTTCATACCTTCCGAACACTAACGCCAGAAAATATTCAGCAGGCAATTGGCAAGGTGTTAACAGAAGAAAAAAGTCATATTGAACAGCTTATTGGAGATGCTCAGTTACCAGATGAAGCTGATTTAAAACAAATGTCCCAAGCCGTTCAAGTTTTGATTGCCAGTAGTTTCTTCAAAGATTCACCTTCAGGGCGGGTTGATAGTGGTAATAAAGGTCAAGAACCTATTGATAGTATTAAGAATAACTCGTTTGTTGGAATTATTAGTAATGATTTACTGGTGGAGCTGTCGAAAATTATCCGCAAAGTGATGGCAGAAATCAATATTTCAGACCGGCGTATTAGTGCGGAATTTCTGCAATTAAATGCCAAAATGGTACAAGCTTCTGCAGACTCAACAATTCGTGAAGGGAAAGAAACATTTAAAGGCGCGATGATGGGCTTCTTTACTTCTCTCGCGATTACTGCTGCGGGCAGCGCTTTCCAAGCAAGAGGGCTGCGCCAACAACACCAATCGATTAAAAATAACTTAATACCAGGAAACCAAAACATCAGTGGTGCAAGTAAGTTATCTGGGTTAAATGGCAACGTGGGAAGCGATGTAACGAAACCGAATACCTTGAGTTTAGTGGGGAAAGATGGCTCAACAGTGACGCTGAGTAATCAAGCGACACAAAGTCAAAAGAATCTTGCAAGCCAAAGAATTGAAGAAGCAAGCAAACGTACGAAAGATTTGGGGCTGTCACAGCATGAAAAGCACGAGCAAGTCATGAACAAATCTCGCGTGCAAATGGGCGTGGCAGAGCTAGCCTCTCGAATGTCAGATAACGCGGGTCAATTAGCGACAGCGTCAAATCAAGTTAATGTGAAATCGGCAGAAGCGGATAAAATGATTGAACAATCCGTGGCAGACACTGCACGTTCAGTTTACTCCGATAAAGATAAACAAATTGATAAGAGCCAGGATATTGCGAAACAAATGCAAGAGCATTTACGTGAAATTCGTGAAGGTAGCCTAAGAACAATGCAAAGTATGGTAAGAGGCTAAAAGCTATGGGTTGCTGTAATAGTAGCAGTCTAGATAGTTTCTTTGAATATCAGCCGATGACGGAATTGGTTCCGACAAAGCAAGAACCAATTCCCATTCATGAGGAGAAAACTGCGTCTGATAAATTACATCAACTCTATCTACAAATCCTTGATAAATTAAATCAAATTCAATATTCGGTGCCAGAAGAGACTTATCAGCAGCAACAGAAAAATCATTCTCCTAAAGAGATTCAGCTTAGAGCGAATACTCTGGAACTCGAAAATAAATATGTGAATGATACTTATGCGGAGGCTAAGGCATTAAGAGCGACAAGAAGAGTGGAAACTCTCGAAGATGGCCGCTCGCATATTAATGGGCTGACTGGGTTGATTGATAATATTCATACGGATTATCAGAAAAAATACGGTGAATTAGTGAAAGCATCAACTCAATATATGCAAGATATGAACATGGCATTGGGTACTATTAGTCGTCATATTTCCGCTGGGGATGATAATAAAATTCATTTTAAACCAGGGGAATATCTGGCCTCGATCGATAAAATTTTATCAAAGTATACAAATAAGCATTATCCAGATGATGGTGGGTATGGTTCGTATTTTAATAATTGGGATGTTAAATATAAAGAGACTAACGAGTTATTAAGTATTGACTTCACACCTGAGGCGTACACTTTTTGGAAAAAAAAACTGGATGGTCAGGGGTTTGTTGTTAGGAAGCACGACCAAAAAATTCAAATTTACCCGGATTTAGAATATATCCAGGAAACTTATAAAATAGTTCGTAGAACCTCTGGTATTTGGCATGGTAGTGATATTTTGTCACAAGAATTCCAAAGCTTACAAACAGCCATTGATAGTCAAAAAAATGCGATTAATAGCTCAGTATCACGTTTATTAGAAACCTTTCGACAAGATAATAGCCACTTTGAAACCTTAATCCAGTTACTTATTCAACTCTATAAAGATTTACAGCAATATAATAATGGCTACGTCAATATGTAATGTCAGAATTGAATTTTGCCTATAGAGTGAAATTTGATTTTTATTTAATTTTATATTAATCAATAAGGAGAGGTGATGATGAACATTGAACGTAATAATATACCTATGTCACCTGTTAATAATTCATTATCTGCACCTGAAAATAATAAACTATTTTCAAGAAATATAAATTCAGTTAATAATACAGGTCAGGAAGCTCTTTTTCCTGTCAAAGAAAAAGGTATTAATAAAATATATGATATTCCAGGTGATAATAAAGGGTTGCATCCTAGTAATCAGGATTTGCAGGCGAATATAGTTAAATCGCTATTAAGCGAGAAATACCCTGATATTAGTTTGGAAATGATAACCAAAACCCAAAATTTAGGGGCTGATGGCTATTTAGAAGAAAAAGAGTTGCAATATATTTCTAAAAATATATTTGTTGTTTTGACATTGTTAACTGATGAGGAAATTAAAAAGTCAAATATATTAGACTGTATGGCAAAGTTAATTAAGAAAGTTAATAATAGTAGTGGTAAAGACACTAAGCAGATGGTTAAATCATTGAAAGAAGTGTTTGAAGCAATGCCTTTTAATAATATCTGGAGTGAAAGAAATATTTATGATTTGTCTCAACGTCTTTTTAATAAATATGTTAAGCCTAAAGCTAAAGAAAAATTAACATCTTTGTTAACTGAAAAAACCATCGAAGAATTCCCGATCGATAAATTATTTGTTAATTTTCTTTTTAACACAAAAAATGAATTAATTATGGAAGCGAAAAATCAGCTGAAAAAACATAAGTCTGATGGATCAGTTGATAAACACTTACAGCTAGATATTATATTTTCGGGGGTGGAACAGTATCTTGAAACTATGAAGGAGTTAACTGTTTCTATAAAAACGGATGATGAGACTGAAAATACGGCAGCTCCAAATCCAGATAAAAAGATCAAACCAGAGGATAGCGTGGATGGTGGTAACGAAAGTATTTCTGATGACAACAAAGAAGCGCCCTCTCCGCCAACTAAACCTATAACGGTTAACTTTAACAATATCTATAATGTGATGCAGGGGACTGCAAACACAAATACAAATACAAATGATAAACATGTAGATCCTAAAGAGCAGCAGGTTGAAGGTAACAATCAAGAAAATGGTCAAGTCGCTGATCAACAAATGATAGATGATATGGCACTGGATGGAATGAATAAAAAACCAGCAATAGATTTTAATGTTTTATTGGGGATAAAAGATGCAGCCAAAGAAACAAAGCCTAATGTAGACCCAATAAGACAAGAAGCCCTTTTGGAATCCCGGCCTTTATTAGTGAGGAAATCAAATACTATTGCTCAGGAGCAGCTGAACTATTCAGCACCTTCAAGGCAGGAAACTACGTTTTCACCTAATACTTATCAAAAGGACAAAAATAACCGCTGGGTACTCAAAGAGCAAAAAGATCAAAAAGCGGTGACATTATCGGCAAATGGCGCACTCACCCGTAATTTATCAGATAAGGCAATCTACCAAGGCGACCGTGAAGCAGTTAAAACAGTCGTGGATACTTACTCACATATTCCAAATACGGGTAAGCCAGTGACGTTAACTGAAAGAGGTGCGTTAACGCGTGACCAAAGCAAGAAAGACGCTTACACCACACCAGAGTGAGAAACCAATTGAAAAATGAACAAACAGACATTCACTGGCAATGGCTTTCAGAGCAAATTCAATTCATACGGACTTATTCGGGCATCGAAAAGGCCCTTACGATAGATTCTGAGTTGATCCGTGATGTCCATATTGATTCGCTGGAAATGTTAGAGTTGATAGCGGCTATCGAGCAGTATACAGAGCAGCCAATTCACGATGCAGTTTGGATGAAATGGCATAATTTACTCGACATTGTCGAGTACCTATTGAGTGTCAAATAAAAACAGAAGGCCACGGTATTTAACCGAAGCATAAAAGAATAGCCCCTATAGGCGCTATTCTTTTATCATTATGCTGCAGACTTTGGCATCATTCCGTGGGCTAAATGGCCTTTATGGAAAGTCGCGAACCTTGGTGAGATCCGTGCGACGGCTTCGGCAGAACAAGATGCATCGAGTAGCACAAAGCTGGCATCATCCCCTTTAGCTGGCCACACTTGTTGGCCTTTTTCATCTAACGGCAGAATATTGCCTGTTGCGATGGCAAGTGAACGGGATAGCGATAGCTCATCAGGGCGAGTATACAGCTGCGCGTACAAATTGGCTTTTTCTAGCATATCGCCTAGGCCAAAGGGCGACCAATGGTCAATCACACTGTCCGTTCCGGTCATCACAAATACCCCATTTTTATTTAGGGTTTTCAGTGGCATATGCAGTGTGCCAATCGGGACGGTAGAGGCAATGGTGATTTGTTGCTCAGCTAACTGTTTTGCCGTTTTTTCCGCTTGTTCAGGGGTGAGTGTTGCCAGTGCAAAGGCATGGCTGATGGTTACTTTACCGCGCAAACTGCGGTTTTCATCCACTGTTTTAATCATATAATTGATGGCGGCAACGCCTGCTGGGCTCGTTTCATGCAGATGAATATCCACGCCTTTGTTGTAGTCCAACGCAATTTGGAACATCGAATCGAGGGACTTTTCCATCGCGCTATCTACATTGGTTGGGTCTAAACCGCCAACGTAATGAGCGCCTGCTTGCATGGCTTCACGCATTAAACCTTCTGACTTGGAGTGTAATAAGCCATGTTGTGGAAAGGCGACAATTTCGCAAGTGAGGTCTTGTTGGTGTTCACCAAGCACTTTTTGTAAGGCTTCTAAATTTTTTAAACCGGAAACGGGCTCTATATTACAATGGCTACGCGCAATCGTTGATCCTTGGGATTGGATCAGTGCGATCAGCGCATTTGCTCTTTCTTCCGTGAAGGGTTGTAATTCAGGTAACAATTTTTGCTCTAACGCGATCATATCCATGATGGTTTTGCCTTCACGTGACTGTGGTGCTTGCCATGGCCCGCCATAGAAGGTTTTATCAAGGTGGATATGCATGTCACGAAAGGCCGGTAGCATCAGTTTACCTTGCGCACTATAGGCATTTAATGTGCCATCTGCATGCTGTTTATTCGGTAAAACAGCTGCAATTTTACCGTCCCGGATTTCTACCGTATGTAATGCGGTTTGGGTGCCGACGACCGTTGAGTCCTGATAATTAAAGCCAGTTTCGAGTAATACGTCATCGAGGTAATAATGTTTATCCGTAATACTGGATAGGCCTGCTTTTTGGCTAGTTTGGCCTTGAGCGGAGGCAAAGCCCGATACCGCGCCGAATAAAGTGCAAGCGGCTGCGACTTTAGCGCTGGTGGAAAGGAACTCTCTTCTGCCTGATGATTTTTCTGCTTTCATAGAAACTCCTAGTGATATCCATTTACTGTCGAATTTCCTGTTTTTAAGCGACACTTACCCACTCAGATCGTCATTAAACGATCTGAGGGATACTGCAATTTGCGATTAACAAAAAATTCGCATGATCCAGATTATAGAAACTTACCCTTGAATAATATGGGTTCCCGTTTCACCGCGTAAGGCTTCTGGTAGCTTTTCAGGGGTGGTGATGATCACGCGTTTACCACCATTGGCAATAAACGATAGGCTGGCTTCAATCTTCGGTAACATGCTACCCGCAGGGAAATGGCCTTCTTCCATATAACGCTGCATGTCGCGGGTGCTGGTTTCACCGAGTGCTTTTTGTTCAGGTTTGCCGAAGTGAATACACACTTTTTCGACACCTGTGGTGATAATTAAAATATCGGCATTGAGCTCTTTCGCCAGTAAAGTTGTTGAGAGGTCTTTATCAATCACCGCGTCAACACTTTTGTAGCCACCATTGCCGTTGTCAATGACTGGAATACCACCACCACCTGCAGCAACCACCACATAATTGTGTTCTGTTAAGGTGCGGATAGCTTGTGATTCAATGACTCGTTTTGGTTCGGGGGAGGCCACCACACGGCGGTAACCGCGGCCAGAGTCTTCAACAAAATGCCAGTTTGGGTTTTCTTGCTGCAATTGCTGGGCTTGTTGCTCAGTGAAAAATGCCCCAATCGGCTTGGTAGGCGCGCTAAAGTTTGGGTCGTTTTTATCGACTTCAACTTGTGTCACTACCGTAATCGCTTGGCGGTTATGGCGTTTTGCTAAGACGTTAGTCAGCGCTTGTTGAACTAAATAGCCAATTCCACCTTGCGTATCCGCCACACAGTTAGCCAGTGGTGTTAAAGGTAAACCTTCGGTTTCGTGTGCAATCTCAGCACGGCGCAAATCTAATCCAACTTGGGGTCCATTTCCATGGGTCAAAACAATGTTGTAATCGCCTTCCAGCATGTCACTAATATGATGTGCGACTTCTTGAACGGCTTTTTCTTGAGCTTCGATAGACTGGCTGTTGTTATCTTTGATAATACTGTTGCCCCCGATGGCAACAACCACGAGTTCTTTCATTGTTAATGTATCCTGATACAGAGAGTTAACTGAGGGTCGGTGTACTGAGTTGAGTACATCGACCCTGTAAAGTGTGCTGGATTACACTGACTTACTGAGTTTCTCAGATTTTTCAGCTTGTTGCTCTTCCACAGATTTTCGGCTATCTAAAAAGTGCTTGAGTACAAACAAAGCCGCCATCATGAGGTATGCGTAAACAAACATCAAGGTCGAACCGGTGGCAATTCCGACCGCTGGGGAGTGAATAATTCCGAAGAAGACTAATATTGCTCCCGCTGCAGCAGCAATAGCTCCACGCAGTGGCTGGTTGAGGATAGCAAAGATAGCAATACAGCCCCACAACATACTGGCTAAAGGTGCCCCGTTACCTAAATGAACCAGACCTTGGTAATAAACCCCTTTGTGTAACAAGGTTTCAACACCAATTGCACTTGCAGAGGTACCTGCCGCGCCCATAACACTATTAACCATCGTCAATGCCCAGTTAGCAATCCATGGGAACAGACAGATAAAGATAACGGGGACTTCAATTTTTGGCGTTTCTCGTACCACTTGGTTGGCGGTGACAACCCCGATAAACACCAGTATTGGCACGATAGCGGTCATTGGAATAATCGCTAACATAAAGGCACCGATACCGAATAGTGGGACGATAAACATGGTGATACCGGATGCTAAGGTATAACCCACGCTTGCGCCCATCGCTTTCCAACCCGCGTGACCCACATAAACGGTTACTGGGAATGGGTTACCCAGAAAACAACCGACAGTAGATGATAAGCCGTTAGCTAACATGACTTTACGAGTATTATATTCATCACCAGCAGCATGCGCACTTTCAATATTTTCAAGGTCGAAGATATAGTTTGCTAAGCCAAGTGGCACCGCAGACGCTAAGTAAGGCAGAGCGTGAGGAAGGCCTTGAAAGAAGCTATCAATATGGATACCTGGTGGGTTGAAGCCAAATGATGCCATTGAATCTTTGATTGCTTCTGCACTTTGCAAGCCGGAAGCCCATGCCAGTACGGTACCAGCAATTAGCAGTAATAAGCCTGTTGGGATGCGAGCAAAAATCGGTTTTTTACCAAACCAGTTAATGAAAATTAATAACAGCACAATGAATGAAACCGTTGGTGCTTCAAACGCTTGCAGCATCGGGTTCATCGCCAGTAACAGTAATCCTAAACCGGACAAACAGGATAACAGTACGGTGCGTGGGATCATTTTACGGATGGTTTCACCTAAGAAAGAACCACCGACGAGGATCATTGACTCGACAAAACACCAAACTAGTGCGATTTGGATCGCAAATTCGGCATTCTGTGTTGTCTGGTAGACAGGCATGATGACTAAGAACGTCACCGTAAAGATAGAGGGGGCACTCGGGCCTGATGGAAGAGCTGTTACGTCATCGCGCCCAGTTTGCTTTATCATTTGCTGGCCAAAGTAAGCGTAGCTTACGCTGGCAAGTAAAACAGCGAAACCAAAGGCAGGAGCGATACGGCCGTAAACAATTTCTGATGGGATGCCGACAACGAAAATCAAGAGACCCATCATGGTGAGTAGGTTAGTTAGGTTATTGGTCATTAAGCCGAAGTAGGCGGCCAAATCCCCACGTTTCCATTTAATATTTAGTATACTCATAAGTATTCTCCCATACCCGTCATTACCCATCATACTTTAAGCTGCAACTGTGTTGGCTACACTCGGCTACACAGGTCACATACTGAAGTATGCTCCCTGAGATATCCTCGTTTGCCGCCTTGCTGCAACTTAAATTATTTTGGGTAACTGCTTACTCATTTTAAGCCGCAACAAAGTAGTTTTTGTTTTACTTCTGTATGTAAATAATTTGGGTATTGATATTTTATTATTGCCCAACCGGAGTTGGGCGTCTTTTTTATGATTGAAAACTAAGCATATTTCTGTGCGTAGGCCAACATGGCTTTTTCAAAGCAATCAAACGGCGGGTGAACAATACCTGCCCCAATCATACCGATGCCCGCATCTTTATGGGCAATGGCTGTGTTGATAACAGGTAAAATACCGCTGGCTGAAACCTTCGTAATATCAATAGCGGTAGGGATACCCATAAAGCCCAGTAATGGAATAGTCACGTTCGGGTTCTCACCTAAGGTGATTTCACGCATTTGGCGAGAGAAATCGACCGCTTCTTCTACCGTACCGCCAACGAGTGCCACAATTGCTGGCGCTGTTGCCATAGCAAAACCGCCAATACCGTAGGTTTCTGTGATTGCAGAGTCACCGATATCTAAACCAGAGTCTTCAGGTTTGTAGCCTGCAAACATCGGGCCGATAACTTGCTGAGAAGGTCCTGTGAACCACTGTCCCGGTAACCCACTGATACGTAAGCCAAACTCATAGCCATTACGCGCCATAGTGGTGACAACGGTGCTGTATTCGATACCGTGAGCGGCATCCATCGAAGCTTTACACATCGCCATCCACGTTGGGCCGGAGAAGTAATCGCTGCTTGCAACAAAATCAAAGACTTCTTTTTGCTGCGCGACAGAGAAATCAGTTTGAATGATCCCAGTCGTGAGCGCTTGGATAAGTAAGGTTGTTCCTGCATTGTTACGGTTATGGCACTCATCACCCATATGCAGTGCTTGCGCAAGCATCAAGCGCAGGTCGATTTCACCAACGATTTTCATTGCGTCGCGCAGCATTGGACCTAAGACATCACGCATCCAATTTAATCGGTCAATCACGCTTTGGTCGTTGGCGCCCATACGCAGGATTTTAGCCATTTGCTCACTGAGGTTAGTAAACGCACGGTTGCCATAGGTTTTATTTTCAACAATATGCATAAACATTGATGCTGAAGTGACACCTGCCATTGAGCCAACACAATCGTGTTCATGGCAAGGTGAGAAAATGATTTCCCCCGAGGCTGCAACACGCTCTGCATCGGCTAAATCTTTTGCCAAGCCTTCGAAAACCAGCGCGCCCGTCACCGCACCTTTCATCGCGCCACACATATCTTTCCAAGCAACCGGTGGGCCTGCGTGCAGGATAGTGTTTTTGGTCATGCCTGGAACCACGTTAATCGCTTGGTCGTAACCGATTAACACAGGCTGAGATTGAATAATACGCTCAAGTGCTTGGGCATTAGCCGCTGCAATTTTTTCTTGTAGCGTGGCATTACCTTCAATTTGGTCGAGGGCGCGAATAACCGCAACGTTGCCTTGTCCTGGAGGAGTCCAATTTAAATGAGTGACCGGAACATGCTGTTTTTTCAGGTCATCACTGAACATTTCGATGCCAATATTGATGACATTTAATGGCTGCTTAAATAATGAAGTCATTATGCTTTCTCCCCTTTCCATACAAACTCACGCCCTAATAAACCCGTATTGGTGCTGCTACTTGCCCAGATAACACCGGCATCTGTTAGCATTTTGACCTGCGCATCCATCGACGGTGTGTCTTGGTCAGTCCCTAGCACATAGCCTAAAATTTCTAGTTCACGCCCATCTTGTTTGGCAATATTCTTCGCTTCTTTAATCGCGTCTATCATCACGCCGACTGGGTCTTCGTGAGAACCAAAACCTAAAACGAAGTCCATCATAATGACGCCAACTTCAGGGTCGCGAGCCTCTTGCAATAAGCGTTCAATACGGTTGGTAGGGTCGATCATTGGGTGCGGTTTACCGTTGGTAAAGTCGTCATCACCAAAATCGAGGAAGGTGTGTGCAATACTTTTGTTGAGGTCTTTTAAGCGGTAGTCAGGGTTTGGCTGAATATTGCTGTAAACATCATCGTATTTTTCCAAGGCGGCAAACATGGCTTCATCGCATAGCGTTCCACCACAGAATAAGCCACGAATATATTTCTGCTCAGGTTTCAGTTTTGCTCTGACTTCATCAATAAGTGGTAAATTAAGAGGGTGTAAATCTAAATCTTCTTTGCGAATACCGGTTAATAGAACCGCTTTCAGTGCTGCTTCTTTGGTGCTTTGTGCAAAGGTTAGACCCGGCTTATCTTCTGGTAGCGGTTGGCTACCTAAGAAACACACGACAACAGGTTTATGGCATTTTTCCGCTTGTTCTAACACTTTCTTGGCAACGGCAGGAGCTGGTGGCTTAGAAATCAGTGCGATAACTTGGGTTTCATCATCGGCATCGAGCATTTTCAGGGCGTCAATCATCATGATACCGCCAATTTTTTCGCTTAAATCGCGACCACCGGTACCAATTAATTGGGAAACGCCTGCACCAAATTCGTGAATACGGACGCTGAGTTCTTGGCTACCGGTGCCGGATGCACCGATGATGCCAATGCTGCCACGGCGTACATTGTTACCAAAGCACAGCGCAGTACCGTTGATAATGGCGGTTCCGCAGTCTGGGCCCATCATCAGCAAGCCTTTCTTGCTAGCCAGCTGTTTAAGTGCGAGTTCATCTTCAATGGAGACGTTATCGGAAAACAGCATGACATTGAGGTCATTTTCTAATGCAATGCGCGCTTCACGAGCAGCAAACTGGCCATTGACTGAAATGACAGCAAGGTTGGCATCTGGGATATGTGTTTTTGCTGAATTAATGGTGGCGTATTTGGCTTCATGTTGCCCACCGCCCTGGTTTTTCTTATTAAATAGGTCTTCGATAGCAATTAATGTGGCGTCGTTCGCTTCATCGCTTGGGCCTTTAATGACAATCATTAAATCGCCATTTTTAGCCTCTTCTAATTCAGGGGTTAGTAACCCTAAATTACGTAAAACGCCTTTATTCATCTCTGTAGCCATCGCGACAAACGCTTGCTCAACATTGTCGAGTTGATTGGCTTTTGTCGAAATAGACATCAGTGATACGGAATCAAAATAGGTATTCTTTTTTATGACAACTTTAGTCGACATAGTTTTCTCCGAAATAATGGGTGATATACAGGGCATCTCGCAAGCCAAATAGCATGTCGCTGCCAGAACTCGACCCGATATTTAAAATCTCTAAAATTTGTGGATAAATATCTGTTTCTTTCGCATCAACTAATGATTGAATTAGTTGCTGCATGTTTTCTCGAAATTCTCGGTTTAATGCTTTTTCTAATGTGATGGCACTGATTGGTGTCGTCTGGCCTAGGCTGTGGGTTACTCCTTGATAAAAATCAGGGTAAAAAGTGGCAACTGGATGGCCGTTTAATAATAAAAATGCCATTAACCCAACTAAGTAATCATCTCCTGAAGGTGTTAGCCCGATACCTAATCCAACAAACTGGTGGATCACATGAGTCATATTTTCTTTATTTTTCTTAATTATTGATTCAATCAATTCAGAGCGTAATTGAAGCAATTGTTCTGTCATAGAGAGATAAAAAAAGTTATCCCCCTGATATTTAAATAGAGAATTTTTATTTTCAGTTAAGATTAAATCCAAATTATTTCTTTGCTCTTCGATATATAATAAATAATTTGGGTTTTTAAGTTTGTTATCACTAAAGTTGATAACAGGTTGCTGCCATTCTTTACATAAAGAAAATGATATTAAATAATGACTGCCAATCAATATTTCTTTATTAAATAAATAAATGGTTTCTCCTTCTTTAATATCGAAAAGAGAAAAGTCTTTATTGATTAATCGGCAACTATTTGGTGCATTATCTAATTGAGAACAAAGCAAAGTATAAAGTACATTATCAATAGAAAAATTAATGGCTTTATTAAAGACTTGTTCTACTGTTCCTTGAGGTTGTGGCTGATGCAACAAATTGAGAAAATGTGTATCAGCCGTTAGCCCGTATAACCTTTGCCGATGAGATATGGATGCGTTCACATGCCTCCTTATCCTATTTAGAGTCTATGATTTCGCTATGCGCCTGCGGCAATCAGTAGCTCCACAATTTCGTTGTAACCCTTTTCACGCGCTAACTCTAATGGTTTTTTACCATACTTATCAGTCATGTGTGGGTTTGCACCATGGTCTAATAGCAATTTAACGATTTGCTGTTGTTTTTCGCCACCGTCATTGAGCACGATAGCTTCTAATAGTGGTGTCCAGCCTACAAAGTTAGTGTGGTTGACATTAATATCGGTTTTTTCAAGTAACTCACGAACAATTTCCACGTGGCCTTTTTCACTTGCAGGTGTAATGCCCACACCACCAAAACGGGTTAATAAATCTAAATTTGGTTTTGCAGGTAAGACAATGCGCAACAACGTGAGGTCATCATTAAGGCAGCTTAATAAGAAAGGGTTAAAACATGTTTGGTCTTGTTTATTAATATCGGCCCCTGCATTAATTAGGAAAGAAACACATTCATAATGTTTATTCAGGCTTGCATTAACAATCGCCGTACGGCCTTGGCGGTTGGTGGTATTAATATCCACACCTTTTTCAAGACAACTTTTTAATATTTCTAATTGTCCTTGTTCAGCTGCGGTTAAAAAATCGTGAGCGAGAGTACTAGCGGTCATCATTTTCCCCTTAGGTTGGTTTTTATTACCAACATAGATAAAGACAATTTGAAGATTATTTATGATGTGTAGAGCATAGCAATTGTCATTAATAAAAAGAATCCATTTAAATTTAATTCATCAATGAGGCGTTTGATTGTTGAATTAAATTCAATAATCTGGCTTTTTTGTGCGTATGAGCATCCTTTTTTATCGTTTATTGATGGTTTATGACTATTTTTAGACCCAAATTGTGTGATTTTTTTTGTTAATTAAAATCGAAAATCATGATTTACTCAGTTCTGTGATAGACATCAAATTGAAAGTTTTTAATTTGTTAAATTTGTAATTTTATTGATCTCATCTGTATCGAATGTTAATGCTTGGTTTGCCTATTAAATTCAATAATATTAGGTATTTCGAATATTAATAGTGACGTTAAATGTATGGTTTTTACTTGGGAAAAATATATATCAAATTTAATCTATTCCAGTTGTTAATAATTCTGTTAAGCTATAAAAATATGCTCGAAAAATAATCTGATTTTTGCGTTATTGAATTTTATTCACATAAAAAGATGATTTGTCTAAAATTTAAACACTTTTGGTGGTGGGTATGAACTCAATTTTTACGGAAGAAAACTTACTGACTTACACAACAGCAGCGAAATTTGCGAGTTTTAGTAAAGCCGCGGAAGAATTAGGCGTTACCACCTCCGCGGTAAGTTATACCATCAAACGTATTGAAACTTATTTAGATGTCGCATTGTTCATTCGTAATACCCGTAATATTGAACTCACAGAAGCGGGTTATTATTTTTATCGAAAAGCGACCGATTTGCTTAATAGTTTCCATTCCATTCAAAAAAGTATTTATTCCATTGAGCAAGGTATTGAAGCACGGGTGCGTATTTGTATTAATCAGTTATTATATACGCCTTATCATACCGCTAAGTTACTGCAAATATTAAAAAAACAGTTTGCAACCTGCCACATCACCGTGACAACAGAGGTATATAATGGGGTTTGGGATGCCATTATTAATAATCATGCAGATATTGCGATTGGTGCTCCAGGCACGTTGATGGATGGCGGTGGGATTGATTACACTGAAATTGGTGCGATCCATTGGCAATTTGCTATTGCGGCAACTCATCCATTGGCGCTGATGCCAGAGCCCATCGCTGAGAGCCAATTGCGTCTTTATCCAAATATTATGGTAGAGGATACCGCGCATACCATTAATAAGCGGGTGGGGTGGCTACTACATGGGCAGGAAGCAATTCAAGTTCCTGATTTTAATACTAAATGCCAGTGTCAGATACTCGGTGAAGTGATTGGCTTTTTACCTGATTATATGATTAAAGAACATGTTAAACACGGCCTGTTGGTAACAAAACACATTCAGAACCCACGACAAGACTCCCATATGCTATTAGCCACACAACATTCGGCTACTGGGCTTGTGACGCAGTGGATCCGCAAAGAATTTGGCGAAAAGGGGGTTTTAGCAGACCTTTACAGCGACCTCCTAAAACCCATCAATTAGTATTATTGGCTAGCGACATCAAGGGCTTTATCGATGGCATCAGGGATCACTGAACCGTGGTTTTTGCCATCGAATAAGGTAAATTCACAGTGCCTTTGGTGGTTTGCAATCTCAGTGCAAACTTGGCGTGTGCTAATCCAACTTTTGCGCGCTTGGTAATTTTGTACTTGTTCGGCGCTCAATTTGGATAAATCAGGGCTCTCTTCTAAACCGCCTAAAGTCACAAATAGGGGGGAAGCCGTTTGTTTAGCTGTTAGCTTCGCTAAATCCACCATACTTCCTTTACCCCACCATAATGACGGGCTGGCAGACACATAAAACTGAAAATCATCCGGTTGTTGTTGATATGCCATTAAGGTGAATAATCCACCAAATGAATGGCCAAATAGGGTTTGCTTGTTTTTATCAATAGGAAGCCGCTGTTCTGCCCATGGGCGAATAGTGTCAGTTAAAAATTGGTATAGCGCAGGGGAGCCTCCGCCTTGTTTAAATTCGTCACCGGTAACCGGTGGGGTGTAATCGAGCGTTCGCCATGCTTTTGGAAAGGCTTCGTCGATGGGGTAACCAATCCCAATAATAATCGGTAGTTTATCCGCAGGGAGCTTTTCAACTGCGCGATTAACCGCTTTGGGGTATAAGCCATTACCATCAAGCATATATAGGACAGGGCGTTGTGCAGTGACATTATAGGGTACCGCACTGTAAATGCGTAGCGCACGGTCACCGTAGGCCATATCCGTTTGTTGGATATCGTAAAATTGGCTGACTTGCTCGTCCATACTTGGGATAGTCTGGCTAGGGCGTGCGAACGCACTGCTTGCCATACATAATAATAAGCTGGAAATTAATAATTTATTCAATACTCGTCATCCTTCAAGCTGCAGGGGTGTTGACTACGCTCAGCAACCCGAATCACATACTTTTGAGGGCATACCTGAAACCGGTACACCCTCAACGTTAATTAGAAACTAACGTTAACGTTCGCCCAATAGCGGCGTCCGTCTTCAACATCCCAGTTTCCATCAACTTTATCAATTTTAGGTCCTTTTTCATTACCAATATTTAATACCGCAAAGTTAAGTTTGGTATTTTTAAATAATTGATAGGTTGCGCCGACATCCATAGTGGTATAGCCACTACGATAGCGAGGCACTTTAGAACCATTACGTTGTGCTGCCCACACCTGTTTTCCTTCATAATGCGCACGTGTGTATAAAGTGAGGTCTTCATTGAAGTTCCAATCTAATTTCGCATTAGCAATATGTTTTGGTGTTTTATCCAATGGATAACCTTTTAAGGAAATACCGTTACCTAATTTCTCATCATCACTTTTACGTTCGGAATCGGTGTATGTATAATTTAGGTTAAGATTCCAATCCTGTGCGATAGGAATACCTGTTGCAACTTCAACACCTTTGATGTTCGCTTTACCCACATTATCGTAGGTATATAACGTGAGGTTAGGGTGGTTAGGGTCGGGTTGGTTAAGTGAGTAGCTAGTTAGCTTGTTTTTGAAGTCGGTATTAAAGAACGTTAAGCTCGCATTAAAGCCAGACTCATGGTTATAAGCAATACTGATTTCTTCACTAACGCTTTTTTCCGGTTTTAGGTCTGGGTTACCGTAGATAATCCCGTTCCCCCCCTGGGTAGAGGTGCCATAGCCTTTACTGATTTCACGTAATGTAGGTGCGCGGAAAGCAGAAGAAACGCCCCCTTTAATGGTGATCTCATCCGTCAGATAATAAACGGCATAACCCCTTGGGTTCCAATGGTTACCATAAGTTTCGTGGTGATCTAAACGTAGTCCACCGGTTAAGATCAGATCATCCGTTGCGGTAAATTCATTTTCGACAAACAGTGCTGATTGATCGACTGACATACTGGTTTTTTCCATTACGCCTTTTGAGACCAAGGAGCTGTCTTTGAGTTTTGAGTACTGATATTGCCCGCCGACTGTTTAGATGTTGTCCGGCAGGAAAGCCACCACTTTTCCATCAACAACGGTATTGGTGATTTCGGGTACGCGGTCTTCATAACCGCCTTCCCAATGTCCTGTTGTTTGATTACGGTCTTGGGATTTTATTTTACGTTTGGTTTTTTCTTGGTAAACACTGAGCTCAGTATTAAAAGAATCCCACTCACCTTTATAAGTCAGAGCTGCATGGTTGCGGTCATTATGCCACTCTTCTTTGGAATTATATTGCTTGTCCCCACCACGAATTTCATATTCAGACCCAGATTTACCTGGTGTCGATGTTTTCTCTTGGGTACTACGACCTGCTTCTAATAAGAAAGTTTGGTTCTCTTGTGGTGTAAAGGTTAATTTGGCTGTTAAGCTACGGTTATCACGTTGATGATGACCTTCTAAGATTTTATCTTCCTGACGGTAGTTACCACCACCATATAATTGCAGGCCGAGTTTATCTTGAATTAATGGGCCTGATAGGTAGAAGTTACCGTCGGTTGAATTACCGCTATCGCTATTTTCTTGGATAATCGCGCCTGTTGTCACACTACCGTGCCATTCATTGGTCACTTTTTTGGTGATGATATTGATAACACCACCCATCGCATCAGAACCATACAGGGAGGACATAGGTCCACGGATCACTTCGATGCGTTCAATCGCTTCAACAGGTGGCATAAAGTCCGCTTCAAAACCACCACTCCCATTTGGACGTGATTCACGGCTATTTTGACGACGCCCATCGACCAATATCAACGTGTATTCGCCGGGTAAGCCACGGATATTAATATCTTGTTTGTTGGCAGCACCAACGATACTTACCCCTTCCACGTCTTTAACCGCATCGGCGAGGTCACGAACAGGTTTATTTTGTAGCTGGTCTGCCGTGATCACAGTCACGCTAGCAGGAGCATCACGCAGTTGTTGCGAGAAGCCTGACGCACTGACGACCATGGTATCTGTTTTACTGTCTGCTGCTGTAGCACTAAATGAAGATAAAGCCGCACAAACACCGGCGGCAATCAGGGTGTAGTGATATTGCGAAGTCATAGTTATCCCTAGGAAATATAAATGAGAATGATAATTATATTGTTTGCGAATATTATCACTAAAACATATCAAAAATAAATAATGGGCTAACTAATTTATGAGCAATATTTGATCTCAGCTAAGAATTTTCACCTATAGTGTTCTCCCCCTTTTATCATTTTTACCAAGCTTAACGAAAAATTAAGGTTTAACCTTGGTTTATGGTGTTTGGGGATGCGCAAATTTACTCTAGTGCTAACGTTAACTAGAAAAATTTGAATTATATGAAACATACATTTTTAGCCATTTTATGCTGTTTTATTATGGCAGTGGCTCAAGGGGTACAAGCGGAAGAAATACGCTTAAGTGTGACGCATCCGCAAAAAATTAAAGTTGCGGATGTGGTTAGCCTTCCTGGCCAATTTGTGGCGCGAAATGAAATTTCTATCGGTTCGCCATTACAGCAACAAATCGTCACCGCAGTATTTGTGGAAGAAGGGGAGTGGGTGGAGAAAGGCCAATTGCTTGCCACCTTAGAATCGCCAATCCAAAGTGCTGCTGTACAACAATTGAAAGCTGAAATTGATAAGGCCGCGGCTTATATCAAACAGCAAGAAGCACTCAGTAGGCAGTCACAAAGTGAGCTTCAGCGCTTGTCTCCGCTGGCTAAAACAGGAGTTATTTCAGCAAATGACTTTGGAAAAGCAAAAAACGAAGCTGCAGCGCAAAATGCACTTCTCACAGCAAGTCGGGCAGAATTACGCCAATTACAAGCCCAACTAAGGCGTGAGCAAAGCCAAGAAGATAAAGCAAAAATTATTGCGCCCGTTGCAGGTGTGATCAGCGAGCGCCATGCAATGAGCGGTACGCTATCTGATAACGCATTGTTATTTAAACTAATCGAAAATAACGAGCTAGAGTTTGAAGCCCTCGCACACCCCTCTGAATTAGCCCGCATCCTTGGGGATAACCCCGTTATGATGAAAGTGAATAACAATACGGTCATTTCGGGAAAACTACGTTATTTATCACCCAAAATAGAGGCTTTAACCCAATTAGGAAAAATTAGAGTGACGCTAACCGAACCCGTTCAATCGATGAGATTAGGGGAAACCGGTACGATGACCTATACCAATTCACCGCGTGAATACATATCACTGCCTTATAGTGCGATTCGTACGGAGCCTGATGGTCAACGTTTTATTTTTAGTGTGGCAAATGATGGGCGCGTAGAAAAACAACCCGTCCAAATAGGTAAAATTCAACATGGTCATGTTGAAATATTAAGCCCGTTAGCGGCTAACCTTGACGTGGTGACTTACGCTCAAGCCTTTTTATCTGAAGATGATAAAGTTGTTCCTGTAAGGGCACCGCAATGAAGCTACAGCTATCGTCTTGGGCGATAACGCGTCCAATCCCAACTATTGTGATTTTTTTAGCCCTGACAATCGCTGGGCTTTTCTCTTTTAATCAATTACCTATCACTGCGAACCCAGTGATTACCTTTCCGATTGTTACGGTTACTGTCACACAGGATGGCTCATCACCGACAGAGTTAGAAAATGCCGTCACAAAGCGAGTTGAACGCGCAGTTTCTGGGATCCCCGGTATCCGCCATATTACCTCATCGATTAGTGAAGGCGCATCAACGACAACCATTGAATTTGATTTAAGTGTTGATGCCCATGTCGCCACTAACGATGTACGTGAACAAATTGGGCAAATTCGTGGGGAATTGCCGCAAACTATCGACGAACCGTTAATTAACCGCATTGATGTCGAAGGCGGGGCGATTTTACGTTATGCCGTTTCATCTGAAACCGAATCTATCGCCGATTTGTCTTGGTTTGTCGATGACACCGTGAGTAAGCAGTTGATTACTGTGCCAGGGGTGCAAAAGGTCAGTCGGTTAGGGGATACAGAGCGAGTAATTCGCATTGAGCCGGACGCAGATAAACTCGCTGCAATGCAGTTATCGATAGCGAGTATCAATGGAATATTGAAAAATAATCATCAGAATTCTGCTGGGGGAAATGCAAAATACAATAGGTTACAGCATACCATTCGTGTTTTAGGGGAAAAACAGGCAGTAGATGATATTAAAAACATCATGCTACCCATTGATAACCAAAAATCTATCAAGTTGGGTGAAATCGCTAATATTTATGATGGCCATAAAAATGTGAAATCTATTTCGCAACTTGATGGTAAAGAGGTTGTCGGGTTTGCGGTGTATCGTGCAAAAGGCTCTAGCGATACCAAGGTAGCTCAGGGCGTTGCACAAGCACTGGAAAAGCTACAAAAAGCCAACCCAAATGTTGAAATAAGCTTGGTTTCATCGACGGTCAAATATACGGAATCGAGCTTTACGCTAACGATTCAAACCTTATTAGAAGGGGCCTTTTTAACCATCGTTATCGTATTTTTCTTTTTGAAAAGCTGGCGAGCCACTTTGGTGGCAGCAGTGGCATTGCCTCTATCGATATTACCGACCTTTTTTATTTTGATGTTATTTGATTACAGCTTAAATAGCATCACATTACTGGCCCTGACGTTAGTGATTGGCATCTTAGTGGATGATGCGATTGTTGAAATTGAAAATATCCAAAAATATATTGAACGCGGTGAGCGGCCGTATCTTGCTGCATTGAAAGCCTCTGATGCAATAGGTTTTGCGATTGTTGCCATTACGCTAACGATTGTCGCGGTATTTTTACCCGTTAGTTTTATTGGCGGCTTTGTGGGGCAATATTTTGTACCATTCGGTATTACCGTTTCTGCCGCTGTGTTGTCTTCCTTGTTGGTGGCAAGGTTAGTTACGCCATTAATGGCAGCCTATGTATTATTGCCACAAAAAGGTGCCCATGAAGGCGTTAAAACAGCAAATTGGATAGCGCGTTATACCCGTTTTTTATCGATGACACTAAAACACCGTAAGTTCGCATCAATGCTAGCTGGTGGGTTTCTGTTTGGTTCAGTGGCGATAACCAGTTTTTTGCCTGTGGGGTTCATGCCAGATGGTGATATCAGTGTTAGCCAAATTAATATTGAGCTGCCACCGGGAACGCCTGTTGAGCAAACGCAGAAAAAAATTAATGAAATTGCCAAACAGCTAAAAGATAGGCCGGAAATTTTATCGGCCTACTCGATTGCCGGAATTGCGGATGACTCAGAAGGCGTTGCTCAGCACAAAGGCGAAATGATTTTAACCTTAACTGAGCCCAGTGAGCGTGAATTATCACAAAAAGAATTTGAGCTGGCTATCTCTGAGTGGTTAAGCCAAAAAACGGATGCACGTTACACTTTCAGCAACAGTAATGGGGGAAAAGAATTTTCGTTAATGTTTACAGGGAGTGACCCTGAACAACTCGAAAAATCGATGCAAAAATTGCGCGAGGCAATGGCAAAAATTGATGGGTTTAAAAATGTCCAAGTTATGAAACCGCTATTACGTAAAGAATTGATTGTTAAACCTAATGTGGTAGATGTTGCCCGAACAGGCATCAGTGTGGAAGAGATTGCAAACACACTACGCATTGCGACTATGGGGGAGGCAAATTCACGTAGCGCTAAGTTTAATCTGCCAGATAGGCAATTAGCCGTACAGGTGATTTTACCGGAGTCCCAGCAAAATAATATTGATGTGCTGAATAATTTATATGTAAGAAGCCAAAATGGGCAAAACGTCCCGATTAAATCTGTTGCTAATATTGACTCCAGTGATGGCCCTTCCCAGATTGAGCGAATTAATCGCCAAAGACAGATGTCGATAGAAGCCAATTTGGAAGGGCTCACATTAGGGGAAGCGTTAGATATTGTGGCGCAACTTCCTGAGTATCAACAACTGCCACACAGTATTTCCCAAGTGGAATACGGTGATATGGAATATATGATTGATATGTTCGAACGCTTTGGCACTACGATGGTATTCAGTGTGTTACTGGTTTTCGCTATTTTAATCGTATTGTTTAAAGATTTTATTCAGCCGATTACCATACTGGTTGCCTTACCCTTTTCGATTGGCGGGGCAATTATAGCTTTAGTGTTATACGGTGCGATGATCGATTTACCTGTCATTATTGGTATTTTAATGCTGATGGGGATTGTGACGAAAAACTCGATTTTGCTGGTGGAATTCATTCTTGAAAAACAACGTTCAGGTATGGCGCGAGAAAAAGCGATTATTGAGGCAGGACAAGAGCGTATTCGGCCCATTATTATGACGACCTTTGCCATGATTGCAGGGATGATCCCCCTAGTACTAACAAGTGGGGCAGACGCAGGGTTTCGAGCCCCTATGGCCATCGCTGTGATTGGCGGCTTGTTAAGCTCCACGATCCTTAGCTTGTTGTTTGTCCCTGTGATTTATAGCTTGATGGATGATTTAAAACGTAAATTATTACCTCAGCTCGCCAAATTAACCTCAGTGACAAAAGAAGACCGCAATATTAAGCACTGGTAAAGGGATAAAAGCTGGCCGAAAGGCCAGCAATGACTCACGTACTTTGTTACTCTGTTAAGCATCGTATTGATGAGGCCAAAAATGAAAATCGAGACGATTAATTATATTAAAAAGCAAGCGGCAGCCCGTGATCAAAAATTAAAGTCTCAAGTTAATGAATCATAAATATAGCCTAATAAATAGGGTTATTACATCAAAAAAAGAATATCAATAATTGAATGACTAATTGCTATCAAAAATAAATGTTATTTAATGTTTTTTATTTTTAATTCTTATCATTAATCTAATTAGGAACGGATTTGATTAAATTGATAATAAAAATCAATTTAACACCTAACTCAGTTTGTTTATAATTACTTGTTTTATATCAATGCATTAATGGTTTTTCGTTGGAATTGATTTAATTGTAAATTATTAGCTATTGCTTTATTACATATACTTCGTGAATATAGAGGGAGAATTAATATTGATTTCAGACCTTGAGAGTTATTATGAGTCAAGATACCCATTCAGAAATACACAATCAAAAAACGACGAATGAAAAACGTAGAACAATATGGATGGTGGTAGCCACAATAATTATCGTTCTATTATTTGTAGCCTATGGTGTTTATTGGTTTTTAGTTTTACGCTTTCAAGAATATACCGATGACGCTTATGTATCCGGTTTGCAGATCCCGATAGTTGCGCAAACAACGGGTAATGTGACTCAAGTTAACTTTGAAAATACTGACTTGGTAAAAGCGGGTGACGTATTGGTTGTATTGGATAAAACTAATGCCCAATTGGCATTTGAACAAGCCAAACATGATTTAGCAACAACTGTGCGCAAAACCAAAGAGCTGTATATCAATGGTGATGAGTATCAAGCGCAAATTCAAAAAAACCGGGTGACACTTGCGCAAGCGCAAAAAGATTATCAACGTCGTGTGGCGCTAGGGCGTAGCGGTACTATTTCGAAGGAAGACCTACAGCATTCGCAAGAAGCCGTACAACTTGCGCAGGCGGCTCTGGATATTTCTATTCAACAATATAATGCCAACCGTGCATTGCTGCGTAACACGGAGCTTAAAAAGCAACCGGCAATTCAGCAAGCGGCTGATAGCGTACGCAGTGCGTGGATAAACTTACAACGTACTGAAATTAAAAGCCCGATGACGGGGTATGTTTCACGGCGTAATGTTCAAGTCGGTTCTCAAGTCAGCCCACAGAGCTCTTTAATGGCCATTGTGCCTGTTCAGCCTGTTTGGGTAGATGCAAACTTCAAAGAAACCCAACTGGAAAAAGTCCGTATTGGGCAACCCGTGACTATCAATAGTGATTTTTACGGAGAGGATATTGTTTATAACGGCACTGTTGTTGGGCTTGATATGGGAACCGGTAGTGCTTTTTCATTATTACCCGCTCAAAATGCAACCGGGAACTGGATTAAGGTGGTACAGCGTTTGCCTGTACGTGTTGAATTAGACCCTGAGCAGGTGGCGAAACACCCACTGCGCATTGGGTTGTCCATGAATGTCACGATAGATATTAAAGACCAAAATGGCCCTGTTTTAGCGGAAGTTCAGCGTACAGTACCGGCATTTGAAAGTGATGTGTTGGTCTTAAACTTAAGTGATGTCGACCACATCATCGACACCATTATCAGCGATAACGCAGACTAGCTTGAAAGGAGCCGTTGTGGCAGATATTCAACCACTTAAGGGTGCAAAACTGGTATGGGCAACCATTGCGTTGTCCCTTGCAACTTTCATGCAGGTGCTTGATTCCACGATTGCTAACGTGGCTATCCCGACGATTGCCGGTGATCTCGGGGTTTCCATGTCACAAGGAACATGGGTCATTACCTCGTTTGGCGTATCGAATGCGATTTCTATTGCGATTTCAGGTTACCTCGCGAAGCGTTTTGGTGAAATCCGTGTTTTCTTATGGGCAACGGCACTTTTCACATTATTTTCATTACTTTGTGGGTTTTCCGATAGCCTTGGTATGCTGATTTTATACCGCGTATTGCAAGGGGCTGTTGCAGGGCCGGTGATCCCGCTTTCGCAAAGCCTTATTATGCGTTGCTACCCGCCGAAAATGCAAAATATGGCGTTAGCATTTTGGTCGATGACCATCATTTTAGCTCCAGTGTTCGGTCCTATTTTCGGTGGTTATATTAGTGATAATTTCCATTGGGGCTGGATATTCTTTATGAATGTGCCTTTGGGAATTTTCGTCATTATTGTTGGCTCTATTATCCTAAAAGGGATGGAGTCGAAGATCGTGAAAGTCCCATTCAATGTGATTGGTTTGGCGCTACTTTCGGTGGGCGTTGGTTGCTTACAAGTTCTGCTCGACAAAGGTAAGGAGCTGGGATGGTTGGCGTCTAATGAAATTGTTATCTTAGCCGTTGTTTCAGCGATTGCATTGGTCTTCCTCGTAATTTGGGAACTTACTGACAAAAACCCAATTGTCGAATTATCGTTATTTAAATCGCGCAATTTTACCATCGGGACGATTTCTGTCAGTTTGGCATATATGGCCTATTTCGGCGCTATTGTATTGTTGCCGCAGCTCTTACAAGAAGTGTATGGCTATACGGCAACATGGGCAGGGTTAGCATTGGCACCCATTGGTTTATTGCCTGTGTTGTTCTCGGCTCCAGTGGCAAAATTATCCGATTTTCTCGATATCCGCTGGATAGTGACCTTTAGCTTTGTATTTTATGCAATTTGTTTCTTCTGGCGCGCGTATACGTTTGAACCGGATATGGGCTTTTCTGCTGTGGTTTGGCCGCAATTGGTGCAAGGGATGGCGGTGGCTTGCTTCTTTATGCCACTGACCACATTAACCCTTTCTGGCCTACCGCCCGAAAAACTCGCTTCGGCGTCGAGTTTAGCCAACTTTTTCCGTACCTTAGCGGGTTCAATAGGGACTTCCATTACCACAACGTTGTGGAGCGATAGAGAAGCCGTACATCATAGCCAATTAACGGAATTTATTACCGATTACAATCCTGAGTCTTTAGGGATGTATCAAGAAATGGCCGCTCATGGGCTGAGTACCGAACAGACTTCCGGTTTTATTGCTCAGCAAATTACTAGCCAAGGGTTAATTATTGCTGCAAATGAGATCTTCTGGTTATGCGGTTGGGTATTTATTGCGCTGATTATTACCGTTTGGTTTGCTAAGCCACCATTTGGCAGTAAAGCGAAATAATTAATGGATGGGGCTAAGTATTATAGCCCCATCTAGCTTATAGCTGGGATTTAGGAATAATATTCTCAAAACTTAGGGTTGGCCGGTTTGTTTCGACTTCTTTGAGCGGCTCGACTTCTTTAAACGTGTTTAAGCAGCGCGTGACTAAGTTTTGATAATCTTTAGTTCCGCTGGTTTTCCATGCAATTTCTTTTTCTGATAATGTGCGAAGTACTTTTGCAGGCGTACCAACGATAAGACTATTATCAGCAAATATCGCCTCGGCTTTGATAAAGGCGCAAGCACCGACAATCGAGTTTTCGCCAATTACTGCTCCATCCATAATCACACTGTTCATCCCGACTAAAGCATTACGCTTGATATGGCAGCCATGTAAGATAGCCCCATGGCCAATATGCCCATTTTCCTCGACGATCGTTTCATACTGTGGGAAACCGTGCATGACACAATTATCTTGCACGTTTGCGCCATCTTTGATGATCAATCGGCCAAAATCGCCACGTAAACTGGCATTTGGGCCAATATAGACATTTTTACCAATAATAACATCTCCAATCACTACTGCAGTAGGGTGGACAAAACTTTCAGGGCTGACGACTGGCGTAATGCCATCGATTTGATAAAAAGGCATATGGGCTCCTGTAATAGAGGTTTTAGGCCGCGAGCTCTCGGAGTACACCACCAAAGCGGCGATAGTAAGCGCTGGATGGTTGAGGAAGTTCACCAACCGTACTTTCGCACTGTTCAGAAACGTATTGGGTCGCGGCTTGGTCGATACGCTGATAAATATTGGTGCAAAGGTGGCGTGCAATATGACCTTCCCATTGTGTGGGAAGGAGCTCGTCTGGCAATAATGGGTCTTTTAACGTGACACGACGATAGAAATGGATCAGCAATAAACGTAATTGAAAGCTGTGTTCCGGGGAAATTTGCGCATCAATATTTTCTTTAAGCAGTAATGCGAGTGGCCTAAATAATGAAATAAACTGGTGATAGTGTTCTGAAATTTCTTGCAAAGACCAAGCATGGGAAACCAGTTCTTTGAGGTTTTTTTCTGAGCGGCTATAGGGGTAATCTGCGTGAAAATAAATTGTATTTTCAGTCGCATTGAGTTCATTGAGTAGCGTGGCTACATCACTTTGTGCACAGCTTGGTGCCGCCATGAGTGAGGTATTAAATTGCCCGAAACCGAGCCAACTAAGTTCCTTTTTTAGCCTGATTTTTTCATCTTTTTCAGCGGTTTCAAGAAGGAGTAAATCCCACTTTCCATCCCAATCAGGTTGTTCTGCGAGATAAATTTTATTTTCTGCACGGCGAAATCGGCTTTGCCCGCGCTCAGAAATACGGTAATAGCTGCGACGGCCGATTTTTTCTGTATCAAGCCAACCTTCTTTTTGTAAGCGGAAAACAGACGTTCGGACAAAACGATCAGTAAAACCCATCGGCTCTAACAGCTTAGTTAAGCTTCCTAACCACACTTCACCACCACGATGGTGCAAAGCATCACCATATAGTGAGCTAATTAAAGAGGTGCCGCTAATAGGTTGGCTTGCTATTGCATGTTGTATGAATTGGTTAAGTTTATTTTCCATTTATATTTCATCTATAAAATTTATGTATCAGAAGGCTTACTGAATAGTAGACATAAATTTAAAGGTTGTCTTTGAAGTGACCCTATAAAGTTGATACTTTTAGTTAAATGGCTTGTAAGGCCTGATTTCGGTATTCAACTGGAGTCAGGTCTTTTAATTTGATTTTTATCCATTTGGTATTGCAATACTCTTCAATAGTGCTGAGGCTGTTTTTACCTGTGTGGATGATCAAGCGATCACGTTCCTAGTCGTATCGAACATTCACAATATTGTCGCTCTTTATAGTGTGGAACAACGTACTTAATATTGGTTAGCACCATGTCAAAGCCTGATAGGACTTCAAAGGTAAGTTTCTTTTGAGCCTGTTATTAAGTCTGAGTAGCAGGTATATCGGAACTACGAAAGTGAGTAAATGATCATAATGAAACTGACCCACCTGTACCAATGACGAATGGCAGATGAAAAAATAAATTATAGTGTTGAAAATACTCAATTACTCGTTTGATTTATAATTAAGCTTTGAATTCTAATTATTCAGTTTATGGGTAACAATTTCAATTATTTGTTCTTAAAAGGAAAAAATAAGTGCACTAATTGCTAGAAATAAAGATGTTTACTGTATGAACAAAAGTGTTGCGGGAATTAATATTTGTAACATATCTTGTTTGCATTAAGAGTAGAAAACAATATTAATTGTTTATTAATAAGATTAGATATCTTTTTTCTTGTTTTTAGTTACTACCAACAATTAAAAAATGGAGTTTTACTGGTATGAATAATGACGTGAATGAATATCTTAGAAGAGTGAAAGTTTCCCCCTCTAAATTGTCAAAGCTTGAGTTTTTATTCAGACTTCATCATGCTCACTTTTATTCAATTCCATTTGAAAATATAGATATGAAGCGGAACGCTTTAGAATCTATATCTACTCAGGATGTTATGAAAAGAATTATTTATAGTAACCGAGGGGGAATGTGTTTTGAACTTTCCATTTTAATAAAATTCGTATTTAAGCATTTCGGTTATAATTACGGGATTAGATTAGGGAGAGTTTTAACGCCTAAAATAACACCCGCAACACACCAATTTTTTATTGTAAATATAGATGGAGATAAATGGATATTCGATGTTGGTTATGGAGCTAAAGGTCCTCGCTCTTTACTTAAATTATCTGATGGTTATTTACATGAGCATCCATTTTTATCCTCAAGAGTTGAAAGACACAATGAGCATGGTTGGATTGTTTCAATAAAAGAAAATAGCCAACCAAATGCAAATTGGGAAAACATATATTCTTTTCATGATATTGAAGTACTCAAGCAAGATGTGGAAATGGCTTATTTTTATATCCTACACTCTTCAAACAGCCTTCTCAATAAAAATGTAGTAGTGAGCTTACCGAAAGAAATGGGAAGAATTAGCATACGTAATAATGTATTTACAGAAGTAAAAGGACATTGCGCATCAAACATAAATATTACGAATAAACATATGATGTCAGATTTGCTGTTTGAACGTTTTGGGATTGATATCCCTTCCTCTCTCCTTACTAACTAGAGAAATAAAAATCCATGAATGCAACATATCTCATTGTACCTGGATATACAAATTCAGGTAAGGGTCATTGGCAATCCTACATGGAAAGAAAATATAGTAATGTCATTCGTGTGCAACAAGATGATTGGAATAATCCATCACGGTATGAATGGGTCGAAAAAATAGATAAAGCAGTTAATGATATTGAGGGAAACATTGTACTTCTGGGTCATAGTTGTGGAGCGGTAGCCATTACTCAATGGGCTGCCTTAAATGCTTGCGAGAAGATAAAGGCATTAATTCTTGTTGCTCCAGTAGATGTTGACTCTGAAATAGCGATTACTCCGATTAAAAATCAGAGGCCATTACCATTATGTTCACTAAATACCAAATCGTTACTTATATTTAGCAATAATGATGAATACTTAAGTGAGTCTCGTGCAATTTATTTAGCAAAATTATGGGGTTGTACGACCCATTTTATTCATAACGCTGGTCATATTCACACCAATGCTGGATTCGGAGAATGGACAGAAGGTGAGACTTTATTTGAAGAATTCACAGGTTTTTTATTACTAGATTCGAGAGAAGGGGCTGAAGATGTTTGAGGATATCAAACAGTTTTCTCCTGCTGTGCGCCATTTCCTTATTGCAACGTTCTTAATGGGATTAAGTAATGGAATGTTTGATACGGTTTATAATTTTTACCTAGAAGCTCGCGGTGTGGATAAAACAGAAATTGGTTACATTTATGCGGTTGCAATGTGCATAATGGCTGGTGTTGTAATTCCATTGATATATCTAAGCAGACGTATGTCTCAAAAAAAACTACTTATTATTTTTTCATTCATTTACGCAGTGCCATTCATTCTATTGCCAATAGTTTCCTCTGTATGGGTAAGTGCAATTACACTTGGATTAATACTTTCAGGTATGATTGCATTATTATCTTTGGGTAATTCATTGACTGGCTCAAATACTAAATCTGAAAGTAGGACAACACTATTCAGTTGTTTTTTTGTTGCTTATTTAGGTGCAGCAATGATAGGCTCGCTAATAGTTAGTTTTATAACTTATTATCTAAAGTCAATGGCTCTAATAAATTTTCAGCTAATTCTTGTAACTTCTTTTATTTCTTCAATTTTGATGATCTATTTTCGTTTTAAATCTATTGGCGGGCTTTCTGAACCTGAGAATGATGAAAGCAAATTTACCTGGGGAAATAAAATGGAATGGGGGAATTTTTCTAAATTATTCTTAGCATCTTTATTTTTAGGTGCTTCTATTACATTAATATTTAGGTTTGTTAATGTTTTATTTAATTTAGCTTATTCCATGAATGTGAGTGAAATATCTCTAATAATGAGCATTGATAAAATAATTAGTATTGTAGGTGCGTTATTTGCACCACTTCTTATTAATAGGCTTACATTGAAGCCGACTATAGTGATAATTGGAATATTAACCGCTTTATGTCTTTATCTACAGTCACTCCATATATCGGTAGTCATTTTTATTTTACTATATTTTATCAGATTATTGCTAAATTATTGTTTGATGCCGCTTTTAGATACTCTAGCAATTACCGGTTTTTCTACTGAAAGAACGCTTTTATCTACAAGTGTGCGACAGCTTGCATTTTATTTAGGGAGTGCCCTATCGGCCATAACTTATGGGAAGTTATTAGATGCGGGATATTGGGAGAGAGCTTTAGTTATATCTTCTATTCTTGCATTTGTCGGAGCTATCTTCATGAGTCTTATTCATGTAAAAAACAAATAATATTTCTATATCTAATATGTAGGGGGTATAAATGAAAACTGCTTTTGAAATACCAGATAGTCATAGCGTTGAATTGATGTTATCCAAACTTTCGATGCTTTGGGCAAATAGAGCCGCAGTTAATAATAAACATTTAGACTACGCAGATCTTGTTTTCGATGCTACAAAGAGTGACTTCAGTGAATCATTATTACCATTTAGAAACCACGATGCGTGGAAGGAAGCTCCTGAAATCGTTAAAAGCCGATGCTTATCATACGCATGGGGAATTTATAATTTAAAGACAATCTATATAGAATGCGATGTAGTTACTCCGGCTTGTGAAGATATTATTAAATGTCCACCGACTAACTCTAAGAATAGAGCTAGATTACAGGATGTGATGTCCGAAGCTCTTCTTGATGAAGCTTTGCATACAAGAATGTCGATTATGGCATGTAATTATATTTATGACCGTAGAAAATTAGAGCATCTAAATTATACTGATTTTAATTTGATTAAAGCTCGTCAGGTAATGCTTTCGGATTGTACAGCTGAGTGGCAAAGACGACTAACTTGTTTTGCCGTGGCGTGCGCTAGTGAAACTTTGATAACCGACTATCTAAAGGTTATGGCAGAAGATTGCAGTATTCAAAATATTTGTCATGAGGTTACAAAGACTCACGCTCATGATGAGTGGAGCCATTCTAGTGTTTTCAGTTATGTTGCTTATGATATTGTCCGTGATTTAGGTTTTAGTGAGCGTAAATATATGAGAGATATAATGCTGAGAACTGTTAACCTTTTTGCTGATAATGAACTTGGATCTTGGAAGGAGGCTTTTAAGCTTTCAGGTATGCCTCACGCAAGAGATATTATTGAAGAAACTGATAACTTAAATGAAATTCAGATTTATTTAGAATCGGCAGAAGCTGTAATTACCAGAATAGGCTTATAGCTTAAATAGAGAGTATGCAATGAAACTCACTTTAGTAGAGTCACATATGTTAACCGACAAGATCAGGATGTTTCTTCTTAAACCGACATTAGATTCAGATATTCTAACTGACGCAGTTCCTGGAAAACATTTCAACTTCCAATTTATTGGAAGAGATAAACGATTAAAACAACGTAGTTATACACTGGTATCTCAGGATATAAATAACCACTATAAATTTATTATTGAGAACAGAGGATGCGATAGTGAATCTTCAACAATATGGAAATTGTTATTAGATAATGTAGGCATTAGCATTTTTGGGATCGGAGGTGAAATAACATTTGATACTATTAAAAATAGTAGAAATGTACTTTTACTTGCAGGAGGAATTGGTATAACGCTACCTATTTCTCTAATTTATGAATGCGCTAAATATTATAGCCACATAATGTCAGGTAAGAACATCCAATTAGTTATAAGTTATCCCAGTCTTAGAGATATTCCATATTTAAATGAGCTTCTTGACTTTCATATGAAATATCAATGGTTTACATTGTGCGTTAACATTACGCGCTCTAAATTAAGAAAGACCAGTGATATTATTAATATGGGCAGAATAGACTTAGCAACTGAAAAAACAAATGGAATTCCAGATACAGTGGTTATTTGTGGAAGCAGAATGTTTACGGAATCCATGATTAAAGGTGTTAGATGCAACTTTCCACAAGCATCTATTTTTACGGAATTTTTTGGCTCAACTCAGGTTCAACTTACTAACTCCGAAGAACTCAACAAAGATAAAAGTATTGTAAGAGTAAAGGACTTCGATACGCCATTGTTAATAGATAATAATAGAACTGTGTTAGATAACCTATTACAGAATAATATCCCTATTAGATATATTTGTTATTCGGGGATTTGTGGTAGCTGTAAATATAGATTAATTAGAGGTTCGGTGTTGAACCATCCTGATTTTTGTTTAACAGAAAAAGAAAAGGCTGAGAATATTCACCTTGCCTGTTGTTCTTTTCCTAAAACTGATATTGATATTGAACTCGTCTGAGATTACAAATACAAGGAAATTCAATGAGCAATAAATGTGTATTGATTGTAGATCCGTTTTCCAGTGGAGCAACTTTTGTTGGGCGAGTTAAAAAATACTTTGGTTATGATGTGATTGCATTAATAACTAATAATGAGCTTCCTGCTGTAATCTTGAATTCATTCAAGGAAGAGGACTATTCATTCGTTTTTTATTCCACCTCTCATGATGATGCTGCACGCCAAATAGAATTATATTTAGGTCGAGCCCCTGATTTTATAGTATGCGGTTCTGAGCCTGGTGTACTTATTTTTGATCAATTAAGTAACAGGTGGAACTTATTACCTAATATATTTAAGCTTAGCCAAACTAGGCGAAATAAGTATTTGATGCAAAATCGACTAAAGCTTGATGGAATACGTTACATTCCACACTACAGAGCCAGAAAATTAATAAATATGCTGGCATGGTGCGATGAAAATAATTTTGCTGAATATGTTGTAAAACCAATTTACTCTTTTGGAACTGATGGTGTTTTTTTCTGTAAAGATAAAAAAGAAGTTGAGAAAGCATTTAATTTGTTAATTAATACGTATGACTATTCTGGTAATAAAAATAATGAATTATTAATTGAACAAAAAATAGAGGGTATTGAGTATGTAGTGGATGCTGTAACAAGTAATGGAGTTCACTTTATTGTGAACATATTTAGATATATAAAGCAAGAGGTGCAAGGTGTACCGATTTATCATCAGATGGTAACGGAACCAATAGAAGAACATCTTGAATTGGTAAATTATACAAAGTCTATACTCACGTCTCTTGGTATATGTAATGGTACATCACATAATGAAATAATACTGTCTTCTGAGGGGCCTGTATTAGTTGAATCAGGAGCAAGAATGCATGGAGGGTTAGGGCCAACCATTGTCGAACGATGTAACACTCACTCTTTGATTGATCTTAGCTTAATTGTACGGATTGACCCTGCTAAATTCATAGAGAAAACACGTATACCACCTACATTACATTGCTATGGAATAGAGTATTTTCTTAGTTCAACCAATGCAGGGTATGTAAAAGAAATAAACATAGAAAATCTTTGTGGACCCTTAGAAAGTTATGGTTTAACTATTTGTAAATTAAAGACTAAGGACTATTTAGAGAAAACGGTTGATTTGATTACTTCCTACGGAAGAATAGTTTTTTTTAATAACGACCGTGAGATTTTATCATCTGATGTTAAAACTGTTGTTGATTTAGAGAAAACTGGGAAATTAATTACTTTTATGTAGTTAATGAAAACATGTAGTTAATTAAAACGTCTTGCAATGGGAACAGCGGAACTAATTCAATATGCTCTTCTTAAAGAGTAATATACAACTAAATGATCTAACGCTTCGATAAATTTTGCTATGTTTTCGTAACTAAAGTCACTGTCTGACTGTTTGTAGAGATGATTGAGTCATTTCCCTCATCATGCTCTTCCTAGTGTTTCTTGAAGTCCGGCAACAAGCGGCTTTTGTAAGCCCAGCTTGAACAACTGATGTTCACTAAGTCGTGAAAGATCTTTCATAGCTTTTCCTTATTCGGGTTTTTTCTTAGTCCATCGCGGAGTCTCTTTCTCACGAAAAAGACTCTCAGTAATTGGTTGTTAAGCTACTGGGGGACTTCACTTCCATTATCTGTTTTAAACACTTTCTCAGAGATTAAGGCATATCAGAGTAGTTCATTCCAATATGCCTTAATAATTTGAATTAAATCGCAATTCTAGTATCAATTACTCGTTCTGCTTTGCCTTGAGAACGGGGGATATCACCGCAATTTACAATACTAATACGGGTGCTAATACCCACCATCGATTTGATTCGGTGCTTTAAATGGTGGCAGATATTACAGCGTTCATCATAAGTGAGCTGTTCAGGGTGTTTGAGCTCAACACGGACAGATAAATTGTCCATATTGCCTTGGCGACCAATCTCTAATTGGTAATGAGGAGAAAGTTCCTTAAATTGCATGATTTGTTCTTCAATCTGAGAAGGGAACACATTCACGCCGCGAATAATCATCATGTCATCTGAACGACCGGTGATTTTACCAATTCGACGCATATTACGGTTGACCCCTTGCATGAGGTGGGTGAGGTCGCGAGTTCGGTAACGGATAACAGGCATAGCTTCTTTTGTAAGGGTAGTAAACACTAACTCACCATGCTCACCTGCCCCTAATGTTTTTAAGGTATTGGGGGAAATAATTTCTGGATAAAAATGGTCTTCCCAAATCGTTGGGCCGCTCTCGCCTGAATCCGCGCACTCCATAGCAACACCGGGCCCCATTACTTCAGATAAACCATAAATGTCTAATGCTTTGATACCAAGGCGGGTTTCAATTTCAGTTCTGAGGGATTCAGTCCAAGGTTCTGCACCAAATACGCCTAATCTAAGTGAGCACTTACTAGCATCTCCACCCATGATTTTCTCAAGTTCATCAATAATACTTAAGCAGTACGATGGGGTTACCATGATCACATCGGGTTTGAAATCCGCGATTAGTTGCGCTTGTTTTTCAGTTTGCCCACCAGACATAGGAATAACTGCGGCTCCTAGGCGCTCCGCACCATAGTGGGCACCTAGCCCTCCGGTGAATAAGCCATAGCCGTAAGCAACATGGACTTTATCGCCTCGGACAGTGCCTGCAGAGCGTAAACTACGTGCGATCAGGTCAGCCCAGTTATCGATGTCTCGTTGGGTGTAACCCACCACCGTTGGGCGGCCAGTAGTTCCCGAAGAGGCGTGAATACGGATGATTTGGTCCATTGGCACGGCAAAGGTGCTAAATGGGTAGTTTTCGCGTAAATCCTGTTTGGTCGTGTAAGGGAATTTTTCGATATCACTCAGTTGTTTGAAATCGTCAGGGTGTACACCTGCATCATCGAATTTTTTGCGATACATGGGTACATTTTCATAGGCGTGAGTGAGTGTCCACTTCATTCGAGAATACTGTAAAGACTCGATCTCATCCCGCGATGCAAATTCAATTGGGTCGATGCTATCTTGTATATTGCTCATAATTGCCTGTCCTCATAATTATTATGGTTACCAGTTCACGCTAATCAATGACGTTCCTGGTATAAGCCTGAGCAGGTGTAGGGTTTCAGGCTGTTTTTTATTTGTAATAAGACGTTGTTCAGACTCGTTCAATAATCATTGCTATCCCTTGGCCAACGCCGATGCACATGGTGCATAATGCATAACGACCTTGTTTGCGGTGCAGCTCATTGATAGCAGCAATAACAAGCCTTGCCCCACTCATTCCAAGTGGATGACCTAGCGAAATTGCCCCTCCGTTAGGGTTAACGTGTGAGGCGTCATCAGGTAAACCAAGCCCCCTTAAAACGGCAAGTGCTTGTGCGGCAAAGGCTTCGTTTAATTCGATAACATCCATTTGTTCGATGGTGAGCCCTGCCATTTTTAATACTTTTTGCGAAGCAGGCAGCGGGCCGATGCCCATCAACCTTGGCTCGACTCCACAAGTAGCTGTAGCGATGATACGAGCCCGTGGTGTTAACCCTTGCTGCTTGGCAATCGTGTCGGATGCGATAATCAGTGCGGCAGCCCCGTCATTAACACCGGAGGCATTACCCGCTGTTACCGTTCCGTTATCGCGGAATGGCGTTTTTAGTTTTTGTAGTTGTTCAAAAGTCGTTTCTGCTCTTGGGTGTTCGTCTTCGCTGACGACGTATTCACTTTTACGCTGTTTGACCGTAACAGGGATGATTTCTTGCGCAAAAATGCCGCTAACTTTTGCAGTTTCGGTGCGTTGTTGGCTGCGCAATGCAAAAGCATCTTGGTCTTCACGGCTAATTTTGTAGGTTTCAGCCACATTTTCCGCAGTTTCTGGCATCGAATCTGTGGAAAACTGTTGTTCCATTAGTGGGTTGATAAACCGCCAACCAATAGTGGTATCAAACACTTGTGCTTGGCGTGAGAATGCAGATTCTTGTTTGCCCATGACAAACGGTGCTCGGCTCATGGACTCAACACCTCCGGCAATCATCAGCCCAGACTCCCCAGCTTTGATGCTTCTTGCCGCTAATGCAATGGCATCTAGCCCAGAGCCACATAGGCGGTTAATGGTGGTTCCAGAAACGGAAACAGGGAGCCCGGATAACAGCCCAGCCATACGTGCCACATTACGGTTGTCTTCTCCTGCTTGGTTTGCGCAACCCAAAATAATGTCATCAGTCAATGACCAATCAAGTTGTGGGTGCCTCTCCATTAGGGCTTTTAATGGCACTGTGGCAAGGTTGTCAGGACGTAATGGTGACAAAGCGCCACCGTAGCGGCCAATTGGGGTGCGGACACCATCACAAATAAACGCATCTATCATGATTGTTCTCCTGTTAAACGATGGCCTAACCGATGAGAACGACCGTGGAATAGCGCGAGTGTTTTGCCATCTTGGTTCGTTATCTCGACTTCATATAAACCGTTGCGTTTGCCTTGGTGTTGCATTGTGGCGGTGGCGGTTAGTAAGTCACCTTCAAAACCGGGACGAATAAAATCAATGGAACACATTGAGGCAACAGCGGCATGCCCTTGGCTATTACAGGCGTAGGCAAATGCAGTGTCGGCAAGGCTAAATAGCTGCCCACCGTGGCAGGTTTTATGACCGTTAAGCATTTTTGCTGTGATAGGCATTTTCAATTGCGCAAAGCCCTCTTCGACTTTTTCAATGGACATACCCATAGCTTTTGCGCATGCATCATCACGGTACATAATGTGAGCTGATTGCTGAGCTAGCGTATCGTTTGGCAGTGAAATCATGGTATCTCCTTGAAAGTTAAAGATTGATAACCCGCTGCTAATTGCCTTAAAAGCGGGTTCGGCCGATAACGGTTGTCCCCATAAAACTGAGCCAAATTTTCAAGAACTGACAGCACGCGTTGCCAGCCTAGTTGCATACCCCAAGCAAGTGGGCCTTTGGGGTAATTCACCCCAAAACACATGGCATTATCGGTATCTAAAGCAGTTGCTATCCCCTTATTGACGATATCTAACGCTTCATTGCATAACATCGCGACCGTTCTCATGGTTAACAGCGCTGGGTAGTCGGGTAATACAATCACGTGTTTCCCTAATGATTGAAAAAACGCGATAGCTTGCTGGTTTTGTTGCGCATTATTTTGTGCTGCACAGCTTAACGTGATGGTTGTTGCGGCAAGGTAATTTGCCGATAAGTCAAAATGCACGACGGCTTGTTTTTGTGTTTGCGCATGTGATGATGTCAATTCACCATTCGTTAACATAATAATAACGTCATTAACAATAAGTGTCGGGGATTGTTCGGAATGTTGTGTTAATCCTTCGAGAGAGATCCCATTTTCAGTTAAAAGCTGCGCAAACTCAGGAAATATCTGCCAATCGCCACGAGCTTTTATATTTTGAGGTTGGTCAAGGTGGATTTTTTCTGCAACGGAGGGTAAAGGTTGAGGTTTATTATCATCATAATGATAAAACCCTTGCTTCGATTTACGGCCTAAATGACCAGCTTGGACTAATTCCAATTGCATTAATGAGGTTTGAAAGCGTGGGTCATAGCCGAAGGCCTGAAATACCGACTCAGTCACTGCATAGTTCACATCATGGCCAATCAAATCAGTTAGTTGTAATGGCCCCATAGCGAAACCCCCTGCGTCACGTATTGCGCTGTCTAATGTGGCAGGAGACGCAATTTGTTCTTCAAGGGCACGTAATGTTTCAGCGTAGAATGGTCTGGCGACACGATTAACAATAAAACCAGGAGTTGAACGACAAACTACAGGCACTTTTCCAAATGATAGTGTCAATTCTTTCAGCTGTTTTATCACTGTATCTGATGTTTCTAGCCCACGGATCACTTCAACCAATTTCATCACGGGAGCAGGGTTAAAAAAGTGTAACCCTGCAAGGCGCTCAGGATGTGTGAGTTGTTTACCGATTGCGGTAATTGATAAAGATGAAGTATTACTAGCAAAAATGGTTTTTTCGTTACAAATGCCTTCAAGTTCACTGAAAATAGCTTGTTTGATTTCAAGTTTTTCAGCAACAGCTTCTATTACCAATTGTGCATCCGACAGTGCCGAGAGACTTTTTGCCACTGCAATTTTTGCGATAATCGCCTCAGTGACCTCGGGTTTTGCTTTTCCTTGCTCAACACGTTTGCGTAAACGCAGGGTCATCGTTGACAGACTATGGTTTAAGACATCTTGGTTAACATCAAACAACAAGACACGTAAACCCGCGCTCGCGGCAACTTGCGCTATACCAATCCCCATGGTTCCAGCGCCAATTACCGCGACGGTGTTGATGGTTAAATTCAAAGGTAAGGTCATGATTATCTTCCTTTAAACTGTGGTTCACGTTTATTTAAAAAAGCATTAACCCCTTCGCGATAATCTTCACTTCTCCCGCCAAGGCGCTGTAAGTCACGCTCAAGGTTGAGTTGCTCATCAAGAGTATTAGTTGCTGCGGCATAAATGGCCTTTTTGATAAGCCCTAAGCCATAAGTAGGTTGGGTTGCAAGGTGTTGTGCAAGCTGTTGAGCGGTATTAATGAGTTCTTCATTTTCAGTCACCTGCCAAATCATTCCCCACTGTAATGCTTGTTCTGCACTTATTTTGTCGCCTAATAACGCCATCCCCATTGCTCGTGCATGGCCTGCTAACTGAGGTAAAAACCAGCTCCCCCCTGAGTCAGGAACCAAGCCAAGGCGGCAAAAAGATTGAATAAAATTGGCACTTTTTGCTGCGATAACAATATCGCCCACGAGTGCAATGGCAGCGCCTGCACCTGCGGCAACACCATTGACCGCGCAAATAATCGGTTTCGGTAGTGCGGTTAGGCGACGGATCAAGGGGTTATAGTAAGTTTCAACAGAAAAACCGAGATCAGGAACTTCACTCCCCACGCTCACATTGCGATCATTTAGATCTTGTCCGGCACAAAATCCACGGCCTGCGCCAGTGATCACTAAACAGCGTACGGTTTCATCGCGTTCTGCTATTTTGATCGCTTCACTGAGCTGGCGATGCATTTCATCATTAAAGCTATTCAATCTATCAGGGCGATTGAGAGTGACGGTGAGAACCCCATTTTCTAACGTAGTGAGGATCATTGCTTCATTGGTCATGATTATTGTCCTGTAAATTGAGGTTTTCGTTTTTCGAAGAATGCCTCGATCCCTTCACGTCGATCGTTCGTCCCCGCTAAAGTCACAAAATATTGGCGCTCAAGTTGTAACCCTTCGGTAAGGTGGTTTTCTTGAGAATGCACCAGTGAGGCTTTTGCGGCTTGTACGGCTAAAGGCGCATGCATCGCGATGCGCTCTGCCAGTTTTTGGGCGCGTTCTAGCACTAATTTATCCACACAAATTTCACTGATTAACCCTGCTTGCAACGCATGTTTTGCACTGATCGGTTCACCCGTTAGTACCATTTGCATGGCGAGGGATTTGCCTACCGCACGGATTAAACGCTGTGTTCCTCCCGCGCCTGGCATTAAAGCCAGAGTAATTTCGGGTAACCCGAAGCGAGCTGATTCACCGGCAATAATGATGTCGCTGGCGAGTAATAATTCAAAACCTGCCCCTAGAGCATAACCATTCGCAGCACTAATAATGGGCTTTGATATCATCGATAACCTGCGCCAAACTTGGGGACGTTTATCGGTGATCGCGTTAGCAACGGTTTGTTGCTGTAGCTCTTTAAGGTCGGCACCGGCCGCGAAAAAACGCGGATTACCGGTGATCACGATCGCCCCGATCTCATCATTTATTTGTGCTTGTTCGAGCTGCTGAACCAGCAACTCTAAACAAGAGGTGCTCAGGGCATTACGCACTTCTGGACGGTTTAACGTGAGAGTCAAAACTCGGTTATGTTGTTGTGATAAAATCCAATGGTTTTCCATTACAGCTCCTACACGTCAAAGTCTAGAACAACACCATCGCCTTTTGGCCACGCTTGGCAGCTAAGGATGTACCCCGCAGCGATTTGGTCAGGCTCAAGGCTGTAATTGACCCCCATTTCCACTTCACCAGAGCGCAATTTACATTTGCAGGTTGCGCAAACGCCCCCTTTACAGGCGTAGGGTAAATCCGCGCCTTGGCGTAGTGCGGCATCCAAAATACTGTCATCTTGGCTATCCATGGCAATGTCCATGGTTCTGCCATCAAGGTGAATACTGACTTGGCGTGTTTCGCTAGTCATGGCGGTTGCGGGTTTGAATTTGGTGCCTGAAGTGTTGAAACGCTCGGTGTGAACATATTCCTTTGGCATGCCATAGCCGACTAAAGTGTCATGCACTTCATCCATCATGCTGTCAGGCCCACAAATAAACGCTCGGTTAAATTGTTTAAAATTCAATAAGGTTTTGCCTAATGCACTGAGCTGCTGTTGGCTAATTCTGCCACTGAGTAGTTCGCTATCCTGTTGTTCTTGGCTAAATAAATAGAGAACTTGAAAGCGTGTAGAAAAACGGTTTTTCAGGTCTGCGATGCTTTCTTTAAACATCACAGAGCGGCTATTGCGGTTACCATAAATCAACACAAAACTGCTTTTTGGCTCAGTTTGTAATGTGGCTTTAATGATGGAGAGCAATGGTGTGATCCCAGAGCCTGCAGCAACGGCAAGGTAGTGTGCGTGGGTATCTGCCTCTGGCTGGTAACCAAATTGCCCTTGGGGAACCATGACATCAAGGCTATCGCCAACTTGTAGCTCTTGGTTAACGAAATTAGAGAAGCGCCCTTCGTAAATGGCTTTCACCCCAATTTTTAGTGTGTTTTCATCCGGTGAACTGCAAATGGAATAACAGCGACGTAGGTTTTCGCCATTAATAGAGGCCTTCAGTGTGAGATGTTGCCCTGGGCGGTAATGATATTGCTCTCGTAATGCATCTGGTACGTTAAAAGTAATGGCGACAGCTTCAGGGGTGTCACGCTCAATGGCAGCAATACTTAAACGATGAAATACAGTCATATGGGTGCCCCTAAATACATTTAAAGTAATCAAACGGTTCTAAGCATTCAGTGCATCGATACAATGCCTTACATGCAGTGGAACCAAATTCACTAATTTTTTCGGTCTGCTCGCTGTCACAACGTGGGCAACGAACCGCACCTTTGTGTTCTGGGTGCTCGCAGGACGTACCTTGTGGTGGTGCGATACCGAATTCACGCAAGCGCCTTTTCGCATCTTGATTCATCCAATCTGTTGTCCAAGCTGGGGTTAACAGAATTTCGATGTCGATGTTTGGAAAACCGGCATTACCGAGAACAGTTTTGATTTCATTGATTAAAAATTCAGTTGCTGGGCAACCTGAGTAGGTAGGTGTAAAAATAACTTTCCAGCCCTGAGCCGCAGGTAGCACATTGCGGATCATGCCGAGATCAGTAATAGAGAGTGCGGGTAGCTCAGGATCGGGTATTTGGTGAAGCTGTTGCCAGATCTGGTGAACCTGGGGCGATTGAAGCTCGCGATATTGCAGTCTCTGTTCCATAACATCACCACTGGCTGTTCGGGTAAGCGCGTTGCACAAACTGCAATTGCGTTAATAACAAGCCCAAGTGTTCTGTATGGCTGCCTTGCTTGCCGCCTAAGCGATACGCGTTTTTCTCCGGTATAGTGAGGGTCGCTTCAGTGAATGTTTCGTTAATGGTGTTAACCCATGCGGCTTGTAAAGTGCGCGGGTCAACGGCGATACCTGCTTCGCTGAGTGTGATTTCAACGTCATCAGCATGGAAAAGTTCGCCAGTGAAACGCCATAACTCATTGACTGAACGTTGGATCCGTTGATGGCTTTCTTCACTGCCATCCCCTAAACGGATCATCCAACCACGGCTAAAACGCAAGTGATAAACGGCTTCTTTGAGGGATTTCTCAGCAATGGCTGACAGTTGTTCATCACGGCTATGAATTAGCGCTTCATATAATGGAACATGATAAGCATCCATAAAAAATTGGCGCACTAGAGTGTCATCAAAGCCATTGTTGGGTTGCTCAACCAGTAATAAATTGCTGAACTCTCGTTCATCGCGCAAAAAGGCAAGGGTGTCTTCATCACACCCAGCTCCTTTTAATTGCGCGGCATAGCTTAAAAAGTTACGCGCTTGCCCTAGCAAATCTAAGCCGATATTCGATAGCGCTAGGTCAATTTCGAGCTCAGGGGCATGGCCGCACCACTCGCACAGGCGCTGCGCTAAAACTAAGGGGGTATCGCCAAGGCGTAATGTGTAATGGTGGAGCTGTTCTTGTTGGTTCATGGCAAGCTCCTTACATATTTTTGATGCCATCAGGGATGGTATAGAAAGTTGGGTGACGATAGACCTTGGTGTCCGCAGGGTCGAAGAACGTGCTTTTGTCTTCGGGCTGTGAGGCAATTAAATGTGCGGCCTTCACCACCCAAATTGAGCAGCCTTCACTACGTCTTGTATACGCATCGCGTGCATTTTCCAGTGCCATTTGGTCATCAGCAGCATGTAAACTGCCAACATGGCGATGCGCAAGCCCTTGCTTACTACGGACAAAAACTTCATATAAAGGCCAATCTTGATTGCTCATGGTGTTTTCCTTTTCGTAAAATGGTCAGTGATTAAGCCGCAGTTTTAACGGATTTTTGTTTACGGCTATGTGCCATTGCACCTTCACGTACCCATGCGCCGTCTTCCCATCCTTTGCGCTTAGCGCTAAGGCGTTCGTGATTACAAATGCCATTGCCTTTAATCACCTGATAAAACTCTTCCCAATCGATTTCACCAAAGCGGTAATGACCAAGTTCTTCATCCCAAACCAGATCCGGGTCAGGGATCGTCATACCTAGCGCTTCCACTTGCGGAACAGTGTTATCAACAAACTTTTGTCGTAGCTCATCATTACTGAAACGCTTGATTTTCCAAGCCATGCTTTGAGCGCTGTGCGGGGAGTCAGAATCATTGGGGCCGAACATCGTGAGGACGGGCCACCAAAAGCGGTTTATCGCATCTTGCAGCATCGCTTTTTGTTCATCGGTGCCTTCTGCGAGTGCCATAACAGCTTCATAACCTTGGCGTTGGTGAAAACTTTCTTCTTTACAGATTTTCACCATCGCTCGTGCATAAGGGCCATAAGAGGCACGGCACAGTGCTACTTGGTTCACAATTGCCGCACCATCGACTAACCAGCCAATTACGCCAATATCTGCCCAACTTAACGTGGGGTAATTGAAGATGGAGGAGTATTTCATTTTTTCATCAAGTAACTTTTGGTAGATATCTTGACGAGAGCAACCAAGGGTTTCGGCAGCGCTATATAGATATAAACCGTGGCCTGCTTCATCTTGAATTTTGGCCAGTAAAATCGCTTTCCGACGGAGTGTCGGGGCGCGTGTCAGCCAATTTGCTTCTGGCAGCATGCCGACGACTTCTGAATGGGCATGTTGGCCAATTTGGCGGATAAGGTTCTGCCGATACGCATCGGGCATCCAATCCTTGGGCTCGATGGAAATATCGGCTTCGATTTTGGCTTCGAAGTTAGCCTGATTTTGCTCGCTCATTGATCTTTCCATTAAGTGATTCGGTTATGTTTTATTTTGTATGAATAATGAATCATATATATTTAACATCAATGCTAGAAACTGTTAACAAAAAGATCAATGTTTATTAACCCTGTTTTGCGAGTGGCTTCACAATCAATAAATTAAATTTAAACAAAAACAATCAGTTAATATTATTTATTTTTATGTGGTTTTGATGGAAATAAGCATTTAAGACAAAATTGTTCTTAATTTGTTAAATTTAAATTAGCTTCTATGCTTATTTTTATGATACATATTTGTCATCTAATTTGATTTGGTGTTTTTATTTCTGGAGAGGAATATGCAGCATTTAACAAGTTACATTATGGGTAAATGGGTACAAGGTGAGGGCGCAGGGCGAAAAATTCACCATGCACTAACGAATGAAATCTTATATACGGTGACGACTGAAGGGTTGCCGTTAGCAGAAAGCTTACAGTATGGCCGCCAAGTGGGAGGCGAAATATTGTCAGCGATGACATTCCAGCAACGCGGGCAGATGCTTAAGGCACTCGCAAAATATCTACTGGAACATAAAGCGCAGTTATATGCGATTTCGGCTCAAACTGGCGCAACCAAAGCGGATAGCTGGGTAGATATCGAAGGGGGAATTGCCACACTGTTTTCTTATTCGGGTCTCGCTAACCGTGAGCTACCAGATGACACGATTTGGCCAGAAGAAGAAATGATCCCGTTATCGAAACAAGGGCAATTTATTGGCCATCATATTTTAACGTCTCGCCGTGGCGTTGCCCTGCACATTAATGCATTTAACTTCCCTTGTTGGGGAATGTTAGAGAAACTGGCGCCAACATGGCTTGCTGGCATGCCAGCCATCATCAAACCTGCAACCGCCTCAGCACAGTTAACACAGGCGATGGTGAAGTTAATGGTTGATAGCGGCTTGGTACCTGATGGCGCAATTCAACTGGTTTGCGGTGGTGTTGGCGATATGTTTGAACACCTTGATTTTGAAGATGTGGTGACTTTTACAGGGTCCGCTAGTACAGGGCAAAAGCTGAAATCGCATCCACGTATTATTGCCAAATCAGTACCTTTTACAATGGAAGCGGATTCACTGAACTGTGCAATTTTAGGCGATGACGTTCAGCCAGAGCAGCCTGAATTTGCTTTATTTATTAAAGAAGTCGCTCGTGAGATGACCGCGAAAGCAGGCCAGAAGTGTACCGCGATCCGCCGCGTTATCGTGCCCAAAAATCAGCTCGAAAATGTGAAGCAGGCATTATTGAAACGCTTATCCGCTACAACAGTGGGTGACCCTGCGGTTGAAGGGGTCAGAATGGGGGCATTGATTAACTTAGAACAGCGCCAAGACGTACAAGAGAAAGTAAATTATTTACGTGATCATGGCTGTGATGTCTTATGTGGTGGGCAATTCGAAAAGCTGGATGTGATTGGTGCAGATAGCCAACATGGGGCTTTTTATCCACCAACGTTGTTGTATTGTGCAGAGCCTTTTAAATCTACAGCAGTACATGAAATCGAGGCTTTTGGTCCAGTCGCCACGTTAATGAGCTATGAGAATATCGAACAGGCGGTGCAATTGGCGATTTTAGGTGGAGGGAGCCTTGCGGGGACGTTAGTCACTGCTGATGCACAAGTCGCGCAAACGGTCATTCGTGCGAGTGCGCGAGCTCATGGGCGGATGCTAATTTTAAATGAAGCATCAGCCGTGGAGTCCACTGGCCACGGTTCACCGCTTCCGCTACTGGTACACGGTGGCCCAGGGCGTGCGGGTGGTGGTGAAGAGCTAGGTGGCTTGCGAGCAGTCAAACACTATATGCAGCGTACTGCCATCCAAGGTAGCCCTTCGATGCTAACGGCAATTACCAAGCAATGGCTCCGCGGGGCAGATACCATCGCTGATGTGGTCCATCCATTCCGTAAACACTTTGAAGATTTAGTGATTGGCGACACGTTACTGACCGCAAGGCGTACCGTTACAGAGGCCGATATTGCTAATTTTGCCTGTCTCAGCGGTGATAATTTTTATGTTCATGTTGATAAAATTGGCGCAGCACAGTCGCTATTTGGTGAACGGATTGCGCACGGCTATTTTGTCGTTTCCGCCGCCGCAGGGTTATTTGTCGATGCTGGTGTTGGGCCCGTGATCGCCAATTATGGCATGGAAAGCTTGCGTTTCATTGAACCTGTAAAAATCGGAGACACCATACAAGTTCGCCTAACGTGCAAGAAAAAGATCAAGAAAACGCAGAAACTTGCTGAAGACAAACCTAATGGCGTTGTTGAATGGGATGTGCAAGTGTTTAATCAGGACGATACCGTTGTGGCGTTGTACAGTATTTTAACGCTGGTGGAGCGTCGTGTAGGGGATTTTCACTAGTCATTATACGGTATGAATTAATTGTCGAGCTAATAGGTGCTTTTTCAATCATTTTCTGTTGTGATGAGGAAATCACCAACTGAATGTAAGGAAACAAAGATGAAAACGCACCACCAAGCGGTTTATCAACAATTTGATGAGCAAGCCAACTCGTATTTAACCAGCCAAGTTCATGCACAAGGTGAAGACTTACTTGTTTTGCAACAATTGCTACAAGGTTGTCAGGACGAGGACGTGCTAGACCTTGGCTGTGGAGCAGGGCATGCCAGCTTCCATGCAGCGCCGTTGGTGAAGTCAGTGACGGCTTATGATTTGTCGGACTCAATGCTCAATGTTGTGGCTAAAAATGCACAAGAACGTAAGTTAAATAATATCACCACCTGCAAAGGGACTGCGGAGTCTCTACCGTTTGATGACAATGGTTTTGACCGAGTGATTAGCCGCTACTCTGCACACCATTGGCACGATGTGGAACAAGCACTGCGTGAGGTGCGCCGAGTGCTCAAACCGGGTGGAAAAGGTATCTTTATTGATGTGGTATCACCAGGGCATCCATTATTGGATATTTACTTACAAACTGTCGAAGTGCTTCGGGATACTTCACATATTCGTGATTATTCCGCTGGGGAATGGTCAGGCATGTTTAATAATGCAGGGTTATTTGTTCAGCGGGTACAAAGTTTCCGTTTAGCGCTGGAATTTACCAGTTGGGTCGAACGGATGCGTACACCACAGGCACTCGTTGAAGCTATCCGCCACTACCAAGGAACATTAAGTGATGAGGTAAAAAGCCACTTTGCCGTACAAGCAGATGGCTCATTTACCTCAGATGTGATGTTGTTTGAATTTCAGTGCCAATAGCTATTTATTGAACTGAAAATTATTGTACTAAAAATTATTGCACTAAAAACTGCGCTTGGTTCAATTGGCTAAGCGCCTTATTGACTGCAAAAATTTCACCACGTACTTCAGGGATACCGAAAGATTTCAGGCGTGCGCTGTGTTTTTGTAGATATGCTTTGGCATCGGCTTCAGTGGTAAACAGATAAACGCCCCCGGCTTTTTGAGTTTGTTGGTTTTCTGTCCAAATTTTCCACACAAAACCAGGTTCTTGGTTGATTGAATTGGCTAATTCATCCATTGCCGCAGTCATTTCTGCACCCCAAGGCCCTTGATACGGGAAATCAACTTGTAAAATAACGCTCATATCTGCTCCTTATGATTGAAGCGCTATAATAATTCTTAAAGCAAATAATAACTTTGCTATTTATCGTATTTTAAACGATTTATTGCTTCAAACTATTACGCTTACCTGCTTCAAATGCCGCCAAAGTGGCGAGACGGGCTTGTTTATGGTCAACAATTGGTTCTGGATAATTAATCGGTGTACTGCTGAGCACCGCCCATTCATGGGGTGTATGAATATACTTATCGGGAACTTGCTGTAATTCGGGCAACCAATGGCGAATAAAAGCCCCTTGTGCATCAAACTTTTGCCCTTGAGTGGTTGGGTTAAAGATACGAAACCAAGGAGAAGCGTCAACACCAGTCGAGGCAGACCACTGCCACCCACCGTTATTTGCGGCTAAACTGCCATCAAGCAGTTGGCTCATAAAGTATTTTTCACCTTTTCGCCAATCAATCAGTAAGTCTTTGACTAAAAAGCTGGCGACAATCATACGTAGGCGGTTATGCATCCAACCTGTTGTATTTAGTTGGCGCATAGCGGCATCCACTATTGGGTAACCCGTTTGTCCCGTTTTCCATGCTGCAAAATCGGTTGAAGAATCATTCCAGTGAATATGTTGTGTCCATTGAATAAATGGCTGATGGCGACATAGGCGTGGGAATGCCACTAAAAGATGCGAATAAAATTCACGCCAAATTAACTCATTTAACCAAGTGAATGCCCCGCTATCTGGGTAATCCAACACTTGGGGATTTTCTGCTTGTAATCGGTTGAAGCATTGGCGAGGGGACAGCACCCCCACCGCGAGGTAAGGTGATAATTGGCTGGTACCATCAATAGAAGGAATATCTCTATCGTTTTTATAACCGACGACTTTCAGGGAACAAAACTGCCTGAGTCGCGTTAAAGCAGATTTTTCACCAGCAGGAAATTGTGCTGAGTCTTCAATGGGCTGATGCGGAAATAACGGTGAAGCCTTATCAATGTTGATGGCGACCGCTCGTTTTTCTGGGGCACGCAGTGAACGACAATCTGTCACGGTAAGTTGGGTGATGAAAGCTCGGCGAAAAGGGGTATAGACTTGATACATCTCCCCTTTTTGGGTAGTTACGGAGCCGGGGGGCAGTAATAAATAGTCATCGAAAGCATGGATATGCAACTCATGAGGTTGATTGATTAACCACTCGTCCCGTTGTTTTTCGTTCCATTCATATTGTCGATTAAAAAACAGGGCATCAGCCTGTTGCGCCTTTGCGTAATCGAGTACCCATTGCGCTGCGTCGGCAAAATTAGCCACAGTTTGACAAACCAGTGGAATACCAAGCTCAGCAAGTGAATTCTGCAGTTCAACAAGATTCTGGTGAATGAATGAAATTTGCCGTTCAGCCATATCATGTTGTTGCCACTGCTCTGGTGTTGCCGTATAGAGAGCAATAACCTTAGCTTGAGGATCCACACACGCAGAGGAAAGCGCTTTGTTATCAGTGACCCGTAAATCATTACGAAACCACATAAGATGACAAACTTGTTTGGCTGCCACCGCCTCCCTCCTTGGTTGAAGTTTTTGTTGAAATTAAAACAAAGGGCCGTTTACCGGCCCTTTCATGTTTAATCTAATTTAGGATGCTGATTGATTAAGGATTGGCGTTTTTTCTCAAGCTCAGCAATTTGTTGGTCAATATCTTCAACTTTCTGCTCAATATTGTCAAAGTGCTCGCTAAGAATTTCTTTTGCCTCGGCTTTATCTGATGCCGCAGGTGTTGCACCACGCAATGGTTTATTCGCTGTTTCTGGCATTCTAATACCCGTATATAAACCAATTAAAGCAATCACGATTAAGTAATAAGCTGGCATATATAAGTCAGTGGTTGATTCGACCAACCATGCCGCAACAGTCGGTGTCGCACCGGCAATTAATACTGAAATGTTAAAGGCAATCGCTAACGCACTGTAACGAATATGTGTCGGGAAAATCGCGGGTAAAATGGAAGCCATAACCCCGGTAAAACAGTTCAACAGCACCGCTAAAATTAATAAACCTAGGAAAATTAAGCCAACAGAACCACTGTTGATTAACATAAATGCAGGGTATGCCAATAAAATCAGACCGACACTACCGGTAATAACAAATGGGCGGCGACCAATTTTATCACTGGTTAAACCGATAATCGGTTGAACAAATAACATACCAATCATAATTGCAATAATAATTAGCACACCATGGTCAGTAGAATAATTCAGGTTGTGTGATAAGTAACTTGGCATGTAGGTCAGCAACATATAGTAAGTCACGTTGGTTGCGATAACCAAGCCAACACAAATCATCAAGCTTTTCCAATACTTAGTCGCCACTTCACGTACTGAGATTTTTGGTGGATTTTGAATATTGGCTTTATCTTGTTTTTCTAACGATTCAACATGTTGTTGGAACGCAGGAGTTTCTTCCAGTGAATGACGTAGATATAACCCGATGATCCCTAACGGTAATGCTAAGAAAAACGGAATTCTCCAGCCCCAATCATGGAAGTTGGCTTCTCCAACAATGCTCGATATCAGGACAACGACACCTGCACCTAAAACGAAACCAGCGATAGAGCCAAAATCTAACCAACTGCCCATAAAACCACGTTTACGGTCTGGTGAGTATTCTGCAACGAAGATTGCAGCACCAGAATATTCGCCACCTACCGAGAAACCTTGAGCTAACTTAGCAATTAATAACAGAATTGGCGCCCAGATACCGATGCTCTCATAGGATGGGATCAAACCGATACAGAAGGTACTGATTGCCATAATAATAATTGTCATCGAAAGGACTTTTTGACGGCCGTACTTATCACCTAAGATACCGAAAACGACCCCACCTAATGGCCTAACTAAGAAAGGCACGGAGAACGTGGCTAATGCGGCAATCATCTGGACGCTCGGTGATGCGTCTGGAAAGAAAACCTGACCTAGAACATAGGCTAAGAAACCGTATACCCCAAAATCAAACCATTCCATCGCATTACCCAGCGAAGCCGCGGTAATTGCTTTTTTGAGTTTACCGTCATCAATAATAGTAATATCACTAATATTTAACGGTTTTTCTTTTTTCTTCTTGAATCTCATGAAACCATCCTCTTATTTTAATTTCAATAATCGAAACAACAGCACTTAAGATATGGGTTTTCATACATCGGAAAATATAAAACCTTATTATTTAGAATAGACGTTGTTTTCGCAATAGATAAGTTTTTAGTGTTTTTATGTAGCGCTGAAATAACAGGCTAAAGCAGGTATGTAATGGGTAGAGAAATGAGAGTACTTGTGTTGTAAATACAGCAAGAAAACCACCTTGAATTAATAAATACACATTCAATACTACATTAATATCGGATAAATGTAAAATGAAGGTGTTTTATACCAATTCATTTTTCTTTGCAGGGTTTTGTGTTGGTGGCTAGACGATTGAGCCGAATATTCGAAAAAATAGAATTTGGATAATAAATGGGCTGAAAATAAATTGTTTTAAATCAATTCAATACCATTTCATTTGGCAAGTTTCAGTCTGTCATAAATATATAAGGCTAGCGATTTAATATTGTTGAAATAATGGCGCTGTTGCGATGAATAATATATGAAGATAATCTAATCCTTTTCTGATGCTCTCATTGTATTTAAGTTGTTAATAACTCGCCTGTTTATTTATCTTGTTGCTATCCTCTTCTTTTGATAATAACGGTGGATTATGCTGTTCTGTCTTATATTTAATTTGATGAGTAGGAATGAAGAATTTACTTAGTTACAATCAATTTATTGTCAATATTGAGTTTGATATAAGCGAGTATGACAAGATTCTATTTTGAATGTTGCTATACATCTAAAAAGGTCCCTTTCATATTTTGAACTGCAAGATATCAAGGGTACCACATCCGACTTAAAAGAGTGCCATTATGAAAAAACAGAGTGTTGCATCCTATATTGCAAAAGTACTTGATAATGCAGGTGTTAAACGTATTTGGGGCGTTACAGGAGACTCGTTGAATGGCTTAACCGACAGCTTGCGTCGTCAAGGCGCTATTGAGTGGCTAGGTACTCGCCATGAGGAAGTTGCTGCTTTTGCTGCGGGTTCAGAAGCTCAGTTAACCGGCAATTTAGCCGTCTGTGCGGGCTCTTGTGGGCCAGGAAATATGCACCTTATAAATGGGTTGTATGATTGCCACCGTAATCGAGTGCCCGTATTAGCGATCGCAGCTCATATCCCATCCAGTGAAATTGGTAGTAACTATTTCCAAGAAACCCACCCAACTGAATTATTTCGCGAATGCAGCCATTATTGTGAAATGGTCTCTAACCCAGAGCAAATTCCACAAGTTCTTGGCATCGCTATGCGTAAAGCGATCCTGAATAAAGGGGTATCCGTTGTTGTGATACCGGGTGATATTGCGCTAAAAGATGCGCCAGAGTCAGCGAAAGAAACGTGGTATCAGCCACAAGCTCCACTGATTATGCCTCAGCGAAGTGAAATCGAAAAACTTGCTGAACTGCTGAATCAGTCTAAGAATATCACGTTATTCTGTGGTAATGGCTGCGCGGGTGCTCATGATGAAGTGGTTAAGCTAGCAGAAACACTAAAAGCACCAGTAGTACACGCGTTACGTGGTAAAGAACATATTGAATGGGATAACCCATACAGCGTTGGAATGACAGGTTTAATAGGTTTTTCATCAGGTTACCACGCAATGATGAATGCAGATACGGTTGTTTTACTCGGGACACAATTTCCATACCGTCCTTTCTACCCAAGTGGAGCTAAAATCATTCAGGTTGATATTAATGCGGGCAGCTTGGGTTCCCATTGCCATATTGATATGGGGTTGATTGGAGATATCAAAGCGACATTGGATGCATTACAGCCACACCTAGAGACGAAACAAGAGACAAAACACCTCGACGGTGCTTTAAAACATTATTCAGAGGCTAGAAAAGGGTTAGATGATCTTGCTAAACCGGGTCATGAAGGGTTAATACATCCACAGTATCTTGCAACAAAAATTAGTGAATTAGCTGCTGATGACGCGATTTTCACTTGTGACGTGGGAACCCCGACAGTGTGGGCTGCGCGTTATTTGAAAATGAACGGTAAGCGCCGTTTAATTGGCTCTTTTAACCATGGGTCAATGGCAAACGCGATGCCACAAGCTATTGGTGCACAAGCCGTTGATAAAAAACGTCAAGTGGTTGCAATGTGTGGTGATGGTGGCTTCAGTATGTTAATGGGCGATTTTATCTCTCTTTCTCAAATGCAATTACCAGTAAAAATCATCATTCATAACAATGGCGTACTTGGCTTTGTTGCCATGGAAATGAAAGTTGCCGGTTTCTTGACAGCAGGAACGGATTTACATAACCCTAACTTTGCAGCGATTGCGAATGCTGCGGGTATTAAAGGGATCCGTGTTGAAAAAAGTGAAGACCTAGACGGCGCATTAAAAGAAGCGTTTGCCCATGATGGGCCGGTGGTCGTTGATGTCTTGACCGCCAAACAAGAGCTGTCTATGCCGCCAGAAATTGCAGCGCAAGAAGCGAAAGGCTTTAGCCTGTATATGTTAAAAGCGATTATGAGTGGTCGTGGTGATGAAGTCGTTCAATTAGTGAAAACGAACTGGCTACGTTAAATCAATATTGCGTATAGCTGGAAAGCCCACTTCTCAATGTGAAGTGGGCTTTTTTTTGATTAATCAATACCCTGCGGCTGATTGGCTACGCCATAAATGAGCGGCAACCAGCGCACGCCATGGGGAGAATTGCGCTAACCATTTTTCTGTTTCTTTGGCGTTGGGTTGTTCTGGTTTATCGAGCAATGTTTGCAAATTACGCCTTACCGCAACATCTCCATGTAAAGAGCCATCTAAGTAGTTGAATCCTCTGAGTAAAGCATAGCTCACAGTCCAAGGGCCAATTCCTTTGATTTTTAATAATTGTTCAGTTATTTGATTCGCATTGGAGTGAGTGACATGCTGTGATAAATCAATTTGTTGATTTTCGATGGCTTCACAAAGGGCTCTGAGGGCGGTAATTTTCCCCTTCGAAAAACCCGTTTGGCGTAGCGTTTCGTCATCAACTGATTTGACCTGTGGTGTATCGGGAAAACACCAAATACCCGAAGTGTGCTGAATCCCCACGGCTTGGATAAATCGTCGACGAATGGCAATAGCTGCGTGAACACTGATTTGTTGGCCAATAATAGCCCAAACTAATGCTTCAAATGCACTGGCAGATTGATAAATTCGTAATCCTCTTTGTTTTTCAATGAGCTGGCCCAGTGTTGGGTTTTCACAGTAGTATTTTTCGAACTCATCAATATTCTGTTTCAAGCCAAGTACATGCTGTGCCAACGTTAACAGGTCTTGTTCATTGACAATGACAGATGGGGGATCAATTTCTAATGAAATTATTGCTTGTTGTTTTTTTAGCTCTAATGTCATTTTTGTGGCATGTTGTTGCCATATTATGCCTTTGTGTAATGTATTTTCTTCCACTATTTCCGCAACATTGTGTTGATCTCTTAAATGAAAGGCAAAAAAATCACCATAGAGGTAATTGGTAGGGAGTGGTAACTGTGCGGTAAATATTTGCATAATGATGGCCTTGTCAGATTGTTCTTTATTAGCAATATAATTGTGAATTAGCGCATTTAGTTACTCATTTTTTGTTGAGTAGGTATGCTATCTTATATAGGGTTATTTATTTTGTATTGATATTATTTGTCTGTTTAATAAGGATAATAAGGAAGTGTAAATGAAAACTGAAGGTCACAGTTCATCTCATGGCACTTCGGTACCATCACCACAACCAAGGAAAGAATTAAAAGGTATTGGTGGATGGCTTATTTTACCCATGTTAGGGATAATATTGTCCTTGATTATTTTGCCTTTTTCGATTTATGGGCAAAATGCTCAAGTGATTGAATATTGGGTTGAATTAACAGATCCACAATCAAGTTCATTTATTCCATTATTTAAAGAGCTAATCTACTTTGAGGTTTTAGGTAATGTTATTTTATACGCCACCTTACTTTTCCTCAGTTATGTTTTTTTTACAACGAAAAAGCTCACAATTAAAATTTATATTTTTTTCCAGATCTTTTCTTTAGTTTTGACGGTTACGGATATTATACTCGCAAGTATTTTATTGGATTTAGAGGTCGAAGCCTCCGATATCAAAGATATTTTTCGGGCTCTAATTGCTTGTGCCATTTGGATACCATATTTTTTAGTTTCAAAGCGTGTTAAAAATACCTTTGTAAATTAATAAATAAAATTATGCGGTTTACTTATTGGGTAGGTAAATGATGATTAAATGCAAACGAGTTTATGACCCTGTTGACGATAACGACGGTTATCGCGTGCTTATTGATAGACTGTGGCCAAGAGGAATAAAAAAAACAGATTTACAACACGACGCTTGGAATAAAGACGTTGCACCTTCCAATGAGCTACGAAAATGGTTTCATCAGAACACCGATCAGTTTGCACAATTTATCGAGCGATATCAGCAGGAACTTAATAACACAACAGCTTGGCAGGTATTGGTTTCACAAGCAAAGCAAGGTGACTTAACACTGTTATACAGTGCTAAAAATACAGAACATAATCAAGCAATTGTACTCAAGGCATTTCTTGAAGAAAAAATGCAAAGTAAATAGTAAATAAAGGTTATTTGAATGGATATTCAGCAATCAGCCACGCAAGCAGAGCCCGCAATAATATCACCAGTGGCTCACCCGGTAGTTAAAAAGCCGTTACAGGGGATCAGTGGATGGTTAATTTTACCGGTTATTGGTCTGTTTTATATGCTGTACAAAACCGTCATGATGTTATTGCAAGAAATTTCACAAGTACAAACAGCATGGCCATTGGCAACTCATGCAGATTCTGATTTTTATATTCCAGGCTTTGCGACAGGTTTTTACTTCTTACAAATAGGTTATGGTGTTCTAATTGCCCTATTTCTTTGGACATTTATCGCTGCGGTTAAATGGAAAAAACAGGCGAAGTGGCTGTTTATCACCACCATGGTGTTATTTACGTTAATGGTATTGGTTGCTCGTTTTATATTCCCATATATATTTGGCTTGGAAATCAATCACTCAAATATTATTACCGCTATAAATGGCAGCTTTTATTGCGTGTTATGGATCCCCTACTTTTTAGCTTCTCATCGCGTCAAAAATACATTTATCCATTAAAGTATACGGCCACTCCTATTTTGGCAGTGGCCTAACGTATGGTTATTTATCAGAAAGATTTAGCGTATGGGTTATATTGCAGTTTGCAATAAAGGTTTCATCGTGAGAAACCAGCAAGAGTGTTCCTTGGTAATCCTGCAATAGCGCTTCAAGTAGTTGTTTTGAATCCAAGTCTAAATGGTTATCCGGTTCATCGAGTAATAAAATAGCGGGTGGGCTCGGGCTATGTGTGAGCGCCAATAGTGTTGCTTTTAGTTGCTCCCCACCACTGAGTTGCTGTAGTGGCAGTAATGATTTATCTCCTCGTATTCGTAACATACCTAATTGCGTGCGCCACTGTTCTACTGTAAACAAGGGTTGGTATTGATGAAGGGCTTCAGCAACAGGTAATGTTTTATCGAGTAAGTTGAGGTGTTGGTCTAAATAGCAAAAATCCCCACTGAGGCGGCACTCTCCTGAATCTGATGGCAACAGGCCAGCAAGAACCTTAAGTAGGGTTGATTTACCACAACCATTACGCCCTTGAATATGCCAATGCTCCCCACTGTATATGGTGAATGAAAGTGGTGACGAATAACCATAAGGCAAACGCAAATCAGAAGCAAAAATGGTGACTTTATTACCTTCATTTTGATAGTTAATTGTCATTTTTTGTGGCTTGATGTGGCGGGCTTTCTCTTGGTTTTCCTGTTGTTGATTTTGTAGGTTATCCATAACCCGTTGGTGCCGCTCTGCGACGTTTGATTGCCTTTTCTCTGCCCGGTTTTTTTGCATATCAAGCAGTAATAAGGATTGCGACCCACCATAGCGAATTTTCTCTCCCTGTTTTTTGCGTTGGGCGGCTTTTTGTAATGTGGCTTGTTGCTGTTTTTTCTCTTGATGAATACGTTTTTCTAAGCGCTCACTTTGTGCATCGATTGCAGCGATTTCCGCGGTTTTTTGGGTATCGTATAACGCATAATTCCCCCCATACTCGTGTAACCCTTTTTCCGTTAATTCAAAAATAGCATCCATTTCGCTTAACAGGGTTCTGTTGTGAGAAATAACGAGACAACCAGCTCGGTGCTCTGTGAGTTTCTGGCTAAGCCATTGCCGACTTTGTGTATCTAAATGGTTATCCGGTTCATCAAGTAGCAAAAAGTGGTCTTGATGAAGAAATGCACGGCAAAGGGCTAGGCGAGTACGTTCACCTCCACTTAAATGGGCAATGGGGGCTTCCATTGAGATAGAGAGCCCTGCAGAGTCCAATAAACTTTGCCATTGGGAAGGTAAATGCCATTTATCTTCTGTGAGCTCAAAATCTGCCAAAGAACCATTTCCTGCCTCAATGCGTAAGAATGCGTGATAAAGCTCAGATATACCTAAAGCATCGACAAGCGTTTCTCCCGCTAGTCGCGTTAATTGCTCGACATAGATAAAGGGGCGGTTCCAATGTACATTTCCTTGCGTAGGGGATAATTGGCTAGCAAGAATACGCATCAAGACGGATTTTCCTTTGCCATTATGGCCAATTAGGGCATTTTTTTGGCATGACAACGTCCCACTTAGCGGTGAAAAAAGAGCGGTTTGGTTAAATTCAATATTGAGCTGTGAAAAGTGACAAGCAATCGTCATATGCACCTCCAAAATAATGAGGACAGACAACGTCGTTGACTTATCAAGAAGCGTCGATGAAAGCGGTTGCCTGCCAGGAACAGAAAAATGAATACCAAAAGGGTATTGGAAAATATTTTCTGGCAGTGCTTAGTTCATCGTGAGGCGTACCTGCGAAGTTGGGTGAGAGATAAATTCGCATACATTATAAACAGGTCAAATTGATTTGTGCAACTTATCGTGATTGGGTTTTTTCTGAAAGTCGTACTAATTATTTAAAAATAGAAAAAACGATTTAAAAATAGAAAAAGCCAGTCAACAACTGCGACTGGCTTTTTCCATTAACAACGAGATTTTATAACAACGAGATTTTTACGATTATGCAGAGGTATTCTCTGACAACCCATTTTTTGCTAACCAATGAGCAATGCGCTGTTTTTCTTCTTCATTCAGCCACATACCCAATTTAGTGCGACGCCAAATAGCATCATCCAACTCTGTTACCCACTCATGTTTGACTAAGTAACGTAATTCCGCTTCATAGACATTCGCAGAGAATGCTTCACCAAGGTCACTGAGTGAATTCGCGCCTTCAAGGATCAATTTACTGTTGCTACCGTAAGTTCTAGCAAAACGTAGCGCTAAGCCTTCAGGAAGCCATTGATAATGTTGACGTAATACACGTGCATAACCATCACGGTCACAACCTTCGATATCACCACCTGGTAACTGACCATTTTTAGTCCATGGACTACCTGCATTTGGATAGTAAGTGGCTAATTTATTTACAGCAGCTTCCGCTAACTTACGATAAGTTGTTAATTTACCACCAAATACCGACAACAATGGTGCTTGGCCTTGCTCATCGTGAATATCCAATGTGTAATCACGAGTAATAGCTTGTGGTGAGTCTGACTCATCGTCGCACAGTGGGCGAACACCTGAGTAGTCCCAAACAATATCACTCACGGTTAACTGTTTTTTGAAGTGGTCGTTATACACTTTCAGTAAATAGTTAACTTCGTTCTCATCAATTTTGACGTCTTTCGGGTCACCTTTATATTCTACGTCAGTGGTGCCGATGATAGAAAATTCATCCATCCATGGAATAACAAATACAATACGGTTATCTTCATTTTGTAAGATATACGCTTGTGGTTCATCATGAGCACGCGGAACGACAATGTGGCTACCTTTGATCAGGCGAATACCGTAAGGTGATTTTAATTTCAGGCCATCATCAAAGAACTCTTTTACCCAAGGCCCAGTGGCATTAACCAGCCCTTTCGCTTTCCATGTATGGGTTTCACCCGTACGTAAGTCTTGAGCTTCAACAACCCATAAGCCATTTTCACGGTAAGCGCGAGTCACTTTTGTGCGAGTGCGAACTTCACCATTTTTACGTACCACTTCTTGAGCGTTTAACACAACTAAACGCGCATCATCAACCCAACAGTCAGAATATTCAAAACCTTTCGTTAATTCAGGTTTGAGTACGGAATTTTGGTTGAATTTCAGCCCTTTACTGCTTGGTAAGCTCACACGTTTGCCTAAATGGTCATATAAGAACAGGCCAATACGGATCATCCAAGCTGGACGTAAATGAGGCTGATGCGGTAAGCGGAAGCGCATTGGGAAGGCAATATGTGGCGCTAATCGTAATAGCACTTCACGTTCAGCCAATGCTTCGCTCACTAATCTAAATTCATAATGTTCTAAGTAACGTAAGCCACCATGAATGAGTTTAGAACTCGCAGATGAAGTGGCACTTGCTAAGTCTTGAGCTTCGAGCAGTAATACTGATAATCCACGACCTGCAGCATCTGCTGCAATTCCAGCGCCGTTGATCCCGCCGCCGATGACAATCAAGTCTTTAGTTTCCATGCATCCCCCTGAGATGTTCGAAACACTTTCAATAATGTTCGTTTTCGCTCATTTAATTGTAGTCAAAATAGATAGTGATGCCAACTATTATTAATGAAAAAAATAACAACTGCGTGATATTGGTAACAATTTTTTTTCAATACCCACACATAAAATATTGTTATTCACAATGGAAAAAAGAGAATTTCGCGCGAAAAAGAAAAAATGATGGTAAGGCTGAGGGCTAAAATAGGGGGATAGCAAGAAGCATGATGGCAGTGAGGACTACCATCATGAGAATAACTATTTGATTAACAAAGCTCTAATTGAACATTATGTTGCTCAATGACTTTGAGAATACTATCAGGTGGCTGTTTATCAGTAAATAAGTAGTCAATCAGGTTCATATTGCCCAAGTTAACCATCGCGTTACGACCAAATTTAGAATGGTCGGTGACAAGCATGACACAGCGTGAATTTTCAATAATTGCGCGTTTGGTACGAACTTCGTGGTAATCGAACTCAAGTAATGAGCCATCCATATCAATACCACTGATACCTAAAATGCCGTAATCTAATCTAAATTGGGAAATAAAATCGAGGGTCGCTTCACCGACAATACCGCCATCCCGTGAGCGTACTTCACCACCGGCTAAAATGAGGCGAAAGTCTTCTTTTGGCATCAGCAACGTGGCGACGTTGAGGTTATTGGTCACCACACGTAGGTTTTTGTGATTAACCAATGCATGGGCAACGGCTTCGGGTGTGGTACCAATGTCTATAAACAGTGTTGCACCATCAGGGATCTGGCTTGCAACATGTTGTGCGATACGCGCTTTTTCATCTGACCACATGATTTTACGGTCATTATAGGCCGCATTTACAGAACTTGAAGGCAGTGCTGCGCCACCGTGGTGCCGCTGAATTTTATTTTGTTCAGCGAGATCATTGAGGTCTCGACGGATTGTTTGAGGGCTAACCTCAAAGTGTTCGACGAGTTCTTCAGTACTGACATATCCCTGAAGACGCACAAGCTCAACTATTGCATCATGTCTCTGGGTTTGTTTCACAGCGTTAGCCTCTAATTATTAAAATGTTTTATCTGGAGCTCTGGTGTTTAAAACTGTGTCTATTATCCCATACTCCCATTAATAAGCCGATAATTAACCCTGAAGTATGTGCGGCATTGGCGATATGCATGCCTAAAACATCGAAGTAACCGAAAAAAAGCCAGATAATGGAGAAAATCATTAACCCTCGAGGAACGCTAACGCCACTTTCTGGCCGACGTTCACCCGTTAACCACACATAGCTGACAAGGGCATAGACGACACCGGATAAGCCGCCAAAGTTGTTTTCACTAAATAGCGATTGCCCCCAGTTACTAAATAGCGCAGAGACCAGTAAGATAGTGAATAACTTGCCCGTCCCGAGTTTTCGCTCAACTTGCCCAGCGAGAAACCACCATAGTGCAAGATTGAAACCAATGTGTGATAGCGAAAAGTGCACCAATGCAGGACTAAACCAACGCCAAAGTTCCGTTTGTTGGTCGCCAATAGGCCATGCCAAATAACGTAGAACTTCTCGAGCATCGGTCATTTCTACCCAAAGATATACAACAATCGACAATAAAATAACAGCGATAGTTAAAGGGCCAGATTGCTCTTTAAGATAACCCCAAGTTAGGTAATTGCGATATTGAAATTGAGTATCTGCACTTCCTGTGTGCCAACTGGCTTCTAAGTAGCGAGGGTGATTTGGGTCTTGTAGAAAAATATCTAATTCTTTTTGGACTTGAGGTTGAAGCTGCTCATCTTCTAGCCAAAGCTCAAAGACGGCTTGTTCCTGTGATGGCTTTATTTTTAGGTGAATATTTTTGCTCGCCATATAGTCAACAAAAGCTTGCGCCATTCTGGGATTAGCAAAGGAGGTGATGTGGATCATGAATGCGTTTTCTCATCTAGAGAGCCGTAACGGCTTGTGGATATTCCCTTAACCAAGCTTCAAATCCACCATTGATGCTATATACAGATTCAAAGCCAATGTTGATCAGATACTGTGCAGCACCTTGGCTACTGTGCCCATGGTAACACATCACCATAACAGGTTGTTCGTAATCCGTTTGTTCTAGAAATTGGCTCAGTGACTCATTGGTGAGGTGATAGGCCCCACTCGCATGGCCTGCACGAAAACTTTGTGGGTCTCGCACATCTACCAGTATGGCGGTGCCGTCTAACCAATGTTGGTAGGCTTGCTCTGGTGTTAATGTTTCAAAATGGTCCATAAAATACCGAATACAGTAGGTAACAACCCATAAAAGGTTAAATGATAGGCACCCGTAAAGAACCGAGTGCCAAATATTCGTGGTATTGATTAATAGAAAGAGTGCTCGCCACGTTGGTGCTCGGTCAGGTCTTTAACGCCTTTTAGCTCACCTTCAAACATTTTGAGAAGTTCTTTCTCGATACCTTCTTTAAGGGTGACATCGACCATTGAACAGCCGTTACAGCCGCCACCAAATTGCAAAATTGCAAAGCCTTCGTCGGTGATTTCCATCAGGGAAACACGGCCACCGTGGCTGGCAAGTTGTGGGTTAATTTGTGACTGTAAAACATACTCAACACGCTCAATTAATGGTGCGTCATCAGAGACTTTACGCATTTTGGCGTTTGGTGCTTTTAACGTCAGTTGTGAGCCGAGTTGGTCGGTGACGAAGTCAATTTCGGCATCATCCAAGAATGGGGCGCTAATTTCATCAACATAAGCAGATAATTTCTCGAACTTTAGTTCTTTATCTGTGGCTTCAACGGCACCCGGAGGGCAGTACGACACACCGCATTCGGCGGTTGGCGTGCCTGGGTTGATAACAAAAACACGGATTTGAGTTCCTGGCTCTTGATTTTCCAACAACTTGGCAAAATGAGCCTGTGCTGCTTCAGTAATATTAATCATAATCATTTGCTCAATAATAGTTGACTGCTTTAGTTGGTTATAATACGCCCATTTACCCCTTTCCTACAAGGTGCGACACAGTGACCATGCATCAACAGTATGCGCTCCCGCACAAATCAACAATTGTGCTGCGCTATTCATGGTAGAACCTGTTGTAATAACATCATCAATAACAGCAACATGTAGGTTTGAAACAGAGTCGTTTAAGGTAAATGCTCCCTTTAGGTTGTTTCGGCGATACTCACGTTTTAGTGTAGTCTGTGCCAGTGTAGCACGACTACGCGATAATGAATTTTGCGAATAGGGGATATTTAACCATCTGGACAAATTTTCGCCTATTAATGCCATGTGGTCAAATCCTCTCCACCATAGACGGCGACGATGCAGTGGAATGGTGATGATTAAGTCCGGTTTTTGCCATTGTTGTTGGCGATAACCTGTGAGCCAAAATAATGCAAAGATACGTGCTAAAGTAAAAGCAAGCTGAGGTTGTTTTTGAAATTTAAAACGATGAATTAACATGCGTAAAGCGGCTTGGTAGGGGGTTACAGTGATAATTCTCTGCCATGGGGGTGGGCTCTTTAGGCAGCGTCCGCATTCCATGGTCGGCTGTTCACAGGGTAAAGCACAACGTAAACAGCAAGTTGGCATTTTAGGCAGTCCTTTGAGGCAAAAACTACAAACACCCTGATGAGGTAACTTTAGTGATTGATGGCATAGCCAGCAGCCCCCTTCCATTGTTAGCATAGTAGCGTCCCGTTAAAACGAATTGACAAATAAATGAATGAAGAGAGTGTAACGATGGCAAAGTTATATTGGCAGACCGTTGGTGAAGGTAAACAAGATCTTGTGTTGCTGCACGGATGGGGGCTGAATGCCCAAGTCTGGCAAACAATTATTCCGCGAATCGCTTCGCACTTTCGGGTTCATTTGGTTGACCTGCCGGGCTATGGGCGTAGCCAAGGTTTTTCCCCCATGAATATTCAATCGATGGCGAATATTTTGTGGGAACAAGCACCTAAAAACGCGATTTGGCTTGGTTGGTCACTTGGCGGGCTAGTTGCAAGCCGTATCGCGCTTGACCATCCCTATGAAGTTAAAGGGCTCATTACGGTTGCTTCCTCCCCGTGTTTTAAAGCCGAAGAAAACGGTTGGGCAGGGATCCGGCCAGAGGTTTTATTAGGTTTCGAGCAGCAACTTTCGGCTGATTTTCATCGCACAGTCGAGCGTTTTTTAGCATTGCAGACATTAGGGACAGAAAGCGCCAGAAACGACGCAAAAACCTTGAAATCTGTGGTACTCGAACAGCCTATTCCAACGGTTGAAACGTTAAATGCAGGGCTTGAATCATTGCGCACCGAAGATTTGCGCGAGGAATTAAAGCTGTTACCTATTCCTTTCTTGCGTATTTATGGTTATCTCGATGGCTTGGTACCGCGCAAAATAGTGCCAATTTTAGATGAACTTTACCCTAATTCGCCATCTGTCATTGTTCGAAATAGTGCTCACGCACCATTTATTTCTCATCCTGATGAGTTTTGCGAATACCTGTTGGATTTTCAAAGTCGTATCGAGGAATAAATAAAAAAACACCGACTTGTTCGGTGTTTTTTGTTGTGGTGTGCCTATTATTTGATTTTATATACAAAATGAGTGCAATCAGTGCTTTCAGGGCAGCCTTTACAGCTACTGCCTGTTAAACAAGCACTGATATCAACTTGTTCAATTTTCTCTAAGCTAACGAGTTTCTCAACCATTGCTTGAATTAATGGAGCCGGTGTATTTAGCTGCTCACTGAGTAGCGCGATGTCAGCTTGCCCATATAAGGCGATTAAATCTCTTATTTGCAGCAAGCTAGTCATCGTTTTATTCCTTAGTGGCACGCATCACTTGAACAGCCAGAACATTGCTCTGCGGTTCTGTTCTTGATGTTCAGGGTTACGCGGCTACGCATGCGACGTAAGAATATGAACAAGGCAAGGTTGAACAGAACAACCGCGGCTATAGTAATCAAGCTGCTTTGTGGGTGTTCGCTAAATGTGGCAACTTGGTAAAACAGAGCCGCAAGGCTATAAGCCACATTTAAGCCCCACAGAATGGAGAAGCTCATCCAACTTTTATTGGTTTCACGTGCAATAGCACCCATTACTGAGACGCAAGGCACATACAGTAAGACGAAGATGAGGTAGCTATAGGCTGCAATTCCTGAACCAAATTTCGCTGCCATGGTACCCATTGAGCCGGATTCCATTTCTCCATCGCCTTTACTGGCTTCGATAGGGTTCGATAACGCGCTTAAGGTAAAGGTCTCTTTTAAGCTATCCCAAGTTTCAGAAACCGCATCTCCCAGTTCTTCCCATAAATTGAAAGATTCTGCATCGAACGGCTCAGAAGTAATGGCTTCAGCGGTATACAGGGTATTTAGTGTTCCCACTACCACTTCTTTGGCCATCGCCCCGGTAATCAACCCAACAGTTGCTTGCCAGTTATCTGCATGAACACCGATAGGTTGTAAAGCAGGGGTTATCACTTTACTGACAGAAGCCAGTGCGGAGTCATTAATATTATCAACAGGCTTACCAGAGAAAGAGAAGCTATTTAATGCGCCAATAAAAATACTGGCAACGATGATGACTTTACCTGCACGTACCACGAAGCCTTTTAGGCGCTGCCATGTTTGAATCAGCAGTGTTTTGATATGTGGCACATGGTAAACCGGAAGTTCCATGATAAACGGAGAGGCTTCGCCACGCATTAGAGTATGTTTTAGTAGTAACCCAGTTAAGATAGCGACAACAATTCCTAAAATATAGAGTGAAAAGACCACGCTCGCCCCATTTTTGCCGAAGAAAGCGGCAGCAAAAACGGCGAAAATAGCCAATCTTGCACCACAAGACATAAATGGTGCCATTAAGACCGTAATTAGCCTTTCGCGCGGTGCGTCGAGCGTGCGTGCACCCATAATTGACGGTACGTTACAGCCAAAACCGACAATCAAAGGCACGAAAGATTTACCCGGTAAACCTAAGGCTTGCATGAGGCGGTCCATCACGAAAGCGGCTCGCGCCATATAGCCAGAATCTTCCAGTATTGAAAGAAACAGATACATCATCCCAATTTGTGGCACTAAAGGTAAAACCGTGTTAATACCGCCACCAACACCTTGGGCAAGGAAAATAGTTAGCCAATCAGGGAAGCTAAAGTAGGCACCAACCCACTGAATACCATGAATAAATATCGCTTCTGACGCACCTTCAAAGAAGGGTTGTAAGGCGCCACCGATGTTGATGGCTAAAACGAACATCAAATACATCACAAACAAGAAAATAGGTACGCCGAGCCAACGGCTCAGAATAAATTTATCCAGTGATTGTGTTAGTCGATTTGGTTCAGCGGCACTATTGTTAATCGCAGCATTGCAAATGGTCGCAATAGATTGATAACGTGCGTCGGCAATGAGTAATTCAGGTTCTTCGTTTAAGCCTTCTTTCAGTGTTTGGCGTATCGCCAGCAATTGTCCTTCAGATATTTCTGCGCGTTGGCGGCTATATATGTCCCCTTCGAGGATCTGTAATGCTAACCAGCGGCGCTGCTGGTGGCTAAATTGTTGTGCTGAAATTTGTTCAGATAGTGAGTCTACAGCTTGCAATAACTGTGCTGGATATTCCACAAGGGCTTGCTGGCTATTTTGTGGATGTGTATCAATGGCTTTTTTCAGTTTATCGATACCGGTTGCTCGAGTTGAAACCATTGGGATCACAGGGCAGCCGAGCTGTTTTTCTAATTCAGCAATATTAATATCAATATGTTGGCTTTGAGCGATATCCAACATATTCAAGGCGACAATACATGGAACGCCTAACTCGACTAATTGCAATGTCAGGTAGAGGTTACGCTCTAAATTAGACGCATCGACAACATTAATGAGCATGTCTGCCTCACCACTTAAAATAAAGTAGCAGGCGATTTGTTCGTCAAGAGAGGTTTGCTCAGAAATAGTGGTCAGAGAATAGGTGCCGGGTAGGTCAACAAGTTCGATTTTGTGGTCATCTGTATGGAAGCGGCCCACTTTTCGTTCAACAGTGACCCCCGCCCAGTTACCGACCCGCTGCCTTGACCCTGTGAGCTGGTTGAATAAGGTCGTTTTGCCTGCATTGGGGTTACCAATTAAGCCGATCGTTAATCGTTTCATAGTGTTTGCCAATAATAAAAAAAGAAATACTTAAGCGGTGGTCGCTTCATCTAAATTGAGTAGGGCAAGATCCTTTTTGCGTAGCACTAAGCTGACACGATGAGTTTCTATTTGAACAGGATCACCAAAAGGCGCTAAGCGCACCACTTTAAAGACAGAACCCGGAAGTAAACCAAGTGAGAGCAGTTTTTGTCGGTATGCAGGACTAATCTCTGGAGAGAAGCCAAGTATTTTGTAACTGCATTGAGGAAGTATTGCCATAGTGTCTTCCTAATCATTTAATTAATAATGATATCGATGACAATTGTTAAAGAGTGCAATTGCTCAGGTAATAAAGTCGCCAAACAAAAATAAATCTAATTAACAATGAGAATCATAATCATCCACCTTTTGTTATATTTAGCCTCTTTTTTCGTCAATTTGACTTGATATGGATCAACGAAGCATTGAGTTTACGGTGTTCCGCTAGCGAAATTAATGGTGGAGTCAGTGAAGGGGAGATGGCTGAATTATACCCAATATATTGTTTGAACTAATCAATCACAGCATTATTTATTGAAATGGGCATCACAATAGGTACATTGCGATGCCCATAAAGAAAGTTAACGTTTCTTACCGAATGCCGCGGCAAGGGCATCACTCATGGCGCTGTTACCTGAAGATGCGCTGTTTTGGCGTGAGTTACCTCTTGATTGAGGCGCCTTACGCGCATTTTTGTCCTGTTCAGGGGCTGCACGGCGAGGGGCACTGTTAGAATCACCCGCTTGTTCATCTAAACGCATCGTTAACGCAATACGTTTGCGTGCAATATCCACATCTAACACTTTGACTTTCACAATGTCGCCCGCTTTTACTACCTTGTGTGGGTCTTCGACATAACTATTTGAAAGTGAAGAAATATGAACTAAACCGTCTTGGTGAACACCAATATCCACAAAAGCGCCGAAGTTGGTCACATTGGTGACTGCACCTTCTAAGATCATGCCAGAAGTCAGGTCTTTCATGGTTTCTACACCTTCGGAAAAGGTGGCAGTTTTAAACTCAGGGCGTGGGTCACGACCCGGTTTTTCCAGTTCTTTAATGATATCGGTGACAGTTGGAACCCCGAATTGCTCAGTGGTAAAGTCACGTGGGCTCAAGGTATTAAGCACCTGTGAGTTGCCCATAATTTCTTTGAGTGGCTGGCGGACAGACTCAAGAATTTTTTCAACAATCGGGTAAGCTTCAGGGTGAACAGTAGAAGCATCTAACGGGTTTTCACCATTGGTGATACGCAAGAAGCCTGCACACTGTTCAAAGGCTTTTGGCCCAAGGCGTGCAACTTTGAGCAACTGTTTTCTATCACTAAACTGGCCATTCTGGTCGCGCCAGTCCACCACGTTTTGCGCAATCATTTTGCTTAAACCGGCAACGCGAGTCAGTAAGGCAACGGAAGCGGTATTCAAGTCAACACCAACGGAGTTTACACAGTCTTCGACAACTGCATCGAGTTTACGCGCTAATTGTGTTTGGCTGACATCATGCTGATATTGGCCAACCCCAATGGATTTTGGGTCAATTTTCACTAATTCAGCCAGTGGGTCTTGTAGGCGACGAGCAATAGATACGGCACCACGTAAAGACACATCTAAGCTTGGGAATTCCAAAGCCGCAAGTTCAGAAGCGGAATAAACAGAAGCGCCAGCTTCGCTGACAATAACTTTCTGCGCAGTGACTTCAGGGTACTGTTTTTGAACTTCAGCAAAGAAACGTTCCGTTTCACGAGAAGCTGTACCGTTACCAATGGCCACTAATTCGACGTTATGTTTTTGGCAAAGTGCCGCAACGATGGTTGCCGATTTTGCGGCTTGTCCGGTATGTGGATAAATCGTATCCGTTGCAATTAATTTACCTGTTGCATCCACGACAGCAACTTTCACGCCAGTACGCAAGCCAGGGTCTAAGCCCATGGTGGCACGCATTCCCGCTGGAGCCGCCATCAGTAAGTCACTGAGGTTACGAGCAAACACGTTAATAGCTTCCTCTTCAGCTTTTTCGCGCAGTGAGCTCATGACTTCTGTTTCTAAGTGCAGTAATACTTTGACACGCCATGTCCAGCTGATCACGGCTTTACGCCATTGGTCAGCAGGAGCATTATTTAAACGAATATCTAAATGGCGGGTGATAATTTCTTCGCAGTAACTTTCTTTTGGTGGTTCATCAAACTGAGGGTCGCAGTTTAATGAAAGCTGTAAAATCCCTTCGTTACGACCACGGAACATTGCAAGGGCTCGGTGAGAAGGAACCTGAGCAACGGGTTCGTGATGTTCAAAGTAGTCACTAAATTTTACCCCTTCTTCTTGCTTACCTTCAGCAACAACAGAAACAAGGTGGGCATTTTTCCAGATATAGTCGCGAACTTTCGCTAAAAGAGTTGCATCTTCGGCGAAACGCTCCATAAGGATATAGCGAGCACCATCTAAAGCGGCTTTAACATCCGCCACACCTTTATCTGCATCGATATAGGTTTTTGCGAGTTCATCAGGTGACTGGCTTGGGTCATTCCACAGGGTATCCGCTAAAGGCTCGAGCCCTGCTTCAATAGCAATTTGCCCGCGGGTGCGACGTTTTGGTTTATAAGGAAGATACAGGTCTTCAAGTTCGGTTTTATTGAGCGTTGTGTTGATAGCGGAGGCAAGCTCTGGTGTCAATTTACCTTGTTCTTCTATCGACTTGAGGATGGTTTGCTTACGGTCATTCAATTCGCGCAAGTACCCTAAACGGCTTTCTAGCTGGCGAAGCTGAGTATCGTCCAACCCACCGGTAACCTCTTTACGGTAACGCGCAATAAACGGGACAGTATTTCCTTCATCTAATAGCGTGATGGCAGAAAAAACTTGTTTCGGCTGGGCTTGCAGTTCCGCTGCAATAATTTGGCTTAGAGTTTCATTCATGTCGAGTTTCAATACCTACTGTTTAAATACCTACTGGAAGAACAGTTAAAAATTTATTGCACTGTTATACTTGGTGGTAACGAGAATTTCCAGACTGAATTTGAGCCTATTGGTAGGAAAGTCTCAGATTATGTTCTATAAAATATTATAATTATGGGCTCCATTGGCTAATATTTGAAGGTTATGACTAAAAGTCTTTTAATTACACGTGAAGGTTGGGATGCGTTAGATAAAGAATTGAAATACCTGTGGAAGGATGAACGCCCTCGGGTAACTCAATCTGTTTCAGAGGCCGCAGCTCAAGGGGATCGCTCAGAAAATGCAGAATATATTTACGGCAAAAAAAGGTTGCGTGAAATTGATAGACGCATCCGTTTTTTATCCAAAAGGTTAGATCAGTTAAGGATTATCGAGCCTGATCCTCGCCAAGAAGGCCGTGTGTTTTTTGGCGCATGGGTTAAACTAGAAGATGAAAATGAAAATATCAGAATATTCCGTATCGTCGGTGCTGATGAATTCAACCCTACGAAACAATGGATTTCAATTGATTCTCCCGTAGCGCGAGCCTTGATAGGTAAACAGGTTGATGATGAAATAACAGTAAATACGCCGGGAGGGCAGGTGACTTATTTTGTATTAGAAATAAGCTACAAGCCACTAACCGTCTGAAGTGTAAAATGATTCATTAAATCCCATGTTAGTGGTAAATTAGTGAGCATTAATATTGTTTTACTTACATTCATTAAAAAAATAATTTGAAAGATGCACATCTTGAGGGCTACAAAATGCAGGAAAGTTATAAGGTTCTTGTCGTCGATGATGATATGCGTTTACGTGCGCTGCTGGAACGCTACCTCACTGAGCAGGGTTTTCAGGTAAGAAGTGCTGCAAACGCTGAACAGATGGACAGAATCCTGACGAGGGAATCTATTCACTTGATCGTCTTAGATTTAATGCTGCCGGGCGAAGATGGCTTATCAATTTGTCGTCGCTTACGTAGTCAAAATAACCCAATTCCAATTATTATGGTGACAGCGAAAGGCGAAGAAGTGGATCGTATCGTTGGCTTAGAAATCGGTGCGGACGACTATATTCCAAAACCTTTTAATCCACGGGAATTGCTAGCTCGTATTCGTGCGGTATTACGTCGTCAAGCTAATGAATTACCGGGCGCGCCATCTCAAGATGATGCGATAATTACCTTTGGTAAATTCAAATTAAATCTTGGGACGCGAGAAATGTTTCAAGGTGATGAAAATATGCCGTTAACTAGCGGTGAATTCGCGGTGTTAAAAGTATTGGTTTCTTATCCAAGGGAACCGTTGTCGCGTGACAAGCTAATGAGCTTAGCGCGAGGCCGTGAATACAGTGCGATGGAACGTTCTATTGATGTTCAGATCTCACGTTTGCGTCGCATGGTTGAAGAAGACCCAGCACATCCTCGTTATATTCAGACGGTTTGGGGATTGGGTTATGTGTTTGTTCCTGATGGAAGTAAAGCATGAAGCGACTGAGGTTCTCAAGGCGTAGTACATTTTCTCGCTCGTTATTTTTATTTGTAGCCTTACTGTTTGCGAGCCTCGTAACCAGCTATATGGTTGTGTTGAATTTTGTTGTGATGCCTAGCTTACAACAATTCAATAAGGTGCTGGCATACGAAGTAAGAACATTAATGACAGAGAAAATGGTCCTACAAGATGGAACCTCAGTGCGGGTATCTCCCGCGTTGCGTAAGAAAATCTACAATGAATTAGGGATCACCTTTTATGCACACTCAGCAGCGATGGAAGAAGGGCTGAATTGGGCAAAAGAGTATGATTTCCTAAGCGAACATATGTCGGAATATATTGGTGGCAAGGCAAGTGTTCACCTCGAATTAGGCCGAGAGTACCCCATTCTATGGTTAACGTCTTATCTTGCACCTGATATTTGGGTGCGAGTTCCACTGACTGAAATTGGGCAAAACCAGTTCTCCCTTGTTTTTCGCTATACATTAACGATTTTTCTCACCATTTTTGCGGGGGTATGGTTGTATATACGCTACCAAAACAAGCCATTACTTGAATTAGAATACCACGCCGGAGAAGTTGGTAAGGGGTTTGTCTTACCCCCAATGCAGGAAAAAGGTGCCACCGAGGTCAGGGCCGCTATTCGGTCTTTTAACCACATGGCAGCAGGGATTAAAACCTTAGAAAATGACCGAACTGTCTTAATGGCAGGGGTAAGCCATGACCTAAGAACCCCCTTAACCCGTATTCGTTTAGCAACAGAAATGATGAGCCCAGAAGATAGCTACCTGGCAGAATCCATTAATAAAGATATTGAAGAGTGTGATGCGATCATCGGCCAATTCATGTCTTACCTGAAAACGGGTCAAGAAATGGATATGGAATTCTGTGACCTTAACGCTATCTTGATGGAAGCAGTGAACTCAGAAAGTAACGTCGTAGGCGAAATTGAAACCGCACTTGAGCCTGGCTCAATGATTGTTAATGGTAACCCATTAGCAATTAAACGCGCGATTACCAATATGATTGTTAATGCCTACCGCTATGGTAATGGCTGGATCAAGGTCAGTAGTGGTAAAACGGAAGACTCAGTTTGGTTCCAAGTCGAAGATGACGGAGCAGGTATCAAAGAAGAAGATATTCATCGTCTGTTCCAGCCATTTGTGCAAGGTGAAAAAGCCCGTAGCAACAAAGGAACAGGGCTAGGACTGGCAATTATTCGCCGAATTGTTGATGCCCACGAAGGGAGTATTGAGATCCATAAGAGTGAGCGTGGTGGGTTTGCGATTAGGGCTCTTCTCCCTCTTAAAGAAAAAGAAGACTGATATCTCGTCATATTTCAAGCTGTAGGGGTGTTGCCTACACTCAACTACCCTAGTCACATACTTGTGTATGCTCCTAGGGATATCTTCGTTTGGCGCCTACCTACAACTTGAACTATTTAGAGCTATCTTTCTACTCTTCACACTTTGCGCCGCAGCGTTGTTGGCTGCAACACAAATTGTTTTGAGTATTATTTTATGGTTGCAGGATAAAAAAATTTTTCGCTTTTATGACAGTCTGTCATTTTTCTTTTTGGTATCAATGTTGAAACTGAAATTTTTTAACCATTTGAATTTTATAATATAAAGATTCACTTCCCTTCGTTTTTGTTTTCTCTCCAGTGAAAAAATCAGCAATTGTCATAAAACTGTCATAAAAACGACATGTTGTCGTAACTAAATTGTCCTATTTTTCCTACCGTGACATACACCCAACAATTTTATACTTGATTGTTTCTATACATCCCCGGAGGGATTATGAAAATGACGCGTACCACCTTAGCAAGCGTAATGGCAGCAACTTTATCTCTGACCGCAATGTCTTCTTTTGCTGCTACCAGCCTGACCGGAGCTGGCGCGACCTTTCCTGCTCCTGTTTATGCGAAGTGGGCAGACTCTTATCAGAAAGAAACAGCTAATAAAGTAAACTATCAGGGGATTGGTTCTTCTGGTGGTGTCAAACAAATTAATGCAAGAACAGTTGATTTTGGTGCATCCGATGCTCCATTGACTGATGAAAAATTAAAAGAAGATGGCTTGTTCCAATTCCCTACTGTTATCGGTGGTGTGGTACTGGCTGTCAATGTAAAAGGTATTGAGTCAGGGCAACTGACGTTAGATGGCAACACATTAGGTGACATCTATTTAGGCAAAATCACTAAATGGAATGACCCAGCAATTGCTAAATTGAACCCAAATGTTAGCTTGCCAGACCAAGCTATTGCAGTCGTTAGACGTTCTGACGGTTCGGGTACCACGTTCGTATTCACGAGCTACCTTGCTAAAGTCAGCGCAAGCTGGAAATCAGACGTTGGTGCAGGTTCAACCGTTAATTGGCCGAAAAATAGCGTAGGCGGTAAAGGAAATGATGGCGTTGCCGCTTTCGTACAGCGTCTACCAGGTTCTATCGGTTATGTTGAATATGCTTACGCAAAACAGAACAACCTTGCGTATACTAAATTAATCTCTGCCGATGGCGAAGCGGTTTCACCAACGGGTGAAAGCTTCAGTGCAGCAGCGAAGAAAGTTGACTGGTCTAAATCTTTTGCTCAAGATTTAACAAACCGTGATGGCGCGAATGCATGGCCGATTACTTCAACCACATTCATCTTAGTTCACAAGCAGCAAGCGAATGCGGAAAAAGGCAAAGCAGTTCTTGACTTCTTCAACTGGGCTTATGATAAAGGTGGTAAACAAGCGGAAGCATTAGATTACGCAATTCTACCCCAAGAAGTCGTGACCGCAGTACGTGCAGCATGGAAAACAGAAGTTAAAGATAGCCAAGGTAAAGCATTATTCTAGGTGAGCTTAGGTTTTCTAAGTGCACTTAGGGTTGGAAATGGCGGGTAAGTGCTGAGGAACAGGGCTTACCCGCTCATCGTTGTAACGCAATCCTGTGAAAAAGAGCAGGAATGAAATGAGAACAAAGCGCATGGCCGAGAAAACAACGGCATTTAGAGCTCCCAGCAAATCAGGTGATGTGATTTTTAGTGCACTGGTAAAGATTGCCGCGCTCATCACTTTGTTAATGCTCGGAGGCATTATTATTTCCCTTATTTTTGCATCTTGGCCAAGTATGCAAAAGTTTGGGTTTTCGTTTTTATGGACCAAAGAGTGGGATGCTCCAGCGGAAGAATTCGGTGCCCTTGTGCCTATTTACGGCACTATCGTTACATCGTTAATCGCTCTGATTATCGCCGTTCCCGTTAGTTTTGGTATAGCGTTATTCCTAACAGAGCTGGCGCCTAATTGGTTAAAACGTCCTCTTGGTATCGCGATTGAACTTCTTGCTGCTATCCCAAGTATTGTTTATGGGATGTGGGGGTTATTTGTCTTTGCACCCCTGTTTGCAGAATATTTCCAAGAACCAGTTGGTAATGTGATGTCGAGTGTGCCGATTGTCGGTGAATTATTTTCAGGGCCTGCATTCGGGATCGGTATTTTAGCAGCGGGGATTATCCTCGCGATTATGATTATTCCTTATATTGCGTCAGTGATGCGCGATGTATTTGAACAAACACCTGTGATGATGAAAGAGTCAGCCTACGGGATTGGCTGTACAACGTGGGAAGTGATTTGGAATATCGTGTTGCCGTATACCCGTAATGGGGTCATTGGTGGTGTGATGTTAGGCCTTGGTCGTGCGCTGGGTGAAACCATGGCGGTGACTTTCGTGATTGGTAATACTTACCAACTTGATAGCGCATCACTGTTCATGCCTGGTAACAGTATCACCTCGGCACTCGCAAATGAGTTTGCGGAAGCAGAGAGCGGTTTACATACCTCGGCCTTGATGGAGCTTGGACTTATCCTGTTTGTTATCACTTTCATTGTGTTAGCAATTTCCAAGTTGATGGTCATGCGTCTTGCGAAGAATGAGGGCCGTTAATATGTCGATATCTCAACCTATCGCAGTGAATGAAAAAGAACGAGCACGCCGTCAAGCGTGGCGCCGCCAAGTTAACAGAATGGCTCTATTTGTTTCAATGTTAACCATGGCTTTCGGCTTGTTCTGGTTAGTGTGGATTTTGTTTTCTACTGTCACTAAAGGGATTGATGGCATGTCCCTCAATCTGTTTACTGAAATGACTCCTCCACCGAATACGGAAGGTGGCGGGCTGGCAAATGCCATCGTAGGAAGTGGTTTATTAATCTTATGGGCGACAGTTATTGGTACGCCTTTAGGGATTTTAGCGGGAATTTATTTAGCAGAGTATGGCCGTAAGTCATGGTTAGCTTCAGTTACCCGCTTTATTAATGACATTTTATTATCAGCTCCATCTATCGTTGTCGGGTTGTTTGTGTACACCATTGTGGTTGCTCAAATGCAGCACTTCTCGGGTTGGGCTGGGGTTGTGGCGCTTGCATTGCTGCAAATTCCAATTGTTATCCGAACTACTGAAAACATGTTGAAACTAGTTCCAGATAGCTTGCGTGAAGCCGCTTATGCACTTGGCACACCAAAATGGAAAATGATTTTATCTATTACGTTAAAAGCGTCGGTGTCAGGGATTATCACTGGGATCTTACTTGCAATTGCGCGTATAGCAGGGGAAACCGCACCGCTTCTGTTTACTTCACTGTCAAATCAGTTCTGGAGTACAGATATGAGCGAACCCATCGCCAACTTACCAGTGACAATCTTCAAATTTGCAATGAGCCCGTTCTCTGAATGGCAAGAGCTTGCATGGGCAGGGGTTCTGTTAATTACCCTATGTGTCCTGCTCATTAACATCATTGCACGTGTTGTGTTCGCACAGAAAAAACACTAAGCACCAGATAAATAAAGATTTAGAGAGAAAAGCAAACCATGATTAATGCAAACGATATTGCAAACAGTAAAATTAAAGTCCGTGACCTCAACTTCTATTATGGCAAGTTTCACGCACTGAAAAATATCTCTTTAGACATTGAAAAAAATAAAGTAACTGCGTTTATCGGCCCATCAGGCTGTGGTAAATCGACACTATTGCGTACCTTCAATAAAATGTATGAACTGTATGGCGAGCAGCGCGCAGAAGGTGAAATTTTACTGGATGGCCAAAATATCCTCACTGATAAACAAGATATCGCGCTGTTACGTGCAAAAGTCGGTATGGTATTCCAAAAACCAACACCATTTCCGATGTCAATCTACGATAATATTGCATTTGGTGTGCGTTTATTTGAAAAGTTATCCCGTGTGGAAATGGACGAACGCGTGCAGTGGGCGTTAACAAAGGCTGCATTATGGAATGAAACCAAAGATAAGCTACACCAAAGTGGTTATAGCTTGTCGGGTGGGCAGCAACAGCGTCTCTGTATTGCTCGTGGTATTGCTATTCGCCCAGAGGTTTTATTGTTAGATGAGCCTTGTTCTGCCCTTGACCCAATTTCAACCGGTCGAATTGAAGAACTAATTAGTGAATTAAAGTCAGAATACACCGTGGTCATTGTTACCCATAATATGCAACAAGCAGCACGCTGTTCTGACTATACGGCTTTCATGTATCTAGGGGAGTTAGTCGAGTTTAACCATACTGACAAAATGTTTACTACCCCAGAAATGAAGCAAACTGAAGATTATATTACTGGCCGCTACGGTTGATATGGAGCCGACGATGGATACGCTGAATCACAACAAACATATATCGGGGCAGTTCAATGCTGAACTGGAACATATCCATACTGAATTGATGACGATGGGAGGACTGGTCGAAGAGCAGCTTACCAAAGCCATTACTGCCATGCATAATCAGGATGAAGCCCTAGCACGTGAAGTTATCGAAAATGACCATAAAGTCAATATGATGGAAGTGGCCATTGATGAAGAATGCGTTAAAATCATCGCGAAGCGCCAACCAACAGCGAGTGATTTGCGTCTGATTATGGCTATTTCAAAAACCATTGCTGAGCTGGAAAGAATCGGCGATGTTGCAGACAAAATTTGCCAAACCGCATTGGAAAAATTCTCTCATCAACATCAGCCTCTGTTAGTGAGTTTAGAATCATTAGGCCGTCACACAGTACAAATGCTACATGATGTATTAGATGCATTCGCACGAATGGATCTCGAAGAAGCCATTCGTATCTATCGTGAAGATGAGAAAGTTGACCAAGAGTATGAGGGCATCGTGCGCCAATTGATGACTTATATGATGGAAGACCCACGGACGATCCCGAGTGTATTAACAGCACTGTTCTGCGCTCGTTCAATTGAGCGTATCGGCGACCGTTGCCAAAATATCTGTGAGTTTATTTTCTACTATGTGAAGGGGCAAGATTTCCGCCATGTGGGGGGAGATAGTCTCGAAAAAATGTTGACTAAAGACGATTAAATGCTCGTCATATTTCGTGCTGTGGCGGTGTTGGCTTCGCTCGGCTAGCCACAACACGAACAATTTAGAGTATTGATGAATGAGGTTAATGTATTCGATAGCCTATTTATTACGATGAATACTCTAACACGTTCTTCTACCGACTTTCTTCTTGCTCAATAAGAGTCTATTGATGGTTTAACCATGTTTGGGGCACTTTGTTATCAAGGTGGCCCTTTTTTGTTTGGTTTCATATTCCATTTTGATATAAATATATTATTTAATATTATTTCAAGTGCTAAGCAATAGTTGATAGCTTGTGATGGTCGATTTACAAAAATTTACCGTCAGGGGTGTTCAATGAAAGCTCGTATTCTAACGACTGTTTTACTTACAGGTTTAGCGCTGACAGCGAATGTCGCTAGCGCAGATAAATTAGATGATATCAAACAAGCGGGTGTGATCCGTATTTCGGTATTTGATAGTAACCCACCATTTGGTTTCATTGACCCACAAACTAAAAAATTAGCGGGTTATGATATTGATATTGCACAAGAAATAGCAAATGGCCTAGGTGTGAAACTAGAGCTTCGCCCCACTAACCCAGCAAACCGTATTCCACTCCTGACTTCAGGTAAAGTTGACCTAATCGGTGCTAACTTCACCATTACAGATGAACGCGCAAAACAAGTTGATTTTTCTATTCCTGATTTTGCGACAGGCCAAAAATTTATTGCCCGTAAAGGCGTATTAAAAACACCAGATGACATCAAACCACTGCGTATTGGCGCAGATAAAGGCACTGTGCAGGAAGTCACTTTACGTGAACGTTTCCCTGACACAAAAGTGATTTCTTATGACGATACCCCGCAAGCGTTCGCGGCACTGCGTAATGGTAACGTCCAAGCTATTACTCAAGATGATGCCAAATTGGTTGGCTTATTAGGTAATTTACCTGAAAAAGTGAAGGCAGACTTTGAAATCTCTCCATTTAGCCTAACAAAAGAATACCAAGCATTGGCAGCAAGCAAAGGTGAAACTCGTTTGGTTGAAAACGTCAACGAAACACTGTTGAAACTGGAAAAAGACGGTAAAGCCGAGGTGATCTATAACCGTTGGTTTGGGCCAGATACTAAAGCAGCACAACCACGCGGAGACTTTAAATTCGCGCCACTGAGTGAGCAACAGCCACAGTCTTAATGGGTAACAGTAAGTACTCAGTGAGTTGAAGCCCCGCACTCTGTGTGGGGTTCTTGGTTATAAGGGATGAGTTTTTAATCACAAGCGGTGAAGGCAATAGGTCGTGAACAATGTTTGAAAAATTTTTAAATGGTGATTTTTGGTCTGCTCATTTACTAGCGCCGCAGTATCTAGAGTGGTTTGGCTACGGCTTTTTGATCACTGTTTGGATCTCGATTTGTACCATTGTTGCAGCCACTGTATTGGGTTTTATCGTTGCATCAGCAAAGGATAGCCAAATTGCTCCTGTGCGTTGGACCGTGAGTATCTATATCTCTATTTTCAGAAATACACCTTTGTTGGTGCAGTTATTCTTTTGGTACTTCGCTTCCGGTGAAATTTTACCTACTGTTGCGATGGAGTGGCTCAATACCCCCCATGAAATCCATTTACTTGGAATAACAGTGGGTTGGCCGTCATTTGAATTTTTAGCGGGCTTTATTGGTTTGACCCTGTATACCGTACCATTTATTGCTGAAGAAATACGAGCTGGGATCCGCGGTGTTCGTCAGGGGCAAAAATATGCGGCATTTGCTTTAGGGCTAACTTCATGGCAGGCCATGAAACTGGTGGTATTACCGCAAGCAGTAAAAATCGCCATGCCTCCGCTACTGGGCCAATATATGAATGTGGTGAAAAATTCATCATTAACAATGGCAATAGGTGTAGCGGAACTGTCTTATGTTTCTCGCCAAGTAGATAGCCAGACATTACAAACCTTCGCAGCCTTTGGAGTGGCAACCGTTTTGTATATTGCCATTATTGCAGTGATGGAAGGTTGGGGCCAGTGGCGCCAGCAGCGTAATTTGGCTCAGGGGGTATAAGATGGATTTTTCGATTATTGAGCAGAACTGGCAATATTTGTTATTTGGCACTTTCCCGGATGGCCCATTAGAAGGCGCAGCACTGACGTTAGTCATTAGCTTGCTTGCAGGTGCAGCTTCTATTGTATTAGGTACATTGGGGGGGATTGCATTAGCCATGCTGCGAGGTTTTTGGGTTAACCTATTCGCTGCAGTATTAGGTTTTTTCCGTGCAATTCCAGTAATTATGCTGATTTTTTGGACCTATTTCTTGTTGCCGATGTTATTGGGCACGGAAATTCCTGGGATAGCGACAGTTGTATGTGCATTGGCATTGATTACCTCTGCATATTTGGCTCATGCCGTGAAAGCGGGTATTTTAGCGATAGGTAAAGGACAGTGGCAAGCCGGGATGTCCTTGGGGTTCAGCCGCTGGCAGGTATTGTGGAATATCGTATTACCACAGGCTTTACGTATGATGGTTCCGTCATTTATTAACCAGTGGGTGGCATTAATTAAAGATACCTCATTGGCTTATATTGTTGGGGTCGCTGAGCTGTCATTTTTGGCGACACAAGTGAATAACCGTGAAATGGTTTATCCTCTTGAAGTTTTCTTATTCGTCGCATTTATTTATTTTGTGATGTGCTTTGCGGTAGAAATTATTGCAAATAGGGTGGCGAAAAGGCTTAGTGCGCAACATCAGCCTCAGAAACTGGCAGCGAAACATCGTTTATTGTTTTGGCGTCGACAAAAACTATTAGCACTGTCTTAAATTAAACGTGGTGGTGAAATAACCGCCACTTCTTCTATTAGTTACCATCAATTCTTTTATTATTTCACTCAAGTGTATCAGTTAGTTAGGACATTTTTGCCCATTACAGTTTACGCAATCGTTTTCTTTTGTGATTTTTAATTGTAGTATAGGGCGAAAAAAACTTTTTTTGGGCGCGATATCTAATGAGTAATCAATCTTCTAGCTCGGCACAACCGCAGGGCTTGTTTCAGCGTGTTTTTAAATTACAAGAACATGGCACCACAGCAAGAACTGAGGTTGTTGCTGGCTTCACTACCTTCTTAACGATGGTCTATATTGTCTTCGTTAACCCTCAAATTCTCTCAGTTGCAGGAATGGATATCAAAGCGGTATTTGTCACTACCTGTTTGATTGCGGCTATTGGCAGTATTTTGATGGGATTACTGGCGAATTTACCTATTGCTGTTGCGCCAGCCATGGGGCTGAATGCCTTCTTTGCTTTTGTTGTTGTTGGAGCGATGGGGTACTCATGGGAAATCGCGATGGGCGCGGTATTCTGGGGAGCTGTCGGGTTATTTATTCTGACGCTATTTCGCATTCGTTATTGGATTATCGCCAATATTCCTCTTAGCCTACGCGTTGGTATTACCAGCGGTATCGGTTTATTTATTGCCATGATGGGGCTGAAAAATTCCGGTATTATTGTTGCGAACCCGGACACGTTAGTTTCTATCGGTAACTTAACCCACCATAATGTTTGGCTGGGAGCACTCGGTTTCTTTATTATCGCTATTCTTGCCGCACGCAATATTCATGCCGCGGTATTAGTTTCTATTGCAGTGACAACATTGATTGGCCTAGCTCTAGGGGATGTGAAATATTCTGGGATATTTTCAATGCCGCCGAGTATCACGAGCGTTGTGGGGCAAGTTGATTTCTCTGGCTCTTTAGACTTAGCGCTATCCGGTGTGATTTTTGCCTTTATGTTAGTTAACTTGTTTGACTCATCAGGCACCATGATAGGTGTGACTGACAAAGCGGGTATTACGAATGAACGCGGGACTTTCCCACGAATGAAACAAGCGTTATATGTGGACAGCTTGAGTTCTGTCGCAGGTTCAGCGATGGGGACCTCTTCTGTCACTGCATATATCGAAAGTTCTTCTGGTGTTTCTGTCGGTGGGCGCACAGGTTTAACTGCGATTGTCGTTGGTGTTTTATTCCTATTGACCATGTTTATCTCACCTCTTGCAGGCATGGTTCCAGCTTATGCTACTGCGGGTGCCTTGATTTACGTGGGCGTGCTGATGACTTCAAGCTTAACTCGCGTGAAGTGGGATGACTTAACCGAGTCTGTACCCGCATTCATTACCGCTGTGATGATGCCATTTAGTTTCTCAATCACAGAAGGTATTGCGCTAGGCTTTATTGCGTACTGTGCAATGAAAATTGGTACCGGACGCTGGCGTGACCTGGGTCTGTGTGTGATTTTAGTGGCGGCGATGTTCCTACTAAAAATGGTGCTCGTCGACGCCTAATATTCGTCATACTTCAAGCTGTGGCGTTGTTGTCTTCACTCGGCTACTCGGGTCACATACTTATGTATGCTCCCCGAGATAACCTCGATTGACGCCTAGCCACAACTTGAATTATTTAGAATATTTCTCAAGATGGCTCTCTATTTTTTTAGGTAAAACCACTTGGAAGATTAATCCCCCTTCAGATGGCTTTCCCGTCTTGTTACTTGCATGCAACACAAATTATTTAAGGTATAATCAATAAAGTACTGTTGCGAAGGCAGGGTGGGATAAAAAATCCACTGAAATTGCAAACTAGTGCTTTCCCCCTTTATGGGATCCTGCTAGATTTCGCAGCAGAAACTGACTTTATCAAGGTATCAGACCATGAATGCACCAAAAAAACCGGCTGCTAAGCCAAAGAAAAAATACCGTAAAACCAAAGAAGAAATTAATGCGGAAGGCCGTGAGCGTAAACGCGAGAAAAAACATCGTGGTCATAAATCCGGTAGCCGTTATGTAGAACAAGCATCTAACAAGCAAAATGGCGGGCAAAATAGTTCAACCGACCCTCGTTTAGGTAGCAAAAAGCCTGTGCCTTTAATTGTGGATGAAAAACAGGCCACGAAACCTGTGGTTGAGAAAAAACAGCCGACTGTCAAAGAAAAATTGACGCCAGAAAAAGAGCTGGAAATGCTGGAAAGCGATGATCGTTTAGATAGCATTTTAGCGCGTCTGGAAGATGGCGAAACCATCACAGCACAAGAGCAGCAGTATGTTGATACCTGTTTAGATCGCATTGATGAATTGATGAATATTCTCGGTATTGAATATAGCGAAGAAGAAGAGGAAGAAGACGAAGAAAAACTTGATGACATTATGCGCATCTTAAAAAGTAAATAATTTCGTTTAAAAGATCCCTCGTGCTAGCGGGGGATTTAGCTATTTTTTCTGCTAACTCACTTTTCTTTGATGTTGTATCAAATCTCTTTTCGCTAACATACTTTATAATATTATTTAAGTTGTGAAACTTTCACACTCACCAAATAACAATTAAATAAGGTGCAACCCGTTATTATGGTTTGAGCTTTTGGTCAATTGAGGAATGTTATGTCAGAGCAAAATATTGTTTGGGATCTTTCCCTCATTCAAAAATACAATTATTCAGGGCCTCGTTATACCTCGTATCCTACAGCCTTGGAATTCAACCAAGACTACGATGAGAATGCGTTTGTTCAAGCAACAAAACGTTATCCCGATCGACCTTTATCGCTCTATGTCCACATCCCTTTTTGCCATAAGCTTTGTTATTTCTGTGGCTGTAATAAATTAGTGACACGCCAAAAACATAAAGCTGATGAATACCTTAAAGTAATTGAAAAAGAAATTATCCAACGAGCCGCTTTATTAAAAAACCGCATTGTGACTCAAATGCATTGGGGCGGTGGTACTCCAACTTATCTCGATAAAGTCCAAGTTAGTCATTTAGTTGGTTTATTGAAAAAACACTTTAATTTTGCAGATGATGTGGAAATGTCGATTGAAATCGACCCGCGTGAAATTGAACTGGATATGATAGACCATCTGCGCCATGAAGGGTTTAACCGCTTAAGCATGGGCGTTCAGGATTTTAATAAAGAGGTTCAGGTGCTGGTTAACCGTGAACAGGATGAAGAATTTATTTTTTCCCTAATTAAACGGGCCAAAGAGACGGGGTTTTCCTCAACGAGTATTGATTTAATTTATGGTTTACCTAAGCAAACCCCTGAAAGCTTTGCGTTTACCCTAAAAAAAGTGGCTGAATTATCACCAGATCGCTTAAGTGTGTTCAATTATGCACACTTACCTAATTTATTTGCAGCGCAGCGTAAAATTAAAGATGAAGACTTACCGAGCGCAGAGCAAAAACTCGATATTTTGCAAGACACAATCGCGACCCTCACCAGAGATGGCTATCAATTTATTGGTATGGACCACTTTGCTCGCCCTGAAGATGAGCTTGCCGTGGCACAACGGGAAGGGGTTCTACACCGTAATTTCCAAGGATATACAACTCAAGGCGACTGTGATTTGCTGGGGCTAGGCGTTTCTGCAATCAGTATGTTAGGCGATAACTACGCGCAAAATCAGAAAGATTTGAAAACCTATTATGCGCAAGTTGAAGAGAAAGGCCAAGCGTTGTGGCGTGGCCTCGTTTTAACCGATGACGATTGCCTACGCCGTGATGTCATTAAAATTTTAATCTGTAACTTCCAATTGGATTTTGCCCAAATTGAAGCAATCTATCCAATTGATTTTAAATCCTATTTTAAAGAGGATTTAGAGTTATTGAAGCCAATGGCAGAAGATGGGTTGGTCGAAATGACAGACAAAGGTATTAAAGTTACGCCGCAAGGGCGTTTACTTATTCGGAATATTTGTATGTGTTTTGATGTTTATTTACGGGGGCAGATGAGGCAGCGGCAGTTTTCCCGTGTCATCTAAATACTCTTCATATTTCGCCCTGTCGCGTTGTTGGCTGCGTTCGCTAACCCTAGTCACATACTTTATGTATGCTCCTAGGGCTTAGCTTCTCTTGCCGCCTAGCGGCAGAACGAACTATTTTGAGTATTAAATATTCGTTATAGCGTTATTCCACATTCAGCATCTTCTGCGGGGGCTAGTATTTCGCTTTTTCGATTAGCTGATAAGCAGCACTGATGCGATCAGGGATGGGATACCATTTGTTGGACAAAATCACAACCGCAATTCGGTCTTCAGGAATAAATGCCGCATAGGTTGCAAAACCATTGGTTGAGCCGGTTTTGTTGTAGAAAGCTTGTGTTTCTGGCGGTAGTGCTGGTGTAATCGCTTCGACCTTTTGTGGCTGTAATGCCATTTCATCTCGGTTACCTTGCTGTAATTGAGAAATGGATACAGGCCATGAGTAACTTTCCCACATCATATCTTGCACAAATGAATCGGTCATATAGAACCCAGCATGCGTGTTCTCTATGGCTTCCTGCCACGGTTTAGCGACTTTCTTTGTTTGCATATTAATATCTAAGAAGCGAATTAGATCTTTAGCGCTAGATTTCAAACCATAAGATTCAGCATCTAAAATTTGTGGTGTTACACGAACGGGTTGATTGTTCTTATTATAGCCTTGAGCATAATTTTTCTGTTGATTTTTAGGGACATGAATATAGGTATGTTTCAGCCCAAGCGCAGGCAGCATCAGTTTTTCCATCGCTTGTTCAAATGGCATTTTGAGTTGTTTAGCCGTAACGATGCCGAGTAATCCCACGCCAAGATTTGAGTAAGAGCGATATTGTCCAATAGCTTTTTCAGGTTGCCACTGCTGGTAATAACGGAATAATTCCGCTGAATTCGTAATGCTATCAGGCACAAATAACGATAAACCGGAAGTGTGAGTTGCCAAGTTCATTACTGTGATTTGGTCAAAAGCAGACCCTTTTAATTCAGGAATATAGTGGCTTACCTTTTGCGAGAAATCGAGTTTTCCTTGGTTTTGTGCATAGGCTGCGAGTGTGGCTGTGAATGTTTTAGATAAAGAGCCAATCTCAAATAAAGTCTTATCACTGACAGGCACTAAGCTTTGCTTAGATTGCACACCATAATGATAAATATAGTGTTTTCCATCAACGGAAATGGCGACAGACATTCCAGGGATCTGTTTTTGTTCCATCAGAGGTTTAATAATGTCATCCACATCCTTTTGAGTGAATGCATTAGCGGATAGCGTGGTTAACGCCAAACTCAGAGCGACAAAAATTCGCCCCTGACGAAAAAGGGTTTTCATAGAGTTATTCCAATAAGTACAAGTTTAAGTTATTGCTAACAGGAACTGAAAGCGCTTCATTGTAAATATAAAGTGCTTTAATATAGGCTATTAGGCGGTTAAACCGCGATTTCAAAGTAGTATGCATGCTTTCAATCATTATTTAAAACGATATAAAATTCGATGAGGTAAAAGAAAATCTTATGGCAGAAAATTATCGTCATCGGCTTCCTCTCAATGCGCTTAGGGCTTTTGAAGCTTCAGCACGGCATTTAAGCTTTACGCGAGCAGGAATAGAATTGAATGTTACTCAGGCCGCTGTCAGCCAACAAGTTAGGCTGTTAGAGGAGCAATTGGGACTAGAACTATTTATTCGTTTACCTCGAGGGCTTGCATTAACTGAAGAAGGTTTTGCATTATTGCCTGTTTTGAGCCGCTCTTTTGACCAAATTGAGTCACTATTGTTGCAGTTTGAAGATGGTCATTATCGAGAAACCTTAAGTATTTCAGTTGTTGGCACATTTGCTGTGGGCTGGTTATTGCCAAGACTAACGCAATTTTCGGAGCTATATCCTTATATTGATTTACGTATTATGACTCATAATAATGTGGTGAATTTAGCCGCTGAAGGCGTTGATTTTGCAATTCGCTTTGGTGAAGGGCTATGGCCCCTGGTAGAAAATATCCCCTTATTTTCAACGGCGCATACGGTGCTTTGTTCAGAGAAAGTCGCGAGCTTACTTAATCACCCATTAGATTTAAAATCCCACCAGTTAATGCGTTCATATCGTAAAGATGAATGGGAAAAATGGTTTTTAGCTGCGGAGATTGAACCTTGGCGTGTCAAAGGCCCAGTATTTGATTCATCACGTTTAATGGTTGAGGCTGCGTTATTAACTGACAGCGTGGCATTGGTGCCAAGTTGCATGTTTAGCCATGAATTAAGTGCAGGGGAGTTAGTTCAACCTTTTGATGTATCTGTAACACTGGGTGGATATTGGTTAAGCCGTTTAAAGTCGAGAGTCATGACACCAGCGATGGCGATATTTCGCAATTGGTTGGTGGAGGAGTCTAAAAAAGAATAATAATTCGGTGCTATGCTATAAATAGAAATAGTACCGATATTTAATCTATTGGCATATTATAATGCTCATATTTAGCTGTTAGAATACCAAAGCTTCAGCAGAGAAATAATTCTTTTTATTAATAGGGAGTTCTGTACTATTAATATTCGTAATGGTTTCAGTAAAGAAATAGATTGGCGAAACATTAAATATTTGTGCCAATTGGTAAATGGTATCGACATGAATATTAACTTCACCATTTTCATAGCGTGATTGGTGCTGTTGGCTAATACCTAACAACATGCTTAACTCTTTACCACTCATTCCGTGACTTTCTCTTAATGATCTTATTTTTAAATCGACGGATTTAGATATTTTTCGTTTCATGATTCTCTCTCTAATTTATTTTGAATATTTCAATGTGAATATAATTAAATATTTTTAATGTAATTTTTCTAGTGTTGATATTACTAATTAATTTGTTCATTAAATGTCATGAGACTGAAAGAATTTTTTAATATCAATCTCAAAATACGTTGCATATTGGAACAATCTATCTAAAGTAATTCTATTCACGCCTCTTTCATATCGTGACTGCTGTTGTGGGCTGATGCCAATAACCTCGGATAATTCATTAACTGAAAGTCCATTCGTTTTCCGATAAAAAAGTATTTTTTTGCCAATTAGGTAAGATACTGAATAAGGCATGTATACTCCTATAGTTATCTTTTTATTTCTAAATAAACACTATGAAAGATTACTTCTCTATCTTAACCATTTTAATAAAATAGTAAATTTGCTATTTATCAATTGTTCGATGATATTTTTCGATGTTAGCAATAAAAATCAAATTATAAATAAATTAATATCTTTTTATGATGAATGTTGAATGCTATTTATTCATATCTTATGTTAACCGACGCTGTTGAGTTTGCAGTTCCTGCAGTTATATTATTAGCAGTCTTAATATATCTAGCTTTCCAATTAAAAATATAATCGCCACCTGCAACATTGTTTTGCAAAGTGAACTTTGAGTTGAGCTTTATCGGGTTACTGTTTCTATCCAATAATTGGATAGCGACTCCGGTCGCTTGCCCTTGCCCAGACAATTTAATCTTCCCTGTATTGGTATCAACATACCCAGCACTACTTGTGACTGTCACTTTTAGATTGGTGCCCGCAGCGCAGCTTAATGTAATGGGTATATTGACACTATTACTGGTAGAGCCCACAGATTTAAATTGAGTGTCATACCAAGTTCCTAAGTTAACATTGTAACTATTTGCTTTTGTTGAGCACTTTAATACATTAATTTTGATAGCACCTGCTGGAATATTCAACGATGTTAAATTCCACGTACTGTTATGTGGTGCGGGGTTACGTTGTGTTAGTCTTCCCACATGCCCTGCCTTTAAATTTCCACCTTGTGTGACTTGCCCAGTTTTTTTAATGGTGATGGTCCAATATGGATTAGGAATTCCCCAAGCGGCAGGGTCGGCACCTGTTGGTGGCCCATAACGTGTATTTAAGAAACCAATTTCGGTTGCTTTTACTTGGATGCTAATACCCGATATATTACTGGCTGCAATTTTATTGCCGTTTGGTACCCAACCGTTCACATAGTCAGCATGTATATAGGCATCACCACACAGGCCATTACTCATTGGGCCTGAGTATGTATTGATATGTGAGCCTTTAAAATTGACGCGAATAGTATCGAGGTCTCGTGCTCCAGTATCATCATATTGCAGTGAATAGGCTCTTGAAGGGACGTCAACCACAACGTTCCGTAAATTAGGATTTTGAATACAGGCTGCTTGTGTATATGCAGAATAAGCAAAAGCCGAGCCTATTATTACCAGTAAAGTTTTCTTTTTAGTCATAAAATATCCTTAATATTTACTTTTTTATTTAAATATTTTTCTTCTATATGCTAAATCTCATTTATCTCCTTAGAATTGAAAACAAAGAAAGCTATAATATCAATTTCAAATATCTTAGAGTAATGATAAAGCCTATCAAGATTAATTCGATTAATACCACGCTCATAGCGTGACTGTTGTTGCTCACTCACTCCCACGATATTAGATAAACTTTCTAATGTCATTCCTTTCATTTTTCGGTAATAGGTGATTTTATTGCCAATTATTTTTGAGATAGGATAGTAATTAGGCATACCGCTTTCCCCTTTCCCCTATTAAAACTGATATAATCAAAACAAACTTACTTACTGATATGTAAATGTAAATTCTAAATGGCTTTTAAATGAACCTGCAACCATACCACTTCCATAACCCGAGACTCGTGCTGATAGTGGTATTTCAACATTTCGCGTTTGTGTATTCACATTCGCGGTAATGGTATCGCCATTTTTTATTGTTGTTTTATTGGCGGTATTGGCTAAATTTAATGCCACATTTTTTGCCGTACCATTATTAATAAAATGTTCAGTTACTGTTGAGTCTGGTGTGCCGGATATTTTCATTACAGCTTTGGTGGTGCCGACAGGGCAATTTTTTAGCTTCACGGAAAAATCAACCCACGGAGACTTTTGCGTATCTTTGATATTCCAAATATTAATTTTTTTCAAATCGATTAAATAGTTATTTTTTTCAACCTCACAAGGCGCTGCGATAACGACGCCATGCACTTTAATATTTGCTGTTAGCCCAAATGCAGTTAAAGAACAGCTCATTAGTGATAGTAATAGGATAAAATGTCTCATATTATTCTCTCTTTTATAAATAGGTAATGGTTGCCGTAATATTGGCGGAAATAGTTCCCGGAGTGGCATTACCTAATGAGCTAAAGGCACGTGTGCGTAATGGAATATTAATATTCGCTTGCCCATTTGTCGGAACTTGTAATACTTTTTGGTTACCTAAAGCGGTTGTTCCATTACCATTTTGTAGTTGAACAGCTAGGTTTTTAGCCGTACCTTGGTTTTTGTATAAGCTGGCTGCATCCGCAGTATCCGCGGTTCCTGTAAATGTCAGTTTTACTTGGTTAATAAAAGATGAACAATTATTTAGGCTGATATTAAATGTGTTCCAGTTAGAACCTGAACTTGCATTACGAAATACATCAGCAGAAATATTTTTCAGGTCAATATCAATGTTATTCCCACCGGTAATATTGCAAGTTGCGGCTCTAATATTTCCGGTAAAATTCAATGTCACTGTGCTAGCAGCAAATAAATTTCCACTGAATATTAAGCTACTAAGTAAAAGTAAATTTTTAGATATTTTTTTCATTTTTTATTCCTACTCATAGCGGATATTTACAGTCGCAGAGGCGTTTGCTGTACCTGGCGTGATACTCGCGGCCGTTTTGATATAGCGAGCCTTCCAATTGAACATATAGTCACCAGCAGGCACATTATTTTGCAGGCTATTCATAGTGTTCAATTTGATCGGGTTATTATTTTTATCCAGCAATTGTATTGCGACACCAGTGGCACTACCAGGTCCCGTTAGAGCTAATTTTCCTGTAGCCGTATCTTCATATTTAGAGCTTGTTACCGTCGCTTTAATATTGGTGCCCGCCATGCAGTTTAATGTAATGGGAATATTGATATTTGTACTGGTACTGCCAACAGCGGGAAATTGGGTATCATACCAATCACCTAAGTTAATGGTAGGAACTGAATTTTTTAGTGAGCAACTGAGTACATTTATTCGATAGTTAGTGGAAAAAGAGACAGTTGAAATAATAAAATCAGTACCTGTTTTTCTATTTTGTTGATAAAATCTAGCGAGTTGCCGTGTTGAAATAATCCCACCAGAAGTAACATGACCTGTTTTTTCTATACGAATATCCCATGTCGGATTCGTAAATGTCCATGTAGTTGCCGTATATGGACCATTTACAGGAAAGAAAGTATCTGGCCCAAAGCTATTAATTCTCGCTTTGATACCAATACCATTAATTCCACTTACGGCCATACCATTACTGACTGGTGCTAGATAAATACCAACTTGATTTCCGCCACAATCTTGACCAACACCATTAGTCGGGTTATAAGTCCCCGTATAAATCGGTAAAGATATAGATTTTAATTGATAAGACCTAGTGTCATCATATTGTATGTTGATTGTTTCATTAGGTATTGTTTTTTGTATGTTCCTCCATGTGGGATTTTGAACACAAGCTGCATTAGCATATCCTGAGTATAAATATATAAAACTCACAGTTAATATTGATTTATAAATAAGATTATTCATAACTGGCCTCCTTATTATCGGCAAACAGCAGTTGTTTTATATAACCCCATATAATTCGATATGCCTGCTAAGTTATAATTTACTTGGCACTGTTGTTTATCGTTATATTGAATAATAAAACTGCCATTTTCAGCTAAACCAGATAAATAAATTTCACCATCATTACCAACCATGTTATTTAACTGTGGATTATCTTTAAATATCGCTTGGGCACCAAAAGGTACAGGTTTGCCATCAGCAAAAGTTAATATCATAATGGCTCGATATCCGACATTTGCGGCAAAGCTGGCTTTCACCAGTGCACCACGGCTTGGTGCAACACTTTGGCTAGTTAACTCCATTTCCGTATTTTCAGGTAGTTCAGAAGTATCGATATCAATCACATTTTTACGGTAGGCAGTAACATAGGGCACGAGTGCATAACCTTGGTTATTAGTGACAACCCCTGCTTGGTTTAAGACGGGTACATCACCTGCATCTGGTATTTCAACAATAGCCGCGGTTTCGCCTAATTGTTGACCGAGTACAAGGCCGCCAGAGTGAGCCACTAAGCTGCCATTAACCCCGTAATAAAGGTTATAGTTGTCTTTGCTATAGCCAGTTCCGCCTGAAACTTCACCATATTGGCCTTTATAAGAGGCGTTCATATTGCCGCTCGTACCTTGTTCTTGAGTGGTGAAACCCTGCTGCATGCTCCAATTCAAGCGATTATTGAGTTGTGAAGCAGAAAGCCCAATACTGCCTGTGCTTGGGCCGTTACTGCTGCTGTTACTGTTAAAGTTGTAATAGAAGGTGTTATCAAACACAGTAAACGGCACACTGACCGAGAACGCTAATTGATGGTCATCTTCACTTTTCGTGCGACTGCCGGAGCTATAGGAGTAGCTATTGGTATTTTTGTTATAGGTATAATTCAAGCTATAACTAATGCCTTGCCAACTGTTGTTGTAACCCACGGTGGCAGATTGTGTTTTACGGTCACTATTCCAGTAGTCTTCATTGATATAGCCCACGGAAATTGAACCAAAGTTATCCCCTAAGTTTTGGCTGAGCGTAATTTCACCACGATTACGGCGGCGTTCAATTTCTGGAGCATAGTTTGTATTTCTATAACCATCAAAGACTTCTGCTAAACTGTAAAAGCCTTTAGTAGAGTAACGGTAACCAGCTAATGCGATATTAGTACCAATATCGTTGATATTTTTGTTATAGCGGAAACGATATGACTGGCCTTTTTCCTTAACGTCATTACTCAGCGTTGAATTTGCATGAGTAACGTCAATGGATAATGCACCAAACCGTCCAAGGTTTTGGCCTGTACCGATGGAGTAAGATTGGTAATGCTCACTCACTTGGCTACCACCATAAGCGGTAATACCATACGGTAAACCATAGATTAAGGTGAACTGACCAAATTTTGTTTTATCAATGCTACTGTCATAAGCGCGGTATTCACCGCCCGTTACGCTATAAGAAAAATATCCTTCACGCTGCAATACGGGTAATGAGGCAAAAGGAACGATCTGATATTGCTCGCTACCATTGGATTCTTTTATTGTGACATGTAAATCACCACTTCCCCCTGTTGGGTATAAGTCATTGATTTCGAAAGGGCCTGCAGCAACCTCGGTTTGGTATATAATGTAACCATTTTGGCGGATCGTCACCTGTGCGTTACTGCGGGCAATCCCACGAACGACGGGGGCGTAGCCGCGTAAACTCTCAGGGGACATATCATCATCTGTCGCAAGCTGGGCACCACGGAATGGCACGCTGTCAAAAACCATCGAAGGTGAAACACTATCCCCCAAGGTTAACTGACTTTTGATGCTATTAATGCCACGTGATGCGTAGGTATAGATAGTATCCCATTTACCGGATTGGTCAGTGCTACTTGACCATGTTGTGTAATTGCGTAACCGCCACGCTCCAATATTTAAGCCGGGTCTTAAATTTACATAATGAGATGTATTATCCGAACCACTACTTTTGCGATCGTAATTTTTAGAGCCGTTATAGCTGTAATTTAATAGCAGTGCGTTGATCCCATTATCGATATTGGCTAAGTCAACGTAACCCCTTGGGTTTCTATCCAATGCGATTTGGGGGATGCTTAAATATAAACGTTGAGAATCGAATTCAAAATTACTTGTGGCATCAGGAATAGCTGCAAGGTTTACACAGTGACTACCTGAGGTTTGCAATTCAGGGTATTCCGCTGTTTTGATACCAAATTCTTTAATATCAGCCAGTGATAAACACGGAACTAATTGGTTATGGTTATTTTTTTCAAATTTAAGATTTTTAGCACCAATTAAGTTAGTGTTGACATAAATATCAACATAGTAGGCACCAGCTAGTTGTTCATTATTCTCAAACTGCGACAAATCAACCGAATCTTTATTTGGTAACTCTAAAAAGTCAGGGTCAAAGTAGACATTATTTTCTGTTTTTTCTTCAGCATATAGCGATGCGGTATAGCCTAAATATAATAGTAGGCCTAGAGATATTTTATTTATTTTCATGATAAAGCCCAACTTATTTTATAATTTTATATTTTCTTTTCGAGTGCTTCTGGTGCTGCACCATAATCATTAATAACTTCCCATTTAATTGTTCCATTAGTAGTTGAGTTATTAACCTCGAAAGTCGCACTTGAGAAAGGTGCCGCATAAGAAACATCATTAGCCTTTGTTCCGTTAAAGCTGATGCTCTGGAAATTCATAAAATAAGGTGTTGGGTTTTTAACCGTAATTTTATTTCCAGATTTAGACCACACTAATTTTTTTTGCTCTTCAATAAAATTAACCTCTTTTAATGCTTTAGGGCGATAAATTAATTTCATTTGCGTTTTAAAGGCAATTTGTAGTGAGTTTTCTGTTCTTTCTGTTGCTGGGATCGTTTTTATATTTAACCAGAACAATGATTCTCTATCATTAGGTAATTTATTTTCTGTTAAAAATATTCTAAGTGCATTAGTTCTATCTGCATTTAGTCTAAATAATGGTGGTGTAATAGAGAAATCAGACTGCTTTTTTTCATCTATATTATCTATCCAAGATTGAATCAAATAAGGGATTTTATCTGGATTTTCTACACTGATGCTGACATCTTTGTTTCCCTCGTTATAAATAACACGGGTTCCACCAATAATAACACCAGCATTCGCAGTGTTTATTAGTGCTAATAAGGAAATGAAAATATAGATAATAGATTTCATAATACCACCATTGATTATTATTAGATAAGGCTTAAGTCCTTTTAAACCTTATTTATTACTTAGTTATAATTGATTGTGAAAGTTGCTGTCGCATTTGCAGGACCAGGAGTCACTGTGTCAGACTTAGCAATATAACGCGCTCTGAAATCTAAATTATTTTCCACATTTTGTTGTAATGGATATGCTTTAGAGGCAGTAAATAATGGAACAATTTTATTCGTATCATCAGTAATTTGAATACCAACGCCAGTTGCAACACCCGTTTCTTCTTTTAATTTAATAACTTCATCATCACCAATATAAGAATCAGTATCAAATTTCACTGAAGCTGTTGTTACTGTAGCAGGGCAATTAATTAATTTAATTGTAAATTTAGTTGCTGCCGCTGTACTTCCTGCGTTTGGCAATGCTTTTTTAGATACTTGTCCTAAGTTTACTTTTAGTGCATCAGAGCCAGCTGCTAATTCGCATGCTTGGTCAATGATTTCACCTGTAAAGTCGATAGTACCATCTGCTGCTAATGCATTATTAACAGCAACGATTGAGGTTGCAGCAATTAATGATGCAAGTAAGTTCTTTTTCATTTGTTTTTCTCCAAAAGATAATTATTTATTTTTCATTGAGTATATAAAAGCAATAGTTACTCAATTGAAGAGTATTTTGGGACTATTTTTTAAAATAAACAAGTTTTGTTAAAATTGGAAATATATAATCAAATATTAATGAATTTAAGTTTTTTAATTGAGTTAACACGCTATAAGAGAGGGATTGATATACTATATTGAACTAAGTCAAATATAATTTTCAATGGTTTTTTGACTAAAGTTAAATAACGATATAAAACCAAGAATAATTATAAGGAGGGATATAAGTTTAATTTATCTCTCATATGGTGATTATTTGGGGTTATACGGTTTTGACATATTAGACCACATACAGTGGATGTTGTATTTTTACTATCGAAAAATGAAATAATAGTATAGTTATCGGATTTGGTAGGTCTAAATGTGCTATATTTTGTTTTTATTGGTTAGATAAGACTAGATGTGTAGTCTTAATTTGATATGATTGAATTAAGACTACATGAGCGAAGATTATTTTTAATTGGTAAAAAAGAGCAATAGCCTAACGATATGCTATATTATTTTATTGTTAACACTATTTGTATAAATTGAAATTATGTTCTGGCGATAATAGGCTTTCAGCTTGCAATATTTTTCTTCTATTCTGTTTACTATCCATTTTGCTAACTGGTATTGGGATGGCAAAATCAATAATTAATTCCTGAATATCAAGTTCTAATATTTGAGAAATAGAATAAAGAGTATCAACATGAATTCGTATTTCTCCAAGTTCATGGCGGGATTGATGCTGTTGGCTGATCCCGAGCAATGTACTGAGTTGCTGAATACTCATGTTTTGATCTTTTCTTAGTGTACGGATCCGTGCTCCGATAATTTTAGATGTGTTTTTTTTCATACTAATAACCAATAATGATTAAGTAAAAATACTATGGAGAGAATGATTTTTTAATTTCATTACCATTTTTAATTTTTATTTTTTCATCTTCACTAAACGAAAAAAAGTAACTAATGTTAATATCAAAATAGTTGGAATATTGTTTTAGTCTATCTACCGATATTCGGTTATTTCCTCGTTCATAACGTAATTGCTGTTGCTCACTAATTCCAACAGTCTTAGCGAGAGTAACAAGAGAGAGTCCTTTATTTTTACGCAATGACTTTATTTTATTACCAATAACCGCAGAGACAGGGTAATAATTGCTCATTATTCAACCTCATTGATTTTTTATTCTTAATAAGTAAAAGAATGCCTTGTACCTTCAAGATATATCTATCAGGTATTATGGTTTCTATCTTGATTTAAATCACACGCATTCGAACTATACAGTTTTTATTTGGGTATTAGTCAAGATAATAGCCAGACTTTGTTAATGATAAACAAATGTAAAATCAAGATGGCTATTAAATGAACCACTTGTCATGCCTGAGCCATAGCCTGCCATTCTCGCTGATAGCGGAATATCAACTTTGCGGGTTTGTTCATTAACGGGCACCATAATTTTTTCACCGTTTTTTATCGTGGCTTTATTTGCATGGTGGGCTAAGTTTAATGCGACGTTTTTAGCACTACCGGTATTAACAAAATAATCCGTTGTGGTTGAATCTGGTGTGCCTTTAATCTCCATAATGGCTTCCTTGGTACCCATAGGGCAATTTTTCAATTTAATTGAGAAATCAACCCACGGTGAAGTTTGTGTATCCCGAATATTCCAAGCATTGACTTTTTTCAGGTCAATGACATGATTGATGGCTTCTAATTCGCAGGGCATAACTGCGACATAACCATGTACATTGATATTAATTTGTTGGTCTGCTGCCAATGCGGGGCTGGAAGCAAGACAGAATAAAAGCACCATTTTTTTCATATTATAAGCTCCAGTTTATAAATAGGTGATGGTAGCGGTGACATTGGCTGAAATAGATCCAGCCACGACATTACCTGCCATGCTAAAAGCCCGCGCACGCAGTGGAATAGCGATATCAGATTGCCCATTTAAGGGCACTTGTAATATTTTTTGATTGCCTAACGGTGTGGCACCATCACCACTTTGTAATTGCACAGCTATATTTTGAGCAGTACCTAGGTTTTTATATAAGCTAGTCGTATCAGCCGTGTCCGCAGTACCTGCAAATGTCAGTTTGATTTGGTTGATAAATGACGAACAGTTATTTAAATGAATATCAAAATTTCTCCAGTCGGATCCTGTCTGCGCGCCATTAAATATATCAATCGGTAAACGTTTTAAGTCAATATCAATATTGTTGCCGCCAGAGATATTACAGGTAGCGGCTTTGATATTGCCTGTGAAATTTAGTGTTACAGTATCAGCTGCATTAACCAATAAGGGTTGATAAAAAATATTTATAGTTAATAGTGTGAATATTATTTTTTTCATGAAAGCCTCTATTCGTAGCGAATATTAACGGTGGCTGTTGCATTCGCACTTCCGGGAGTAATTTTGTCTGCTGTTTTAATATAGCGAGCTTTCCAGCCAAAAATATAGTCGCTTTCAGGCACATTATTTTGTTGTGTCCACTGAGTATTTAGAGGGATGGGGTTACTTGCGTTATCTAATAATTGTACTGCAACGCCTGTAGCTTTATTCGAACCACGTAAACTTAATTTACCTGTTGGTGCATTATCTATCGCGTCAGATGTGACATTGACTTTAATATTAGTGCCTGCAGCACAAGATAATTTAATTGGAATATCTATATTGCTGCTGGTATCACCGACTTTTTTAAACTGGGTATCATACCAATCACCTAGATTAATATTGTAGGTACCCTGTTTTAAAGAACAGTTAAGCACATTGATATAGATAGAGTTTGGTCTAATTGCCAAGGTTGCCGTTTTATAAAAAGTAGATCCCGCGGCTTCATTGCGATTGGATTTTGTCGCTATTATTCCACTATCTATATATCCAGATTTAGTTACCGGCCCTGTTTTGACTAGTGTGAGGGTAAAGTGACCAGCTAATCCAGCGTTAAACGCACCAAATTTAGCATTTTTGCTAATATAGTTATAGGCTGTCCGTGGAAACTGTATACTGGCAGGACATGAAGGGCAACTATCAGCCACAAATCTTACATATTGAGATATTCCATGCACATTTGTAACGAGAGGGGTTTGAGATGTTTGCCTATTAGCATAAGCATATTGGTAGTAGACCGGACCAATATTTGAGTTGTAAGAATCTAAACCGTTACACTGAGGATTGAAGTCTTTGCCTATATTATTAACATACATATCTAATGGAGCACTAGAATTTGCAATAATTGTTTTTAAGTCCCCTGTAAATGTATTGTCAAATGGAATGTTAATAATATGCTTGCCATCTATAAACGCTTCTCTAACAGGTTGACCGATAAAACAGTTGTAAGCTGCATTAGCTTTACCTGCTATTAAAATAATAGTTGTGGTGAATAACACTATAAATTTCATTACGTATTTCCCTCTTATCGGCATACCGCAGTAGTTTTATATAACCCCATATAATCCGAAACACCGGCTAAGTTATAATTAACCTGACACTGTTGTTTCTCGTTATATTGAATAATAAAGTTCCCACTCTCAGTTAAACCGGATAAATAAACTTCGCCATTATTACCCACTAGATTATTTAATTGTGGGTTATCTTTAAATATGGCTTGTGCGCCGAATGGTACGGGCTTCCCATCTGCAAAATTCAATACCATAATGGCGCGATAACCGACATTGGCAGTGAAACTGGATTTCACTAGCGCTCCACGGCTTGGGGAGACAGACTGGCTAGTGAGTTCCATTTCTGTGTTGTCAGGTAACGCCGAGGTATCAATATCGATGGTATTTTTGCGGTAAGCGGTGACGTACGGCACTAACGCATAACCTTGGTTATTGGTTACTACACCCGCTTGGTTTAATATGGGAACATTCCCTGCATCAGGCACTTCTACCAGCGCAGCAGTCTCACCCAGTTGTTGCCCTAACACTAACCCGCCCGGGTGAGCGACAAGGCTGCCGTTAGTTCCGTAGTACAGGTTATAGTTATCTTTGCTATAGCTAGCACCACCAGAAATTTCACCATACCTGCCTTTATAGGTGGAGTTCGCATTACCAGAACTGCCTTGCCCCTGATCGGCTAAACTTTGTTGCATGCTCCAATTTAAACGGTTGTTCAGGTGAGATGCTGATACACCGATGCTACTCGAACTGGAGTCTCGGCTACTGTGGTTACTGGCAAAGTTAATGTAGGCGGTATCTTCAAACAAACTGAACGGAATATTGACCGAAAAAGTAAATAAATGGTCTTCATCACTGTATTTTTTTGCCCCAGCACTCTGCGAATAGCTGCTGGTATTCTTGTTATAGGTGTAATTCAGCCCGTAACTGATCCCTTGCCAGCTATTGTTATAGCCAAGGGTTGCTGACTGTGTTTTGCGGTCACTATTCCAATAATCCTCATTAACATAACCCATTGAAATAGAACCGTAAGCATCTCCTAGGTTTTGGCTGAGGGTGATTTCACCGCGATTACGGCGGCGTTCGATTTCAGGGGTGTAAGTGGTATCACGGAAGGTATCAAACACCTCGGATAAACTGTAATACCCTTGGGTCGAATAGCGGTAGCCTGCCAAAGCAATATTGGTGCCGATATCATTGAGGTTTTTGTTATATCTAAAGCGGTAAGACTGCCCACGTTCTTTGCTGTCATCACGCATTTTGGCGTGAGATTGGGTAATATCAATAGACAGTGCCCCGAAACGCCCCAAGTTTTGCCCAGCACCTATCGAATAAGATTGGTATTTTTCACTAAACTGACTCCCTCCGAACATAGTGATGCCATAGGGTAAACCGTAAACCAAAGTGAACTGACCAAATTTGGTTTTATCTACATGGCTATCATATGAACGGTATTCACCTGCGGTGGTGCTATAAGATAAATAACCCTCACGTTGCAGCACGGGGAGTGAGGCAAAGGGTACAATTTGCACCTGTTCGCTGCCGTTCGACTCTTTTATCGTCACATGTAAGTCACCGCTGCTGCCCGTTGGGTAGAGATCATTGATTTCAAAGGGGCCTGCTGCCACATCGGTTTGGTAGATGGTGTAACCGTTTTGGCGAATGGTGACCTGTGCGTTGCTGCGGGCTATCCCACGTACAACTGGCGCATAGCCGCGCAAACTTTCAGGGTACATATCGTCATCGGTAGCGAGCTGCGCCCCACGAAATGGCACACTGTCAAACACCTCTGACGGAGAAACGCTATCCCCCAAGGTTAGCTGGCTTTTTATGCGGTTGATCCCACGGGAGGCGTAAGTATAAATAGTATCCCACTTATTGGACTGCCCTGTGCTGTTGGACCACGTGGTATAGTTGCGCAGACGCCATGCCCCAATATTTAAGCCGGGGCGTAAATTGACGTAGTTTGAGGTGGTGTCTTCTCCACCTTTACGATCGGTATTTTTAGAACCGCTATAGCTGTAATTCAGTAATAGAGCGGTAATACCGTTATCGATATCTGCAAGGTCAACATAACCCCTCGGGTTTTTCGCCAGCGCGATTTGCGGAATACTGAGGTATAACCGCTGTGAATCAAATTCAAATTGGCTTGTTGCGTCAGGAATGATTGCTAAATTGACGCAGCCTGTTTGGCTATTTTGTAGCTCAGGATAATCTGCAATTTTAATGTCGAAGCTTTTTAAATCATCCAGTGTTAAACAGGGAACAAGTTTATTCTCGGTATTTTTATCAAACTTTAAACTTTTTGCTCCGATTAAGTTGGTATTGACATAAATATCAACGTAATAATTACCAGCCAATTGTTGGTTATTTTCAAATTGGCTTAAATCGACCGCATCTTTATTGGGTAACTCTAAGAAATCAGGATCAAAATAGATATTTCCCTCTGTTGTATTATTGCCGATGGCATTTTCAGCGTATAAAGGTACCGTATAGCCTAAATAAATAAGTAGGCTAAAGCATATTTTATTTATTCTCATTTTAACAACCTAAATCAATTTTGGGCTATATTTTCGCTTCAGCCAGTTCAGATGCAGAGCCGTAGTCATTAATGACTTCCCATTTCACCGTGCCATGAGTGGCAGCATCGTTAATCTCAAAAGAAGTGCTAGAAAACGGTGCAGCATAAGAGACGTCATTCGCCTTTTTACCGTTAAAGGTTATGCTTTGGAAATTCATAAAATACGGCGTCGGGTTTTTTACCGTAATCATATTGCCTGTTTTTGACCAAGTTAATTTTTTTTGTTCTTCAACAAAATCAACGTTTTTAATTGCAGAAGGACGATAAATTAATTTCATTTGTGTTTTAAAGGCAATTTGTAATGAATTTTCCGTGCGCTCTGTTGCTGGGATCGTTTTTATATTTAACCAAAATAATGATTCTTTATCTGTCGGTAAGGTATTCTCGGTTAAAAATATTCTTAACGCATTGGTTTTATCTGCATTTAATCTAAATAATGGTGGTGTAATGGTAAATGCGGATTGCTTATTTTCATCAATACCATCAATCCATGATTGAATTAAATAAGGAATTTTATCAGGGTTTTCGACACTAATACTGACATCTTTATTTCCCTCATTATAAATAACACGGGTGCCGCCAATAATAACGCCTGCATGGGCTAAATTAATCAATAAAAATGAAGAAATAAAAAAATAAACTAAGCGTTTCATATTAGTACCATTGAATAGAGGAATAAGGTTTAAATCCCTTTAAACCCTAAAAGCCAATTAGTTATAATTGATAGTGAAGGTTGCGGTTGAGTTTGCTTGACCAACGCCAACGCTATCAGACATTGCAATATAACGAGCAGTAAAATCTAAATTATTTACTGTCTTTTCTTTTAATGCATACGCACTAGATTCAGTAAATAACGGAACGGTTGTTCCGGTGACGTCCTGAATTTGAATACCAACGTTTTGTGCTGTTGTCGCAGCAGTAGGGTCGGTTAACTGGAGTACACTATTATCACCTGCGTAACTGGTGGCATCAAATTTAACCGTTGCGCTAGTCACGGTTTGCGGGCAGTTTTCTAATTTGATAGTAAATTTAGTTGCTGCTGCCGTGCTACCTGTACTCGGTAATGCCGTTTTAGCGATTTTTCCTAAGTTCACGGTAAATGCATCAGAACCAGTTGCAAACTGACAAGCCTGGTCGGTAATTTCACCCGTAAAATCGATAGTTCCATCAGCCGCTAATACATTATTAATGGCAAAAACAGACGATGCCGCAATTAAATAGGCAAAGACATTTTTTTTCATTTATTACTCTCCAAGAGGATATTTATATGATGAGATTGAGTCAGTGAATATATTCAATTACTCAACTGGTGAGTATTTTGGCTTTTATTTTAAAAATAAACAATATGAGAGTAATTTAGGTTTAATGCCCTTTTGAGGTGTCATTTTTATATCTTGTATTTGATATTCACATTATAGGTTGTGGGTTTTTTGTGGATATTTTAATAAATGTTGGTTTTTCAATATTGGGATTTTTTCTGAAGATAAAAATAAAAATTAAATAATTAAATTAGTTTTAAGTTGGTGTTTTTTTGTTATTACTTAACGCATGATGTGTTTTTGTGGTGTTTAATATCATTACATTATTTTAATTTTTTTATTTTAAAGTAAAAATAGTCTAAAATGTACTGTAATAAAAGTATAATCTTAAAACTATCATCATTAATAGTAATTTATTTAACGTTTAAATATCTTTTTCTGATGCGAGTTAGTTTGGAATTATTGAATATTAAGATAAGCATGAAATAATAAATTAAGTCACGCTTATCTTAATAGGATAGTCAATTGGGGGGTTATTCAATTCCTAGCTCTTTTAATTTACGAGTTAGTGTATTTCTTCCCCAGCCTAATAAACGGGCGGCTTCTTGTTTATGGCCATTGGTGTATTTTAACGCGCAATTTAGCATTGTACGCTCAAGTAAGGGGATGGTTTGTGCAAAGAGATCTTCTTTACCCTCCATTAATGCGTTATCAGTCCACTCTTCAAGTAGTTCAAACCACTGAGCAGCAGAACTAGGATTGTGTGATGATAACGATTGTGTTGGTATGGCGTCGGTTTGCGATGATTTTACCACTGTATTTTGTTGTGGATGCTCTTCAAGCAAATCATCGGGCAAATCTTGCGGTAAGATTTCTTGGCTTGCTGCCATCACGGTTAACCAACGGCAGACATTCTCCAATTGGCGAACGTTACCCGACCAGTAATAGCGTTGAAGAATTTTTTCGCTGTCAGGGTGGAGAACTTTAGCCTCGACACCGAGTTCTTTCGCCGTATTTTGTAGAAAATAATTGGCGAGACGTGGGATATCTTCAGTGCGTTCACGTAATGGCGGTAATTGCACTCGAATGACATTTAACCGGTGAAATAAGTCTTCACGAAATAAGCCTTCTTTAACACGTTTTTCAAGGTCTTGGTGGGTGGCGGCAATAATCCGCACATCCACATTAACTGGGGTATAACCGCCAATACGATAGAATTGGCCTTCCGCCAGAACGCGTAATAAGCGAGTTTGTACATCAAGTGGCATATCACCGATTTCATCTAAAAACAGAGATCCATGGTTAGCTTGCTCAAATCGCCCTTGACGTACTTGATTCGCACCCGTAAATGCGCCTTTTTCGTGGCCGAATAGCTCAGATTCAATTAAATCTTTGGGAATGGCGGCCATATTTAATGCAATAAAAGGGGCATCAGCACGGGGGCTGTGCTGATGTAGTGCGTGGGCAACTAACTCTTTCCCTGTTCCTGATTCACCATTAATAAGCACACTAATTGATGAGCGCGATAAACGACCAATAATGCGATAAACCTCTTGCATAGCCGGTGCTTCTCCGATCATGGTCGAAGAGACAACAGGAGCGGGCTGTTTAGCTTCACGGCCAGTATGGTTTTGTTCACGGCTATGATTCAGAGCGCGTTCGACTAATGCGACGGTTTCATCAATATCGAAAGGTTTTGGTAAGTAATCAAAGGCACCTGACTGGTAGGCATTTACGGCAGCATCAAGGTCAGAGTGTGCTGTCATGATAATAATCGGCAGGAGGGGATATGATTGTTTGATGGTATTCAGCAGTTCAATACCATTTGTGCCTGGCATACGGATATCAGATAACAACACATCAGGGAGTGAATTTTCTAATGCGGTGAGTACAGCGTCCGCACTGTCAAAGCAGGTGCAAGCGAACTTTGCATTATCTAATGCACGCTCAAGTACCCAACGGATGGAGCTATCGTCATCAACCACCCAAATTTTTCCCTGCGTCATGGTTATCTCCTATTTCTTAATTGGTAGATAAATGGAAAACTCAGTGTGGCCCGGCCAACTGGTAAATTCGATTTTTCCTGCGTGTTGGTCAACTAAACTGCGAGCAATTGATAGGCCAAGTCCGGTCCCATCAGGCCGTCCACTCACCATGGGATAAAACAACGTATCCTGAATTGCCAATGGAATACCGGGACCGTTATCTTCAATATCAATACGTGCAGCTAATCGATAACGCTCGCCTTGCAGTGTGACTTGAAAAGCAGTTCGTGTACGCAAGGTGATATAACCCCCCGTTTCAGCGAGAGCTTGTAATGCGTTTCGGGTGATATTAAGGAGCACCTGCTCGATTTGGTCTGGGTAATACTCTAATTCGGGCAGGCTTGGGTCATAGTCACGAATTAATGTCACGTTATCGGGTTTTTCTAATGACACCAACCGCGTTACATTTTCCATAATATGATGGATACTTTGCTGTGTTTTCGGCCCTGGATATTGTGGGCCAAGCAGCCGATCAACCAGTGCTCGCAGGCGGTCAGCCTGTTCGATAATCACTTGAGTATATTCATTTAATTGTGGGTCAGGCAGCGCTTTAGATAGCAATTGCGCAGCGCCTCGCAAACCTCCGAGAGGGTTTTTGATTTCGTGAGCAAGCCCACGGATCAGTTCGCGGGCGGCCAATTGCTGGGCATTCTGTGCGAGTTCTTGGCTCAAGCGCCGTTGGCTATCTAACTGCGAAAGCTCAACTAAAATAAATTGCTCTGAAAAAGGCTGTGCGCTGAATGACATCACATGGGAATGGTTGTTAAACACTAAGGTGACTTCATTTTCGGTAAAACTGTGGCCTTCTTTTAAGCTATTGAGCATGAGTTCATCATTGAGTGAACAATAACTGAATAACAGTGGTAGAGGCGTACCGTATAGCTTGCGCTGGCTTTGGGTTAAGATCTGGAGTGCAGCATGGTTGGCGTAATGGATAACCAAATCGTAATCCAAAATTAGCACGCTATTAATGAGGGAGTCGAGAATGTGTTCCGGTGCTGGCAAATGTTCGGTTTTCATGTAATGTTGCTCCTGCACTATTTTGGTGCATTATACCTGATAGACCAAACAACCGATATTTGATTTTTGTTGCGTAAATACGTTAGAGATAAAAGGCCCCATCAAAAGATGGGGCAAGTGCTTCACGGCAACAAAGACTAACAGTGGAACGGCGTGTTACACACTGTAGTACATTTCAAATTCGAGAGGGTGTGGTGCCATACGAACACGCTGGATGTCGGCACGGGTTAATTCAATATACGCATCGATAGCGTCATTAGTGAATACACCACCACGGGTTAAGAATTCACGGTCTTTATCTAATTCCGCTAACGCTTCGTCTAAAGAGCCTGAAACAGTTGGAATTTCTTTGGCTTCTTCTGGTGGTAAGTCATATAAATTTTTGTCCATCGCATCACCAGGGTGGATCTTGTTAATGATGCCATCAAGGCCTGCCATTAACTGAGCAGCAAACGCTAAATATGGGTTAGCAGCTGGGTCTGGGAAGCGAACTTCAATACGACGTGCTTTCGTGCTCGCAACGACTGGAATACGAATCGAAGCAGAGCGGTTACGTGCAGAATATGCCAACATTACAGGTGCTTCAAAGCCCGGAACTAAGCGTTTGTATGAGTTAGTTGTTGGGTTTGTAAATGCGTTCAGCGCACGTGCATGCTTAATAATACCGCCAATGTAATACAGCGCCATTTCGGATAAACCACCGTATTTGTCACCTGCGAACAGGTTAACACCGCCTTTAGATAAAGACATATGGCAGTGCATACCAGAGCCGTTATCACCCACTAAAGGTTTTGGCATAAAGGTCGCTGTTTTGCCGTAGGCATGGGCAACATTGTGAACAACATATTTATAAATCTGGGTTTCATCCGCTTTTTTAGTCATGGTATTAAAGCGGGTTGCGACTTCGTTTTGCCCAGCGGTTGCCACTTCATGGTGGTGAGCTTCAACAACCAAGCCCATCTCTTCCATAGTGGTACACATAGCTGAACGCAAGTCTTGTGATGAATCAACCGGTGGAACTGGGAAATAACCGCCTTTTACTGCAGGGCGATGGCCTTTATTACCACCTTCGTATTTGGTTCCCGTATTCCATGCCGCTTCGATATCATCGATATGGTAGTAGCTACCGTGCATGTTGTTGCCAAAACGAATGTCATCAAAAACGAAAAATTCAGGTTCTGGCCCAAAGAGAACGATATCGGCGATCCCACTTGAGCGCAGGAAATCTTCTGCACGTTTTGAAATTGAACGCGGGTCTCTGTCATAACCTTGCATAGTGCCCGGTTCTAAAATATCACAGCGTATAATTAACGTAATATCTGCAAAGAACGGGTCTAACATTGCAGTTGATGGGTCAGGCATTAATACCATGTCTGACTCATTGATGCCTTTCCAGCCACCAATAGATGAACCATCAAACATCTGGCCTTCTTCAAAGAAGTCTTCGTCAACTTGATGAGCAGGGATAGTGATGTGTTGCTCTTTACCTTTAGTGTCGGTAAAACGCAGATCAATAAATCTAACATTGTGCTCTTTAATTAACGATAAAACATGTTCAGCGGACATCTCGGCTCTCCTGGTCGGGTCTAATCAACAAATCACAAGCTATCATTTGACAGTATGTCTGTTGTTTGTCTGGCGTGTTAGTTATATAAAATGAGTTATATAAAAATAGTTAGCACGCGCTCTATAAATAGATAAGCGAAAAGCGTGCCAACTTTTTAATTATAGTAAATACTGATTGTTACGTGTGGACGAAGGGAGCCATCTAGCTTTCTTTATATGTAATGCACTAGTTTGGTGCTAATGGTTCTGTTTTTGCACTAAATTGGTGCGAATGGCGTTTATAGATGAGAATTCAAATAAAAAATTAGCATTGTGCTCTGCTAGAGCACAATGCTGACGAGATAAAAAAGAAATAAGGTTGCTCAAGGTGAAACAGCAACATTAATCTTCATCGCTATTTGTTAATAACGTATTCACTTCTTCAATTTGTTTTACTGCATCATTGATAATTGAGGCAATTTGGCGAGTTTGTTCTTCATTTAGCTGTTTTAAAACCATTTTGTGACGTAATAATGCTTTAAAGCGACTAACAGCCATTTCAATGTCTTCCGCCAAATTACTGCCTTGTTGCATATCACGCGCTTTTGCTAGTTTGCGAGCAATAACAGCTTCAATTTCTTTATTTTGGGCTAGATGGGCTGCTCCCTCAGGAGTAATGGTAAAACTTTTGCGATTACGCTCAACAATCTGAGACTCTAGGAAGCCTTGTTCTTCTAACAGTGTTAGAGTTGGGTAAATAACACCGGGACTAGGCACATATAAGCCATTTGAGGCTTCTTGAATATCTTTGATAATTTCGTAGCCATAGCTTGGTTTTTTAGCGACTAACGAAAGTACCATAATATGAAGATCACCATGGTCGAATAAACGGCGCAGCCCTTTGCCTCTTCCACGGCCTCTTTGGCGGTCATCGCCGTGGCAGCGCTCACCGTGCCCGTGGCCATGACGGCCTTCACCGTGGCAGCGTTCACCATGTCCGTGGCCATGACGGCCTTCACCGTGGCAGCGCTCACCGTGCCCGTGGCCATGACGGCCTTCGCCGTGGCAGCGTTCACCATGTCCGTGGCCATGACGGCCTTCACCGTGGCAGCGCTCACTGTGTCCATGACCATGACGGTCATCATTGTGGCAACATCCACCGTGGTGGCCACGTTGATTTTCATCGTGGTGTGCATAATATACATGACGACAAGATTTAATTAGCATATAGTTACTCCTTAGCTTGTAACTTTAGATATATCGAATTTATTTTATGGGTTTACTATATTTAGATATATCTAATTAGTCAATTTAGATATATCTAAATAACACAAAAAGATATTTAAACTGGCAGTTAAGAAAGAAAGTCTATTTTTTGTTCTTTTTTTGGGCTGCTAATATTAAGTTTTTAGCGTATTATTCTGTCACTTTGTGATTTCACAGTGCTGATAGGCCTATTTTTATTAGGTATTTTGGCTCAGTCTCGCAACTGAATGTTTTTTCGTTAAAAACTTTTTATACAGTGATGGGTTTCACATTTATTCCACTTGTGCGGAAAAACGTGTAAAATAACAGCAAATTAACGTAGAAAGTATGTTTGGGTAATTAGAATGCCGCAAAAAACATATTCCTTTCCTGTCAATTAAACGGTAAAAATCCTTGTCAATTCAAAACTTAAGAAACATCGCCATCATCGCTCACGTTGACCATGGCAAGACCACACTGGTTGGTAAATTATTGCAACAGTCAGGTACGTTCGGCGAACGTGAAACTGTCGATGAGCGTGTTATGGACTCCAACGACTTGGAGAAAGAGCGTGGTATTACCATTCTTGCTAAAAATACTGCAATCCAATGGAATGGTTATCACATCAATATCGTAGACACCCCAGGCCACGCCGATTTCGGTGGTGAGGTTGAGCGCGTAATGTCTATGGTTGACTGCGTTCTGCTGGTTGTTGATGCGATGGACGGCCCAATGCCACAAACTCGTTTCGTAACGCAAAAAGCGTTCGATCACGGCTTACGTCCAATTGTTGTTATCAATAAAGTTGACCGCCCTGGCGCACGTCCTGATTGGGTCGTTGACCAAGTATTCGACTTATTCGTGAACTTAGGTGCAACGGATGAGCAACTCGATTTCCCTATCGTTTATGCCTCTGCATTAAACGGTATCGCAGGTCTTGAGCACGAAAACATGGCTGAAGACATGACCCCACTGTACGAAGCTATCGTGGAACACGTTGCACCTCCAGCAGTTGACGTTGATGGTCCATTCCAAATGCAAGTTTCGCAATTGGATTACAACAGCTATTTAGGTGTTATCGGTATCGGTCGTATTAAGCGCGGCGTTGTTAAGCCTAACCAACAAATAACTGTTATCGATAGCGAAGGTAAAACTCGCAACGGTAAAATCGGTAAAGTGTTAACTCACTTAGGTTTAGAGCGTATCGATTCACAGCAAGCGGAAGCGGGTGATATCGTTGCGCTGACTGGTTTAGGCGAACTAAACATTTCTGACACTATTTGCCAAGTGGGTAGCGTTGAAGCACTGCCTGCGTTAGCGGTTGATGAGCCAACAGTTAGCATGTTCTACTGTGTTAACACCTCACCATTCTGCGGTAAAGAAGGTAAATTCGTGACTTCACGTCAGATCCTTGACCGCCTGAATAAAGAACTGGTTCACAACGTTGCACTGCGTGTTGAAGAAACTCAAGACCCAGACGCATTCCGTGTATCTGGTCGTGGTGAACTGCACTTATCTGTTCTTATCGAAAACATGCGTCGTGAAGGCTTCGAATTAGCCGTATCTCGTCCAAAAGTTATCATTCGTGAAATCGATGGTCGTAAACAAGAGCCGTTCGAACAAGTGACTTTAGACGTTGAAGAACAGCACCAAGGCGACATCATGAAAGCTTTAGGTGAGCGTAAAGGTGACCTGCGTGACATGATGCCAGACGGTAAAGGCCGTGTGCGTCTTGACTACATTATCCCAAGCCGTGGCTTGATTGGCTTCCGTACTGAATTCATGACAATGACATCAGGTACGGGTTTACTGTACTCAACATTCAGCCATTACGATGATGTTCGCCCAGGTGAAATCGGTGGCCGCCAAAACGGTGTTCTGATCTCCAACGGTCAAGGTAAAGCGGTTGCTTATGCTCTGTACAGCCTGCAAGATCGCGGTAAATTGTTCTTAGGTCACGGTGCTGAAGTGTATGAAGGCCAAATCATTGGTATTCACTCACGTTCTAACGACTTAACCGTTAACTGCTTAACCGGTAAAAAACTGACTAACATGCGTGCATCAGGTACTGACGAAGCAACAACGCTGTCACCACCAATCAAAATGACTCTGGAACAAGCTCTTGAGTTCATTGATGATGACGAGTTAGTTGAAGTGACTCCGCAGTCTATTCGTCTGCGTAAACGTCACTTGACTGAGAACGACCGCCGTCGTGCAAGCCGTTCTAAAGAAGACTAATTACCATTACGTGATATTGTTTATTACGTTATTGTAGTGATGTGTGTAGTAAGGCGCCGAAAGGCGCCTTACTTATTTATGAGGTTTATAATGACTTGTCTTTCTTCATAAAATACAGTGATGAAATAAACAGTCCGATAATTAAAGGGATTTCGTACAATTCTTCAATAAGGCTTTGTAGCTCAGAATGATGTAGAAAAATGGAACTCAGAAATCGATGGTGTTCAACACTATCTGAAATCAAAAAAGCACAAAGAGTCAGTAGTAAGCTCCAAATTGGAATCGCTGTATTTTTTAGGTGAAAAACAATACTTTTTCTTAATGAAGAAGCACATAGCATCAAAACTAAGCCGCCAATCAAGACGATAGAAATTATCCTAAAATAGGTGTGATCCAGATTAGGAAAAAATTCGCGCCCCCAATTTGTTCCTCTGCCAAATAATGTTACCCACCAGATAGTTGCCCATAACCAAAATAGTTTCATTCCTTGGTTTTTTTGTTGTAATGGTTTCATATAAAACCAAGTAAAAAAGGCACAGAAAATTAGAGTAATTGATTGAAAATGTTCAATAATTTTTGTTGTGAGGTCGATATTGAAATTCAGGGGGAAATTGTTAAATAATGGAATTAAAAATAAGCTTCCCCAGAGAATAACAATCGGCCAAGAGATTGTTTTATCTATTTTCATAGTATGACTTTTATATTTTAAGATTTATTTATTACTGATATCGCATAGATATCAGCTCACATTGCTTGTGGTATGACTTGCTACGTAAAAACTATTATGCAAAAAGCTTGTGGAGGGACTTAACATTTAGTATCAAAAACCGATAGTGCTAAGTGAAATAGCACCTTTGGGATAAAAAGCGTTTTCTCATTAACGGAGCAAACCGTTCAGTTTGTTGCTCATTAATTGCGCTAAGTGTGGATTGCTTAATCGATAAATTGACAAAATAACGTGAATTATCACTAATTAGGGCTGTTCAGTTGCCCGAATAATGATTAAAGTAAATTTAGTGAATAACAATGAGGAAAATTTATGCTGTATATCTTCGATATGGGTAATGTGATTATTGATATCGACTTTAATCGTGTATTTGATAAATGGTCTGAACTCAGTGGTACACCAAGTGAAGAAATCAAATCACGTTTTACTTTTGGTAATATCTTTCAATTACATGAGTGTGGAAAAATTTCAGACATCGAGTTTGCTGAGCTGCTTTGTGAAGAAATGGACATTACACTAAGCTTTGAAGACTTTGCTGAAGGCTGGCACGCTATTTTTATTTCGTTACGACCTGAAGTCATTGATATTATGGAGCGCCTTCGTGAACAAGGGCACCGAGTGGTCGTTTTATCGAATACCAACCGTCTACATCTAGACTACTGGCCAGCACACTACCCAGAAATTGCAGCTTCCTCTGATTTCCTATATCTCTCCCAGGATTTAGGCATGCGTAAGCCTGATCCAGAAATTTACAAATATGTGCTGCAATCAGAAGAGTTTGATGCTGCGGATGCTATTTTCTTTGATGACGTCGAAGAAAATATAAAAGCCGCAGAAGCTCTTGGTATTCGCAGTATTCATGTCGTGAATAAAGACACCATTCCTGAATATTTCCGCACTTACGATTTCAGTGCTGAAGTTGAATAACATCCTGATTTTATCGTGGAGCAACGTTTAACGTTGCTCTATCGTTTTGTAAAGAGCCATCATGATTGCATTAATCCAGAGAGTCACTCAAGCGAGTGTGGTTGTTGATCAGAAAATAGTAGGGCAAATAAATACCGGGTTGTTGGTTTTGCTTGGCGTTGAAAAAGATGATGATGAGCAGAAAGCTAAGCGTTTGTGTGAAAAAGTATTAGGCTACCGTATTTTTAGCGATGAACAAGGGAAAATGAATCTCAATGTTCAACAAGCGGGAGGCAGCCTATTGGTGGTTTCTCAATTTACTTTAGCGGCTGACACTAAAAAAGGTATGCGGCCGAGTTTTTCAGGGGGAGCAGAACCTGAGAAAGCAGATACCTTGTATCAATACTTCGTTGAACAAAGCCGGCTAAAAGGGATTGAAACACAAACTGGTGAATTTGCTGCTGATATGCAAGTGAATCTAACCAATGATGGCCCTGTTACCTTCTGGCTACAAGTGTGAGTCCATTTTTAAAGGGGGAAGCGATGTACCATTTACGTACACCGAAAGATGATATTGAATTCGCAACTTATTACCATTTTCGCTGGGAAATGTTACGAAAACCGTTTAATCAGCCCCTTGGTTCAGAAAAAGATGGTTATGATTTAACCGCACACCATCAAATGGTCGTGGATGATAAAAACCGTATTCTTGCTATTGGCCGCTTATATATCAATGCCGATAACGAAGGGGCTATCCGTTTTTTAGCCGTTAACCCTGTCATGCAAGGTAAAGGACTTGGCAAATTAATTATCATGGCCCTGGAGTCTGTTGCGCGGCAAGAAGGCGTAAAACGCATTGTGTCGAGCGTTCGTGAAGAAGCCGTACCATTTTTCGACAAAATGGGTTTTGAGAACCGTGGCCAAGTTGCTGGGCAGTTAAAAACGCCAGTACGCCACTATTTGATGATTAAACCCATAGAGACGCTAGACCAAATATTACATCGTCCAGATTGGTGTGGTGAGCTACAGCAAGCCTGGTATAAGTACATTCCATTGAGTGAGAAAATGGGGGTCCGAGTCGACCAATACACGGGTACTCGTTTTATTACCACCATGCCGGAAGCGGGCAACCAAAACCCTCATGAAACAATATTTGCAGGAAGCCAATTTTCATTAGCTACCTTGACAGGATGGGGGCTGATTTGGCTGTTAATGCAAGAACACCAGCTTGGTGGCGATATTGTGTTGGTCGATGCCAATATTCGTTATGGTAAGCCTGTAAGCGGTAGGCCGACAGCGACAGCGGACTTAGCAAATATGAGCGGTGACCTTGACCGTTTAGCGCGAGGTAGCAAGGCGCGAGTAAAGCTGAAAGTCGAGGTTAGTAACCCTGATGGCAAAGTGGGCGCAGTATTCAGTGGTGTCTATATGGTGTTACCTGTAGAAGCAAAAAAATAAAGTTATCCATTGAATATTAATTATCCATTGAATATTAAAAAGAAAGGCAGGTTTGATTGACCTGCCTTTTGTGTTTTTATTGATTGTTAGCTTTTATTGAACGCTGGTTTTTATTGATTACTAAGTGCGGGAAGCGGTTCTACTAACGAAGGCTCAATTGGTTGCAAGTCAGCATCGGACTCCACCGATGAGGTGACAACCCCGTTTACAACGGTACGGAATAGGCGTTTGCCTTGCAATGGGACTGCCATCAATTCCCCATTCAGACTTTTTGCCAGAGATGGGGCGAGTAAATCCCCTTGTAATGTCGCATCAAAATCACCGATGACTTGAGCTGGAAAGCCTGCCCAACCCCATTGGTTTAAATCAACGAGATCAATATTCGAACCCGATGCTCTCAGTAAGAAGGGGACTTTTTTCGGTTCTTGTTTTACCAGCAGGCCAATCTTACTGATGCCTTTATCGGTACTGACTGTTAAGCTCGTTGCAGCTGAAGATTTACCACTTTGACGCACTTCAATAAACGGGCGGCGTACTAGAACTTGGTTGATTGTGCCGCTATCTGCAGTGAATGTCGCTTTACCGCTCCAAATTCCCCACTGCTTTTGTTTAATCAAATCGATATTTTCAATATTGCCACTGAGCGCGGTCAGTTCGAAAGGAAACTGCGGTTGGATATTCATCAAAAGTGATTGGGAAAGGGTGAATTTTTTGATACTTAAACCGGATAACCAAGCTGGTGTAGGCTCTGCAAAGAATGATAGCCAAGTTTCAGGCAGTGTGTATAAGATACCCGCTAGTTTGCCTTCGTCGATAGTCAGTACTCGATCATTGCGCTGCCAAGACCCACTGAGGTTAAAGACGCCTTTATTATAGTAACCTGATAACTTGTTGATACTCAGGTTGTCACCGTTAATTTTCAGGTCACCAATTAAGGTACTCAGTTGCTGGTCTTTCACGACAAATTGGTCAACATTAAAGCTAATGTTGCTTTCGGAACTCGTCCAGCTCCCTCTCGTGAAGCTGAGTTGGTCAATTTCGGTGCTCAGGCCAGAAAGTGCCCAATCTTTACCTTGAATATCAACATTGGTTAGTTCTACCTTTTTGACCTGCAATGATTTTTCACTCGCTATTGCATCAAATAGTGAATCGAAATCAACTTTATTTTCCCAGCCGACTTTATTCATGGTGAGGGAGTCAACCATGATAGAGCCATCGTCAAGTACCTTTCCAGCACCCGCAATATAGCCGTTGTTTAAGTAGGCACTTGCTTGGCTTATTTCTGTTCCTTGCTGCTGTAATTTACCCGTAATGGCAACATTCTTGAATGAAAGGTCATTGAATTTTAATTGGTTAGAGGTAAATCGAAAATCACCGTAACCAAAAGGCGTGTTCTCGGTGGGTTTCCAAGGGGTAATTCCCCCCGTGAAGCCAGTGACTTGCACGGTATCATCACCTTTTTTAAGCGTGATTTGGCTATTTTCAAATTGCAAAATATTAGCGGAAATAGGTAGCAGTATCGTATCGGGTGTGACTGTTGTAGATAATGTTCCTTGAGTGATAACCAAACGTTTGATAGCGGTGCCGCTAAATATATTTTGCCAGTTAACATCAAGCACGACTTGCCGTGAGTCTAAAGATAGATCACTGTTTTTAGCAGCTAATTTGACATCTTGGAAGATGAATTCACCGGGGTTAGAAAATTCATGCCCCATAATTCCCACATCAATATCGTAATTGGTGAATTTACTTAAAAATTGACTGGAGTAGGATGCACCCCAACGGGTTTGCAGCCCGATATAAGTAAAAATAAACAATAGCAGCAGTAACAAAAGTGCATAGGTAGTAAATTTGATTAACCATTTCACAGTTTACTGCTCCTTTGGTTTGTTGACGAATAGACGCAGGAAGAGACTGCCTAATATAGCGACAATTTAAGGATAGCATACAGAAAAACCGCCAGAGTGTTCAACACTGGCGGCTAGAATGAAGGTTATTTTTCGAGAGGGAAGACTAAATTCAGAACAATTGCAGTTAAACCACCTGCAGCAATACCGGAAGAAAACAAGGTTTTTAGCCAATCAGGGGCGAATTGCAAAATCAAGGGTTGCTGTGAAACGCCCATACCCACTGCGAGGGAAAGCGCAATAATCATGATGGCGCGGCGATTGAGTGGTTCACGAGATACAATGCGCACACCTGAAGCGGCAATGGTACCAAACATTACAATTGTTGCTCCGCCTAATACGGGCTCTGGAATTTGTTGCACAAAGCCTGCAACCGCAGGGAACAACCCTAATAACACTAACATTAAAGCGACAATGTAGCCGACATAGCGACTTGCCACCCCTGTTAATTGGATAACACCGTTGTTTTGCCCAAAGCAAGAGTTAGGGAAAGTATTAAATACCGCAGAAACCATTGAGTTCAACCCATTAGCAAGTACGCCACCTTTTATACGTTTCATGTATAAAGGGCCACGAACAGGTTGCTCAGATACATCAGAAGTGGCGGTAATATCACCTATCGTTTCTAAGGAAGTCACCATAAAAATGAGAATTAATGGTATCAACAGGTTCCAGTCGAAGGATAAGCCATAATAGAAAGGCTCAGGGACAGTAATAATTGGCTGGTTGGCTTCCATTGGTTGCGCATTTGGCAACATGTCCATCCACCAAGCAGCAATATAGCCAACAGCCATAGCAATGACTAAAGATGCGACACGTAAGTAAGGGTTTTTCTGCCGATTAAGTAAAATAATAACCGCTAAAACAACCCCAGCTAAAATCAAATAATCAGGGGAACCAAAAGTGTTGTCACTAATTGCACCATAGCCACCGCCAATGGATGTTAACCCGACTTGAATCAAGGATAGGCCGATAATCATGACAACAACACCTGAAACTAGTGGTGTAATGACTCGACGGGCTAGATGTAAGAAGCGAGAAAGAATCACTTCGGTGAGTGCCGCAACTAGCAATGTGCCGAATAAGGCTGCCATCATCGACGGAATATCAGCGCCACCTTGCTTAAGTGCAACACCACCCATGATTAAAGGTGCAACAAAGTTAAAACTGGTTCCTTGAATCGAAAGCAAGCCTGACCCAATAGGGCCCCACGCACGAATTTGAATTAAAGAAGCAATACCGGAGGCAAATAAAGACATACTAATGATGCGCTGGGTGTCGTGAGCTGGTAGTCCTAATGCCTGGCAAATCAGCATCGCAGGGGTAATCACCGCAACAAACATCGCCAGAAGATGTTGCCCAGCGGCAAACAAGGCTTGCGGCAGCGGTGGGCGGTCTTCTAATTTATAGATGAGTTCGCTTTGCGTTTGTATGGTCGCTTCAGTAGTTTGTTTTTCAGACGTCGCAGTATTCATTGCCTTCATTTCTCGCCAACAAAAAACGCATTGTAATGTGTCGAAATTAAAAAGCAATCGTTTGCGCGTAAAAAACATTGATCAATGTTAAATAAGGCTGTCACATTTTTATATCTTTTAACTTGTATTTATAACAGTTTTTTTTTCTAATCCTATAACCTGCTTTTGGCGTTTTAAGGAAGAAATTAACGTCTTACTAGTTTTTGATAATTTTAACAACAGACGAGGTACGTGAATGTATCATCTCGATGTCTACGGTACACTGGTAGCTGCTACTTTAGTACTATTGCTTGGGCGTAAACTGGTCAAATCAGTCCCTTTCCTTGAAAAATATACAATCCCTGAACCTGTTGCAGGTGGGTTGTTAGTTGCTTTTAGTCTTTTATTGCTTAAACAATTATTTGACTGGAGCCTTTCTTTTGACTTATCACTGCAAGAACCTATGATGCTGGCATTCTTTGCCACAATTGGTCTTAATGCCAACCTTGCTAGTTTGAAGGCTGGTGGTAAAGCATTGTTTATCTTCATTTTTGTGGTTGTTGGTTTATTGCTTGTCCAAAATACAGTAGGGATTGCTCTTGCTGAATTATTGGGATTAGACCCTCTCATGGGGCTATTAGCTGGTTCAATTACCTTATCTGGTGGTCATGGAACTGGTGCGGCATGGGGGAAAATTTTCACTGAAAACTATGGTTTCCAAAGTGCAACAGAAGTTGCAATGGCTTGTGCTACATTTGGACTTGTTCTCGGTGGTTTAATCGGTGGACCTGTTGCACGTTTTCTAACGCGTAATATTCCAACGCCAGGAACGGCTGAAGATGATAAAGACGTTCCAACAGCATTTGAGAAACCACAATCTGGGCGCATGATCACTTCAATGGTTTTAATTGAAACTATTGCACTGATCGCTATTTGTCTATTGGTGGGAAGTTTTATTGCAGGCCAATTAGCCGATACTCCTTTCGCATTGCCTAAGTTTGTCTGCGTACTTTTTGTTGGTGTAATTTTAAGTAACAGCTTATCACTGCTTGGTTTTTACCGAGTATTCGACCGCGCTGTTTCTGTCATGGGTAACGTGAGCCTCTCATTATTCTTAGCAATGGCACTCATGAGCTTGAAACTGTGGGAATTAGCATCACTTGCAATCCCAATGATTATCATTCTTGCTGTACAGGCTTGTGTGATGGCAGGATATGCTATTTTTGTGACTTTCCGCGTGATGGGCAAAAACTATGACGCTGCAATCTTAGCTGCAGGTCACTGTGGGTTCGGTCTTGGTGCGACACCAACAGCTATTGCGAATATGCAAGCTGTTACGGATAGATTAGGTCCATCTCACTTAGCATTCTTGGTTGTACCAATGGTTGGGGCATTCTTCATTGATATTGTTAATGCGATAGTTATTAAACTGTATCTGATGCTGCCATTATTCCCAACGATTGCTGGTTAACCTTCATTTAATAATAAATCAAGTAAAGCAGGTATTGCCGTGAAAATATTCACGGCAATTTTCATTTTAGGGAACGAATAAAAAGAAGATATAAGACTTAAGCGTGGCTGTACTGCTCTCGCTCAGGTAACCAACGCTCAATAAGTTGTTGTGCATTTTCAGGGTAATTTTGTTGAATATGGCGAGCAAGGCGTTGCACTTCTGGCAACATATATTGGTCACGCAACAAGTCTGCGACTTTAAATTCTGCATTTCCTGTTTGTCTAGTGCCTAATAATTCCCCTGGCCCGCGAATTTCGAGATCTTTTTGTGCGATAACGAAGCCATCATTACTATCCCGTAATACTTGTAGTCTTTGTTTAGCGGTATGGGTTAACGGTGTCTTGTACAATAATACACAGTGAGATGCGATAGCCCCGCGGCCGACTCGCCCTCTTAGTTGGTGCAACTGAGCTAGACCAAGGCGCTCAGGGTTATCAATAATCATTAAACTTGCATTAGGCACATCCACACCGACTTCAATGACCGTTGTAGCAACAAGCAGTTGAATTTCATTTCGTTTGAAAGCCGCCATAATGCTTTGTTTTTCAGCAGGTTTCATTCGGCCATGGACTAAGCCTACTTTTAATTCAGGTAGTGCCAGTGCAAGCTCTTCGCTGGTCACTTGAGCCGCTTGCGCTTCTAATAATTCAGAGTCTTCAATGAGTGTACAGACCCAATAGGCTTGGCGGCCTTCTTCAATACAGGCTTGGCGAACGCGTTCAATAATATCGTTACGGCGAGTGTCCGGTATGGCGACAGTGGTGACGGGTGTTCGTCCTGGAGGTAGTTCATCGATGACAGAGGTATCTAAGTCTGCATACGCTGTCATCGCCAGCGTCCGTGGGATTGGCGTAGCGGTCATGATTAATTGATGAGGGTGGTAACCTTGCTGCTCACCTTTTTCACGCAGAGCGAGCCGCTGATGAACGCCAAAGCGATGTTGTTCATCAATGATAACAAGCCCTAGTGCTTTAAAGCTCACTTGCTCTTGAAAAATAGCGTGTGTTCCAACAACCATCGCGACTTCTCCACTTGCGATGGCATCTTGCTGAGCCTGACGTGCCTTACCCTTTTGTTTACCCGCGAGCCAACCTACTTTGACGCCTAAAGGTTCTAACCACTGTTTGAAAGTATTGGCATGTTGCTCTGCAAGAATTTCAGTGGGAGCCATCAGTGCCACTTGTTTGCCATTCTCGATGGCACAAACGGCCGCTAAGGCTGCAACGAGAGTTTTCCCTGACCCGACATCCCCTTGAATCAAACGCATCATAGGGGCGTTTTTAGCGAGGTCTGCTTCAACTTCGCTAACAACACGGTTTTGTGCGTTTGTTGGTGAAAATGGTAATTGTGCAAGTAACTGAGATTTTAATTGACCACTTGCGACTAACGGCTGGGCATATAGGCGTTCATTACCTGCGCGGATAGCTAACATGCTTAGATGGTGAGCGAGTAATTCTTCGAGGACTAGCCGCTTTTGTGCGGGATGATGGCCTTTTTCTAGCTCGCTTAGTGCTACATTCGGTGGTGGGTTGTGTAATAAGCGAATGGCATCTGGCAAACTTATCATTCCACGGCTAAGTTCTTCAGGAAGTAATTCTTTTATTTCCCCGCTATCAAGTAACCTGAGTGCTTGCTCCATGACTTTGCGTAAAGTCGCTTGGCGAACACCTTCAGTGGTTGGGTATACTGGTGTTAAATTCTCTTGTAAGCTGATATTGCTGGTTTCTTTAGATACTTTATATTCAGGGTGAATGATTTCCGGCCCTGTATTTCCTCTGCGAACTTCCCCATAGGCGGTAACCTGTCTTCCTTCCGCTAAATTATTTTTCATTGCCGCTGAAAAATTGAAAAAACGTAAGGTGAGGTTGCCTGTTCCATCGGAAATTAAGCAGGTCATCATTCTTTTTCGGCCGAAGACGACTTTAGTTTGCAGGACTTCGCCTGTGATTGTTGCTGTCGTACCGGGAAGGAGATCTTTTATTTGATATAAACGAGTATGGTCTTCATAGCGCAAAGGGAAATGAAGAAGAAGGTCTTGAACGGTGTTCAAACCGATTTTACGCATTTTTTCTGACTGACTTGCACCAACACCATGCAATGAGGTCAGTGAAATGGTATCAAGTAGCCCATTATTCATGTTATTTCCTTCTATTTAACCCAACTGCCGTCTTTTCATTTTTTCGGTTAATTGCATTTGTGCCCACCACGAGTCATCAGCTTCAATTTGCCCTTGGCTATTGATAAATGGGCGAGGAAGCCCCTTACGTTTAGCAACTTCAGCGAGTACAGGGTAACCACCTTCGAATAACCAAGCTTGTTGTTCATCTGGTGAAAGTAAGCAGTGTTCACGGTCGTACATCCCCGCTTGTTGCCGCTGCCTTTGGGCTTCATATAAAATTAGTGCAGAAGCGACGGAAACGTTCAAAGATTGCACCATACCAGCCATTGGAATAATAATGTGCTTATCAGCCAGTGCGAGGGCTTGTTGTGAAATCCCTGTTTTCTCTTGCCCCATCATAATACAAGTTGGCAAAGTATAATCAATTTCACGAAAATCAACGGCATGTTCTGACAAGTTAGTTGCCAAAACCTGCATGTTTTGTGATTTTATTTGGGAAATTGCTTCTTTGGTCGATGCATGTGAAATAATTTTAACCCAGCTATTACTCCCCGCTGCAGAAGATACGGACAGTTTGACTTGTTGGTCAGGCCAAATAGCATGAATTTGGTGGATCCCTACGGCATCTGCACTGCGTACAATAGCAGAAACATTGTGCGGTTTATGAATTTCTTCGAGGCAGAGAGTTAGGTCAGGCTGCCGCATCGCCATCATTTGGCAAATGCGGCGGTAGCGGCGTTCATTCATAGTGATTAATTAAATATGGTCGTTAATTACGGTTTCGGCTAACACGTAGAACGTCAGGCATAATACGGATTTTCCGCATCACATTTGCCAATTGAACACGGTTTTTAGTCGTAAGGCGAATAAAGGCACAATATACACGGCCATCTTTTTCTTCTGTATTCATACTTTGAATACTTGAGTTAGCGTCATTAATAGCAGCGGTTAAATTCGCTAAAGCGCCTTGATGGTTAATCATATCCACTTTAATTTCAGCGATAAAGTCGGTGTCGGTGTCATTGTCCCATTCAACCGCCATAAATTTATCGGGTTCTTTTTGATAACCACGGATATTTCGGCAGGATTCATGGTGGATAACCAGACCTTTTCCAGGACTAATATGTGCAACAATTGGGTCACCGGGAATAGGGCGACAACATTTTGCAAAGGTGATTAAAACGCCATCTGCACCTTTGATAGACAGTTTATTTCGGCTTTCAACTAACACTTGTTCTTCAGGTGCATTTTGTGGATTGTTTTGTAGGTTTCGTGCGACAACCACACTCATTGCGTTACCCAACCCAATTTCAGCAAGCAAGTCGTCTATAGAGTGCAGCTTCATGCGTGCTAATTCTGCATCAATATTGGCTTGAGGGATATCAGTGAGTTTATTTCCTGCCCCTAGTGCATGGTTGAGCAAACGGCGACCTAAGTTAATAGAATCTTCGCGTTTCAAGTTTTTCAATAATTGGCGGATCTTGGCTCGCGCTTTCGAGCTGACAACAAAATTGAGCCATGCTGCATTTGGACGAGCACCTGGCGCAGTAATAATTTCAACAGTTTGGCCACTCGTCAGGGATTGCGAAAGTGGATAAGGCTGACGGTCAACACGAGCCCCCACGCAAGCATGGCCAATATCTGTGTGTACCGCATATGCAAAATCAACAGGTGTTGCACCCGTAGGTAATTCAACAATACGGCCTTCTGGGGTGAAAACGTAGATTTCATCTGGAAATAGATCCGACTTAACGCTTTCAATAAATTCAAACGAGCTACCTGCACTTTGTTGTAACTCAAGTAGGCTTTGCATCCAACGTTGAGCTCTAACCTGTGCCGTTGTACCTTGTTCACCTTGCTCTTTATAGGCCCAATGTGCAGCAACCCCCATTTCAGCCATTTGGTCCATGTCTTCTGTGCGAATTTGCACTTCTACAGGAACGCCATGTGGCCCAATAAGTGAGGTATGTAGCGATTGATAGCCGTTGGCTTTAGGGATAGCAATATAGTCTTTAATACGCCCCGGACGTGGTTTGTATAAACTGTGCATCTGGCCTAAAACGCGGTAGCAAGTATCCACATCTTTCACAATTACCCTAAAAGCATAGATATCCATGATGGAGTGGAAACGTTGCTCTTTTTGGTGCATTTTGCGATAGATGGAATAAAGATGTTTTTCTCTGCCGCTGACGCGACAAGGAACACCCGCCTCGGTAAGCCTACCGTCAATTTCCGAGAGAATTTTTTGGATCATCTCTTTTCGGTTACCGCGAGCCGCTTTGACGACTTCTTTAATAACACGATAACGGTTGGGATATAACGCTTCAAAACCAAGCTCTTCAAGCTCTGTTTTGATGTGGTGTATACCTAGCCTGTGGGCTAACGGGCTATATATTTCAAGGGTTTCACGTGCAATACGCCGACGTTTATCGGGCCTAAGTGACCCTAGCGTGCGCATATTGTGAGTGCGGTCTGCCAGTTTTATCAAAATGACACGGATGTCTTTTACCATCGCCATGATCATTTTGCGGAAGTTTTCTGCTTGAGCTTCTTTTTTGTCGCGAAAATTGAGCTTGTCTAGTTTGGATACACCTTCAACTAGACCGGCGACGGTGGTGCCAAACAATTCTTCTATGTCTTGAAATGTCGCTGGAGTATCTTCAATCACATCATGAAGTAGCGCTGCCATTAGTGTTTCATGGTCCAAACGCATTTCAGCAAGAATACAAGCAACAGCAACTGGATGAGTAATATAAGGCTCACCACTCGAACGGGTCTGTCCTTCGTGGGCATCCCGTGCAACAACATAGGCTTTTCTTAGTAATTCAATTTGTTCTTTCGGAAGATACTTTTGAATGACTAAATTAAGACTTTCAAACAGATACAAGGCAGACCCACCTTAGTGATTAGCGACGACCTTCAGCGATTGCAGAAACCGCTTGCATTTCAGCCGCATCTTGCTCTTGCTGTTCTTGGCGCTCACGCACATCTAAAATGTGACCGTTGATTAAACCTTCTTCTACTTCACGCAATGCGATAACAGTATATTTATCATTTTCTTCAGGAACTAAAGGGTCTTTTCCACCCGTTTGTAACTGACGAGCTCTACGTGCCGCAACCAATACGAGGTCAAAACGGTTACCAATTTTTTCTACTGCGTCTTGAACAGTTACGCGTGCCATAAGTGTGCTACTCCAAAGAAATAAAAAAATGACCTGATATGATACTGAAACTATTCTCAGTCTGCTAGTAATTTGCTGATTAAAGCATCATGTCGCTGAATCTGACGCGCTAACTTTAAACGCTCAGTACGGATAATAGATTGTAAATCGCTTAGCGCGGTATTGAAATCATCATTAACAATAAGGTAATCATACTCGTTGAAATGTTCAATTTCACCTACTGCTTGTGACATACGCTTTTCTATAACTTCATCGCTGTCTTGCCCACGTCCACGTAGCCTACGATAAAGTTCATCTTTTGATGGTGGGAGAATAAAAATACTGCGTGCTTCAGGCATTTTATCCCTAATTTGCTGGGCTCCCTGCCAATCGATATCAAGAAAAACATCTACACCACTATTTAATACATCTTCAATGATGGGTTTGGACGTCCCATAATAATTCCCAAAAACACAGGCATGTTCTAAGAACTCGCCTTTGTCGACCATTTGTAAAAAATCAGTTTCAGATACAAAGAAATAGTGCTCGCCATGGGCTTCTCCTGGACGTGCAGCTCGAGTTGTATGAGAAACGGAAACCTGTGTGTCATACAATGGTTGTGTTTTTAATAAAGCCTGAATCAGACTTGATTTCCCTGCACCACTAGGGGCAGAAACAATATATAACGTGCCTTGTATCATGATGATTTCTTGAATAGTCGAGGATTAAACATAAAAGATGGTGATAAACCCGACATAGTATACACGTACTTGCATCAACATGCAGCGATATCAATAAATCATGAATTTTAATTAAATGAATTTGATTCATAACTAAATTGTGAACGGGCTCGAGAAATTAACTTATTACTCATGAAAGCAACATTCGTTTTGCGAAGCTTTTTGCAAATAATTTCTTTTGGGGATGAAGGCAGAGAAAAGGTGTTTCATGCTTAGCGAATGAGGAAAATGCTTTAAAGATAGCATTACAATGGATTAGTAATAACAAGGAATAGTTATGATTCATATTTTGTATGGTTATTGGTTAGCGTTCGCTTATAGGTTGAGCGGGTTAATTTTGGGAGTAATGGTATGTATTAATATTGCCCAAGCCGCGCAGCAAAGCGCTATTAATGAACAGTGTGAAGAACAAAATAGTAAAATAATTAGGCAGGAGAGTTACCGGTTAGGGAAACAATTACAACAGTGGAACCAAGCTTACCGTTTGGCGGGTAGCAGTTCGATTAGTGATGAAGCTTATGACCAGCTATTTAATTTATGGCGTTTTTTGCAACGATGCCAGCAACTCCCCGAAGAATTGCCGGAAGTGCTATTACCTGAAAAATCACCGCTAACTACGCATCCAATTCCTCACACAGGGTTGAAGAAACTTAATGAATTAGAAGTTCATAGTTGGATAGAAACACGTAAAAATATTTGGTTGCAACCTAAAGTCGACGGTGTTGCGGTAACTCTGGTTTACAAGAATGGCAAGCTTGTTTCCATGATCAGCCGAGGAAATAGTGTTGAAGGAATAGAGTGGCGAGCAAAAGCAGATTTCATTCCTGCAATACCCAAACGAATCAAATATTCAGGTACGTTAGTGCTTCAAGGGGAATTATTTTGGCGTATGAATGGGCACATTCAAGCTAAAAGGGGGGGAGTAAATGCGCGTAATAAGATTGCTGGGTGGTTAATGCGAAAAAGTGCACCAACGGCCCCTGAAGAAAATATTGGTGTTTTTATCTGGGCGTGGCCTGCGGGAGATGCTAATCCAAAAACACAATTAACATTACTTTCTGAGATAGGTTTTCCGCTTGCTGAGCAATATAGCCATAAAATTGAAAATAAAACCCAGGCTAAGGAATTAAGGGAATACTATTACCAAGGTCAATTACCGTTTGCTACCGATGGCATAGTACTTAAAAATTTTCCAGCACCAGCGGCATCAGCTTGGCAATCAAAACAAAATAGCTGGGCGATTGCATGGAAATACCCATTGCGCAGTGTGTTATCAGAGGTAACTAAATTCAAATTCAATATAGGCAGAACAGGAAGAGTCAGTGTCGTTGCCGAAATCACTCCCGTCAATATTGACTCGAAAACTATTTCAAAGGTAAATGCTGGCTCACTATCATCATGGGAAAAGCGAGATTTACTTGTTGGAGATAAAATACTTGTCTCTCTTTCAGGTCTCGGAAGTCCAAAAATTGAAGACATTGTTTGGCGGCGAGAGAAACGTGAATATCCAGATACATCAAGCTTAAAGCAGTTTCACGCGCTCAGCTGCCTGGCTTATACGAAGTCTTGCTCACAGCAATTTGTAGCGAGGTTAACATGGTTAGGCAAACAACTCGGTATTCGAGGGATAAATGAAGCCACATGGCACCAATGGGTAGAGAACAATAACCTTACTCAACTAACAACTTGGTTGTCAGAGCAATGGCAAAACGATTTACCTAAGGGGAAAAAGCACCAACTGTTAGTAAAGCAACTGAGAATGGCAAAGGCTCAACCTATTTGGTTTTGGTTAAAAGGTTTGGCAATTCCACTGCCTAAGGTACAAGTAGGAAAAGTGACTGACATAGGTATGCTGTATGACCCCTCATGGGTTAACAGTATAAATTTGACAGAATTACAAAGGAAAAAATTGGCTAATTGGTTGGCGGAACCGGAAATCCAATCTATTTTAGGTATTTTGTCTGGTATGAAAGCCACTCAGCCATCAATAGTAAATTATTAATGGCTGACGAGCTGTTGCTGAATTAGGTTAATCTTGGTTTTCGTAATTGAAAATAGGTAGACCAAGACGATAACGAATGGCTATTAGCCTTGCGCTTAAACCAACAACGAGTGTGATAATTACCACGATATCTTTAGGCAGAGGAGTTTGTAATAGGCCAATATAGATCCAAGCGGCAGCGAAAGAGACGCCAGCATAGACCTCTTTTTGGAAAACTAAAGGGATTGTATTACATAGCATGTCTCTTAACACACCGCCAAAAACGCCAGTAATTACTGCTGCAATGGCAGCGATGATTGGGCTGTAGTGCATATCGAGGGCAATTTGGGCACCAAGTATAGAAAACACAATTAGCCCGATAGCATCTAATATGAGGAACAATCGACGTAAATGTTTCATCATCGGAGCTATCCAAATTGTCACAATAGCAGCGCCCGCAACTGTCAGGATATACTCAGGGTGTTCCACCCAGCCTAAGGGGTAATGGCCAAGTAACATATCACGTACGGAACCACCGCCAATCGCTGTCGCAGACGCAATAATGATGACACCAAAGACATCCATTTTTCGCCTGCCAGCGGCAAGCGCACCCGTCATGGCTTCTGCGGTGATACCAATAATATAAAGTACACTTAATAACATGGTAGTTTTGTTCAGGACTAAGGTTGTTGCTAAAGGGTAATATTACTTGTGAAACTTCTCGACTGAGATTTTCTAGTGTTGATTAAACTAGATTAGTTAAAGTAATCCGATAGCGATATTAAATGATGTCAAAGGATAACAGATTGAATAATAAATTGCCCTATAAAGAAACACGTTTAACGTACGATGAGCGAAGCCATCAACTAACGAACATTAATGTCTGGACACCAGATAGCCAGTGGCTAGCGTACGATATGAGGCCAAATGGTAGTTCTTTTACAGGTTTATCTATAGAAAAAATTCATGTAAAAACACAACAGGTCGTTGAGGTTTACCGTGCAAGTCATGGGGCTCACGTTGGGGTGGTAACTGTAAGTCCTCAACCGCCAATTCAATATGCGTTTATACATGGCCCTGAGTACCCAGATGATCAGTGGCAATATGATTTTCACCACCGAAGAGGGGTGTATGTTAAAGACGAACAATTAAACGTCGTTCACCCCATTGATGCTATGTGTATTACTCCGCCTTATTTAGTGGGGGCGTTACGTGGGGGCACTCATGTTCATGTTTTTAGTCCAGACGGAAAGTGGCTGAGTTTTACATATAACGACCATGTAATGCATGAATTAGATGTGCAATTAGACCAACGGAATGTTGCGATTGCTGTACCTATCGGGCCTGTCAATGTAAATCCCAAAAAACATAACCGAGAATACAATGGCGACTATTTTTGTTGTGTTGTGACCCAGACTACACCGCAGCCTAAACCTTGCAGCGATGAAATTAGCCGTGCATACGAAGAGGGCTGGGTAGGTCAAAAAGGCTATCAAAAACAGAGTGGGGAGTGGCAGGAAAGAGCACTGGTATTTATTGGCGATACTCATTCTACAAATGGAGAAATTATCCCTGAGATCTACATTGTTGATTTGCCTTCACAGCTTGAAGATTACATGATTGCAGGGGAATTTCCCATCCAAGGAACAGAATCGAGCATGCCTTCTCCTCCGAGGGGGATACAGCAAAGGCGTTTAACTTACACACAGGATAAAAAATTTCCTGGTTTAGCAAAACAACCACGACATTGGCTTAGAACTTCGCCAGATGGTAAATCGATCGCTTGTTTGATGAATGATGATGACGGCAACGCTCAGTTATGGTTAGTTGATACGCTAACTGGAATGCAAAGGCAAATAACGCATGGCTCTTCACCGCTTCAGTCTGCCTTTAACTGGGATAGTAAAGGTGAGCACATCTGCTTTATTCGTGACAATAGCGTTATGTATTGTCATGTTGTGACTGGGGTTATGCAAAAATTAACAGAATGGACTGAGCCTGCTCCTGTTGCTGATGCCATTGTATTTTCACCTAATGATGAATTGATCGCATTCATGCGTGATATTGATGGATTTAGGCAGATTTATACAGTAGAAACGGGTTTAAAGCGGTAAATAAAATAATTAGGTTTCTATAATTATGGATAAAAAAGTTCGGATTAACTTTTTTATTCGTAATTATTTTTATTACACTCTAATTAAAATTCTAATCATTTAATTGTTAATTATTCGCATGTCGAGTATGGAGATGTTTACAAATAGAATATTTAAGTTAAGAAAGGCTATTGTCATAAAAAATTAATAATTAAAGTAATATTACATAAATGATTTGCCAGATCTTAGTTAGGTTAAAAATAATGTATTAATAAATACATTTAGTACACAAGGACATTTTAATTATAAACGTTTGATTGATCCTAAATTACTTTTTCGTTTTATCTTTCTTTTCAAGTTCTTCTATACGTTTTTTGGGTGAATCAGCTTTATCATCATTACCCGATTTAGCGTAATCTAAAGGAATTAAAAGAGTATCCATAACAACAGAAAAAGGTAAATCAATAGCAAGTAAAGGTTTAACGACCCAACCAGTTTCATCATCTTTTATCATTTTAATACTATTTTTAGAACCAGGGTAATAACCTTCTGATGGGCCCGCATGGGTCATAATACTCGAGCAACCACTCAAAATAAGAGGTGCGATAAGGAAACAGAATCGTATTGAAATTAAACTCGGCATAGACGTTGTTAACCTGTATTTAGCTTGTTATTCCTAATATTGACTTATAATAACGAAAAACAAGAAATTCACAATAATGGCGTCATATTATTATTTTATTTAACCGTATGTATTTTTTTAGTTAATAGTTTCCTTGTAGCTATTAACTAAAAATGTTTACCTTCAGTATCTATTCGATGAATGGTAAATAACGTTAAGAAATAAAGACATACTATTTTATATTTGTTATCAGTTTGAAAATTCTAAAAAAACAGGTCATTTATTCATTCTGAACTGTGCTCTATGGCACATATTACCCTCAGGCTATTTGGCATAATCGATTCAGTAGTCTGTTTTATCGCCTATTTGGGTGTGTTTAATGGGTAACTTGTCGTCAAAAGGATGCGGTCTATGAGTGAATTAGCTCTTACTGTAAGTTTGTTGGCGTTAGCTGCTGCTTTAGGATTATGGATTGGTAATTGGAAGATCCGTAGTGTTGGGCTGGGTATTGGTGGTGTCCTATTTGGGGGGATCATCGTTGGGCATTTTGCCCAAAGTTACGGCTTACAACTGAATAAAGACATGCTGCATTTTATTCAAGAGTTTGGCTTGATACTGTTTGTATACACGATTGGTATTCAGGTCGGGCCTGGTTTTTTCTCTTCTTTACGTGTTTCTGGCCTGAAACTAAATGGTTTTGCGCTGATGGTGGTTGTCTTAGGTGCGGTGGTAACGGCAATTATATATAAAGTTGCGAATATCCCATTACCTATTATTTTAGGTATTTTTTCAGGTGCAGTCACGAATACCCCATCTTTAGGTGCTGGTCAGCAAATTTTATCTGATTTAGGCTCTGATCCTAACCTTGTTGACCAGATGGGAATGGGTTATGCCATGGCATATCCTATGGGGATTTGTGGCATATTATTAGTAATGTGGTTAGTACGCATTATTTTTAGGATCTCAGTAGATAAAGAAGCTTCCGCATTTAATAGTTCTAATTTTCAACAGCGCGATTCTCTGCAGACCATGAATATTGCCATTCGTAACGCTAATCTTGATGGCTTAATGATGCAAGACATCCCACTACTTGGTAGTGAAGCGATTGTTTGTTCAAGATTAAAACGTGGAGATATGCTTGTTGTCCCTCAGCCCACAACAGAGATCCATTTAGGGGATCTATTGCACGTTGTTGGTTTGAAAGACGATTTAAATAAAGTTCGCTTAATATTAGGTGAGGAAGTTGATGCATCCCTTTCGACATCAAGCTCTATTTTGCATTCCGTTCGTGTAGTAGTAACGAATGATGCCGTATTAAGTAAAAGGCTTAAAGACTTAAATTTAAAACAAAAATATGACGTTGTTGTTACACGATTAAACCGTACGGGTATTGATTTAGTGGCTAATAACAATTCAGTTTTACAATTTGGCGATATTTTAAATATTGTTGGGCGTCCTGAGTCAATTGAAGCTGTCACCGCTTTGTTAGGCAATGCGAAACAAAAACTACAGCAAGTTCAAATGTTACCTGTGTTCCTTGGAATAGGGCTTGGGGTTGTACTGGGGTCAATACCTGTTTTTATTCCAGGTTTTCCTGCAGCGCTAAAACTTGGATTAGCGGGAGGCCCACTAGTTGTTGCATTAATTCTAGGTCGTATAGGGACTATCGGGCGTTTATATTGGTTCATGCCTCCGAGTGCAAATTTGGCGTTGAGAGAGTTGGGGATTGTCATGTTCCTCGCTGTGGTTGGGCTCAATTCAGGTGGTGGCTTCATTGATACTTTAATTAAAGGCGATGGGCTGACGTGGATTGGCTATGGGTTATTGATCACGTTTGTGCCGCTATTTATTACAGGTGTTGTAGCTCGAATTTTTGGCAAAATGAACTATCTGAGCCTTTGCGGGGTGCTAGCAGGTTCCATGACGGACCCTCCTGCATTAGCATTTGCAAATAATATTCATGCGACCAGCGGTGCTCCCGCATTATCTTATGCAACAGTTTATCCATTAGCGATGTTTTTAAGGATTATTTCTCCTCAATTACTCGCCATTTTATTTTGGGCCGTTTAGTTAAATGTGATAATCCATTTGATGAAGAACTAACACTGTTTAAGGCTTGTTTTTCAATTGGATAGGTGAGTATTCATGATGGATATAGAAGAAGGCCATTAAAAAGTATCACGATATATAGGGGCAAAAAGTGCTTTTGTTCAAGCAATAACCAAATAGAAAAGATGTTCTAATGGTTCTGAATGATATTCGTATTGAAAAATTAATTTGATTTCAATTACGGAGTTCTCGCTAATTTTTAGCCCTTTCTACATGAAAGGGCTTTTTTTTACCTAAAAATTGCAATTAAAGGGCTTAAAAGCCCTTTGTTATTTTGCAACCTAACAGGTTACTTCTTGATAAGCTTTTTCTAGTTCTTCAGCTAATATCTTGATCCCCTGTTCAATTTTTTCTGGTTCAGGGACATAGTTCATGCGCATACATTGATGTGCATGTGGCCAATCTTGTTCGATACCGGGAAAGAAGTAGTGGCCAGGAACCATCAATACACCGCGTTTCTTTAAGCGTTGGTATAATTCTAAGCAATTAATTGGTAAGTCTTTAAACCATAACCAAAGGAAAATGGCACCTTCAGGCTTATGAATCAAACATTTATCTTCTGGAATATAGCGGCGAATAATTTCGATGGCTTCTTCCACACGTTGCTTATAAAAAGGGCCAATTATATTCTTAGATAATGAGATAAGATCATCTTTTTTGAGCATTTCTAAAGCAAGGGCGGGGCCTATGCCACCAGGCGCAAGGCTAATGATACCATTCATATTACTAACGGCTTCAATGATTTCTTCATTAGCGATGATAATGCCGCATCGAGTTCCAGGTAAACCAAGTTTAGATAAACTCATACAAAGAATGACATTTTCGTTCCAAAATGGCGTAGCTTCGCTGAAGATAATGCCAGGAAAAGGAACACCATAAGCATTATCTATTAATAATGGGATATTATGTTGTTTAGCTAATTGATCTAAATGCTCAACTTCTTCATCTGTAATGACATTACCGGTTGGGTTTGTTGGACGAGACACACAAATAACACCAATGTCATCAGTAACTTCTAATGTGTTGAAGTCCACCCGGTACTTAAATTGGCCATTAGGTAAAAATTCAATTTGTGGTTTGTTCGCGACGAATAAGTCATCGTCAAGCCCTGAGTCCGCGTAACCGACATATTCAGGGGCAAGAGGGAAGAGGACTTTACGGGTGATACCATCTTCAAAGCGACCGGCTAACAAGTTAAATAGATAGAAAAAAGCGCTCTGGCTGCCGTTAGATAGGGCAATATTTTTCGCGCTAATGTTCCAACCTAGTTTTGCTTTTAGCGTTGCTGCAAGCGCTTTCAACATGGCATCTTTACCTTGAGGACCATCATAATTACATAAAGTGTCCGTCAATTGGCCATTAGCACACATTTCAGCTAATAGATCTTGGAAATATTTATCCATTTCAGGGATATGAGCTGGATTTCCACCCCCTAACATAATGGAGCCAGGGGTTCTTATGCCTTCATTCAAGTCTTTCATTAATAATGAAATACCTGAATTTTGAGCAAATTTATTACCAAATTTAGAAAATATCATCGCATTTATTCACATATATTTATTAGATTGTTAATGGAATTTAAAACATACTCTGCTACTTCTCAGAGTTCAACCACCCATTCACATCTTTTTTTAATGTAAAATATCGAAAGTTTCTAATTTATCGAGTTAAAATATTGCAATGTTAATGCCTTGGTGGTTTATTTTTCTTTTTCCTTGGTAAGTTACACCGATAAAAACTAATTTATTTAAATTGGCAACAATTCACTAAATGGTCATTAATCATGCCAGTTGCCTGCATAAAGGCATAACAAGTGATCGAACCGACAAATTTAAACCCACGTTTTTTGAGCGCCTTGGAAAGAAGCTTAGAAATTTCAGTTTCCGCAGGGACTTGTGATGGTTTTTCCCAACCATTGACAATGGGTTGACCATTTACAAATTGCCAAATAAAAGTGGAAAAATCTTCACCATTGTCTTTCATCGCTAAATAGGCTTTTGCATTCGCGATAATCGCATTAATTTTTAGTCGGTTACGGATAATTCGAGTATCTTGCATAAGTCGTTCAACATCATTCTCACTCATTAATGCGATTTTTGTAGGATCGAAATGATGAAATAAGTCACGATATCCTTGGCGTTTTTTTAAAATAGTGTACCAAGAGAGCCCGGCTTGTTGGCCTTCAAGGCAAAGCATTTCAAATAATGCTAAGTTGCCATAAGTGGGTTTACCCCATTCATGGTCGTGATAAGCGATATATTCAGGATCTTGATTAACCCAATGGCAGCGTGTCAGGGAAGTATCCATTTTTCATCCTTTTTACAGTTTCAATAACCTTGTTTCAAAAAACAAATTATTTATACTGTATAAATAACCAGTTTAAAAGGGGTGAAAGTATTTTTTTTTATTTTTAGAATAAATACAGACATATTCAATGCTGTATATCTTGCGGTCAAAGGGTATACTGGCGTACTTTCATTAAATTTTACGTATCGCGTGCGGATCTAACATGCAAAAGTTTGATACCAAGACCTTCCAAGGTCTAATCCTGACATTACAGGGCTACTGGGCGCGTCAAGGCTGTACCATTGTTCAACCATTGGACATGGAAGTCGGCGCCGGAACTTCTCACCCAATGACGTGTTTGCGTGCATTAGGCCCTGAGCCTATTGCTGCGGCTTATGTTCAACCATCTCGTCGACCTACTGATGGTCGCTATGGTGAAAACCCAAACCGTCTACAACACTATTATCAGTTTCAGGTGATCATCAAACCATCACCCGATAACATCCAAGAATTATACCTTGGTTCTTTAAAAGAATTAGGTGTTGACCCAACCGTTCACGACATTCGTTTTGTTGAAGATAACTGGGAAAACCCAACACTTGGTGCTTGGGGACTAGGTTGGGAAGTATGGCTTAACGGGATGGAAGTGACTCAGTTTACTTACTTCCAGCAGGTCGGTGGTCTTGAGTGTAAACCGGTAACGGGTGAAATTACATACGGCCTAGAACGCTTAGCCATGTATATTCAAGGCGTGGACAGCGTGTATGACCTTGTCTGGTGTGATGGCCCACTGGGTAAAACCACCTATGGTGATATTTATCATCAAAACGAAGTTGAGCAATCAACCTATAACTTCGAATACGCAAATGTTGATTTTCTGTTCAAATGTTTTGACGAGTATGAAAAAGAAGCTCAACACTTGCTGGCTTTGGAAACGCCACTTCCACTACCTGCATACGAACGTATCTTGAAAGCGGCTCACACTTTCAACCTACTAGATGCACGTAAAGCCATTTCTGTTACTGAACGCCAACGCTATATTTTACGTATTCGTACCCTAACTAAAGGGGTTGCAGAAGCGTACTATGCTTCTCGTGAAGCGCTTGGATTCCCTATGTGTCATAAGAACTAAGAGGCTGTCATGACTCAACAGACTTTCCTTGTGGAAATCGGCACCGAAGAGTTACCGCCGAAGGCTCTTCGTTCATTAGCTGAATCATTTGCTGCAAATTTTACGGCTGAACTTGATGGTGCTGATATCGCTCATGGTGCAGTAACGTGGTTTGCTGCTCCCCGTCGGTTAGCATTTAAAGTCGCTGATTTAGCGGCTTCACAGCCAGACCGTGAAGTTGAAAAACGAGGCCCTGCTATCTCCCAGGCATTCGGTCCAGATGGCCAACCGACTAAAGCCGCTGAAGGCTGGGCTCGTGGTTGTGGTATTACTGTTGATCAAGCTGAGCGTTTGACCACAGATAAAGGCGAATGGCTACTATATCGTGCTCAAGTGAAAGGGCAGGCCGTTAGTGAGTTATTGGTTGATATGACTAGCCGTGCGCTAGCAAAACTACCAATTCCTAAATTAATGCGCTGGGCTGATAAAGATACCCAATTCGTTCGCCCTGTTCATACAGTCACATTACTGCTAGGTAGTGATGTGATTGATGGTGAAATCTTAGGTATCAAGAGCGGGCGCACAATTCGTGGCCACCGCTTTATGGGTGAAGCTGAATTTACTATTGATAACGCTGAACAATATCCAGCCATTTTACGTGAACGCGGTAAAGTCATGGCGGATTACGAAGAACGTAAAGCGGTGATTAAAGCGGATGCAGAAAAAGCAGCTCAGGCTCTTGGTGGCCAAGCTGACTTAACGGATAGCTTGCTTGAAGAAGTGACGTCATTGGTTGAATGGCCAGTCGTTTTAACAGCTAAATTTGAAGAGAAATTCTTAGAGGTTCCTTCAGAAGCGCTCGTTTACACCATGAAAGGGGACCAAAAATATTTCCCAGTTTATGATAAGGCTGGCAAGCTAATGCCTAACTTTATCTTTGTGGCCAATATTGAGTCTTCTGATCCTCAGCAAATCATTTCAGGTAACGAAAAAGTCGTACGTCCACGTTTAGCGGATGCCGAATTTTTCTTTAAGACTGACCGTAAACAACGTTTGGAAGATAACTTACCACGCTTAGAAACCGTATTGTTCCAGAAACAATTAGGTACATTGCGTGATAAAACAGACCGTTTAGAAGCATTAGCTGGCTGGGTTGCGAGCAAAATTGGTGCGGATGTAAATCATGCAACACGAGCTGGTCTATTAGCAAAATGTGACTTAATGACTAACATGGTGTTTGAGTTCACAGACACTCAAGGTGTTATGGGAATGCACTACGCACGCCATGATGGTGAGTCAGAAGATGTTGCATTAGCTTTAAAAGAGCAGTACCAACCGCGTTTTTCAGGGGATGCACTTCCATCGACTGACGTTTCAGCTGCATTAGCACTGGCTGAAAAAATGGACACGCTTGCGGGGATTTTTGGTATCGGCCAACATCCTAAAGGCGATAAAGACCCATTTGCTCTGCGCCGTGCTGCGTTAGGTGTCTTACGCATTATTGTTGAGAAAGGCTATCAGCTTGATCTCGTTGAGATGACAGAAGAAGCGGCTCGCTTATACGGTGATAAATTAACCAATGAAAATGTGGTTAGTGACGTTGTTGAGTTCATGCTTGGTCGTTTCCGTTCTTGGTATCAAGAATTAGGCTATAGTATCGATACCATTCAAGCGGTATTAGCTCGTCACCCAACACAACCTGCTGACTTTGATGCGCGAGTGAAAGCAGTTACTCACTTCCGTTCATTAGACGAAGCACAGGCACTTGCAGCGGCAAATAAACGTGTTTCCAATATTCTGAGCAAATCAGAAGAAAAACTTGCGGACAACGTTTTAGCCTCTGTTCTAAAAATGCCTGAAGAAGTCAAACTGGCGACTCACGTTGTGGTATTACAAGATAAGCTTGCGCCAATGTTTGCAGAAAGGAATTATCAAGAGGCTTTAGTTGAATTAGCTTCTTTACGCGATATCGTGGATGAATTCTTTGCAAATGTGATGGTAATGGATGAAGACCAAGCGGTTCGTATTAATCGTTTGACACTATTAAGCCAGTTACGTGAGTTATTCTTAAGAGTAGCGGATATTTCTTTACTGCAATAGGCTTAAAATTGAGTTATTAGCGTGTTGTTAATGCTATTTTTATAAACTCTAACCTGTTTGATAAATAAGCACTAAAATATTTTAGTGCTTATTTTTTGCTTTAAATAAAGCGACTTGCATATAAACCTTACCATTTTGGTGGTTTTATCGGCAAACGAACAGAATTGGCGAAAAATGGGTTGACGACCTCCGTTCTTGGCAGTATTATTCACACCGCTTTCGGCGAGTAGCGCAGCTTGGTAGCGCAACTGGTTTGGGACCAGTGGGTCGGAGGTTCGAATCCTCTCTCGCCGACCAAATTCTAAAACCCACCTCATTGAGGTGGGTTTTTTCGTTTTTACTCCTTCCTATTTTTCACCCCAACTATTTCAGACTAACTTGGCTTGCACTCAATAACCTATCTCTGTTGATATATAAGCTGACTCACTCATGTTGTTTTAGGTAAAAACGCTTTTTCATTACAAGGACTCGTTAATGAAAGTTGATAACGTTTTATCGATACATCTTTGCTGCTTCTTATTCAGTTTTTGTACCATTATTGGCTTTAAAGCTTATAGCACGCCTATAGCGCCTCCAAATGGTATTACCCAAGTCCCCTCTACTTGTATCATGATGAATCAAGTACATTTCATTGGGCTTGAGCAAGTAAAGGAAATCGCTCGTAGCCAAGTGAATAGATGGCGGCAAAAGATAGAAGGCCAGTGCATTGATGAACAAGGCTTGCTTAAATATGCGGATGACATTACGGCAGAGCTAGTTCATGCAGGCTATTTAACCTCTTACTTGTATTACCCAGAGCAAACTTTTCTATTTGGTATCCTGCAAGCAAAAATAATAGCAGGAACAGTTTCTTCAGTGGTTTATCAACATGAGCAGGCAGAAGATAAATCACTTCAACATATATTTCCTTTTCAGCTAGGGGATGCGCTTAATCTGCGACAAGTTGAGCAAGGTTTGTACAACTTACAAAATGCATCTTTAATCCCTTTTCAAGTCAAATTAATTGCAGATGATAAGCATGAAAACGCCACTCAAATTATAGTGCTAGGCCAGCATCGGCGCGAATTTCAAGGTACTCTCTCCTTTGAGTCACACTCAATGGCCCATCAGGTAGGCAATACAAATACAGTTGGCCATACTTTTATGGTTGCTAATCCTTTGTTATTAAATGATTTTTTATATTCAAATATTAGCCGTCAATTTAGTAACACCGAAGAAACCGAAGTCAAATCAGCCATGCTGTTTTATTCTCTTCCTTATCAATACTGGTTGTTTTCAATATTGAGTGGATACCAGAAAAATAAAACGGTCATTGCCAGCAATGATGTTGTTCTACCACTGAAGCAGCATAACAGTTTCTTATTATTACAAGCCGAGTATTTATTAAAGCGAACAGAAAACGCGATGACTTCATTAAGCCTAGGGTCTGAAAGCCAAAGGAGCGACACGTTTTTGTCCAACCTACACTTACAAACACAACAACGTTTGGCTCATTACATTATTGGTGAGCTGACTCATCAGGTTAACTTCTTACAGGGTAGCGCTTTAATTGCATTAAAGTATAAACAAGGAACTAGCTGGTTTGGTGCAAATGCACAGCAAGTTACAGGTTTAAATAAGCCACAGGTTTTACAAGTTTCGGCTTCTGCAATGAGGGTGGCCTCTCCTTTTCAATATGAAAGCCAACTTGATGTGCAACTAAGTCGTGATAAGTTAGATGTTTTATTAGAGCAAGAGTCATTTATTGGTTTTGGAGGCGTTAGCGGTTTTATTGGAGGAGCCGAGTCCTTTGATATGGGAGATAATAGTTTAAAGCTACAAAGTGAGGTCCTCTGGCAGAGCCCATGGCCATATATGGCTTTATATACCTCGTTAGGTTTAGGAACAACATCAAATGATAGGGGGACCTTTTGGAAAGAAAATCTATTGCTGGGTGGTAGAGTCGGAGCTAAAGGCCAAATAGGGCGTTTGTCATATCATTTATTTACGGAGACTCCAATTTGGCAAACTGATCAGCTGTTGGTGAATTCAATGAGTACGGGTCTTCAGGTAAGGTTTCATTATTAGTTAAATCATAGGGTTAAGATAGACAATTGCATCATTGAGGAATGACCGAATTAATACTAGGTAATTGTAGCTTTTATCGTTGGTATTAAAGCATATTCTGTATTTGGGCAAATAGAATACAAACCCTTATCAGTGTTATTTTATTCTTTAAGTTATCAGTTGGTTAAAATTTTGTTTAGCATAGTCAGCTGAATGTTTTTTATTTGCTTATAAAACAAACTAAATTATTACATACTAAAATAATTTCCATATCAATTCTCTTTAGTGTTTTATTTCGCACTACACCAATAAAAGCACTATATTCGTTCAGTAATTCAGCACTTAATCACAAATATAAAAATAAATAACCTCAACATAAAACCCTATTCACTATTGATTATATGGTTATAACGCCTACATCTTGTCCTCTACTGTGAAATTTTAAGCTAAATTGCAGTGCTAATTGTTTCTAATATGTTACATAGATTGTGGGTGAGTCATAAATGTGGCTATTGACGAAGTGAGTAACAGTTGATTAATTGCACAATGAATAACAAAAAATACAGATACTACATCTGTCGCTTTTATGACGGATTTAGGCATCAAGCAAAACAACATGAACACCATAGGAGCATACAGATGCGCTCTATTAAAAAGACAGGTCTACTGACTGTAGGGCTTACATTGGCAGCATTAGCAGTATCAGCATCAGTACAGGCAAAAACGTTAGTTTATTGTTCAGAAGGCTCCCCTGAGGGCTTTAACCCACAGTTGTTCACGTCAGGAACAACCTATGATGCAAGTTCAATTCCACTGTATAACCGCTTAGTGGAATTCAAATTAGGAACGACGGAAATCGAACCGGGCCTAGCGGAAAGCTGGGAAGTGAGTGATGATGGTAAAGAATATACTTTCCATCTACGTAAAGGTGTCAAATGGCACTCGAATAAAGAATTTAAGCCAAGCCGTGATTTGAATGCGGACGATGTAATCTATACATTTATGCGTCAAAAAGATGCAAATCACCCATACCATAAAGTTTCAGGTGGCAGCTATGAATACTTTATGGGAATGGATATGGATAAAATTATCGATAAAGTTGAAAAAGTCGATGATAACACAGTAAAAATTACGTTAACTCGTCCTGAATCTCCATTCTTAGCGGATATGGCAATGGATTTCGCATCCATTCTTTCTGCTGAATATGCAGACCAGATGTTGAAAGCGGGTACGCCAGAAAAAGTAGACTTAAACCCAATTGGAACAGGCCCATTTGTTCTGCAACAGTATCAGAAAGACTCCCGTATTCTTTATAAAGCCAACGACCAATATTGGGGCACAAAACCTAAACTTGACCGTTTAGTCTTCTCTATCACGCCAGATGCTTCCGTTCGTTATGCAAAACTGCAGAAAAATGAATGCCAAGTCATGCCATATCCAAATCCGGCTGATTTAGAGCGTATGAAGCAAGATAAAGACATTACGTTAATGGAGCAACCAGGCCTAAACGTCGGTTACCTCTCTTATAATGTCGAGAAAAAACCGTTAGATAATCAAAAAGTTCGCCAAGCGCTGTCTATGGCGGTGAACAAAGATGCAATTATTGAAGCGGTTTATCAAGGTGCAGGCCAAAAAGCGAAAAACCTGATCCCGCCGACAATGTGGGGCTATAACGACGCTGTAAACGACTACGAATATAACCCTGAAAAAGCAAAAGCCCTATTAGCAGAAGCAGGCTTCCCGAATGGCTTTGAAATTGACTTGTGGGCGATGCCTGTTCAACGACCATATAACCCAAATGCACGCCGTATGGCTGAAATGATCCAAGCAGACTGGGCTAAAGTTGGCGTTAAATCAAAGGTTGTCAGCTATGAGTGGGGCGAATACCTCAAACGTGCGAAAGATGGCGAGCCACAAACGGTAATGATGGGTTGGACGGGTGACAATGGGGACCCTGATAACTTCTTTGCAACCTTATTTAGCTGTGCAGCAAAAGAGCAAGGTTCTAACTACTCAAAATGGTGTAATGAAAGCTTTGAGAACTTGATCCAACCAGCACGCCAAACAGCAGATCACGACAAACGAGTTGAACTGTACAAGCAAGCGCAAGTTGTGATGAATGAACAGGCACCAGCCCTCATCATTGCACACTCCACGGTGTTTGAGCCGGTACGTAAAGAAGTCAAAGGCTATGTGGTTGACCCACTAGGCAAACACCACTTCGAAAACGTCGATATTGAGAAGTAATCGTATCTAATCTGTCTATGCCCTTCGTTGCTGGTTTAGAGCGGAGGGCGTTTTCTTCTCTAGAAGAAGCGGAAAAGTTAAGTTGTTTGTGAGCACCCGGAAAAGCGATTTTCTGAGTAGCCAAACGGACTAAGAGCCGTCAACGGCATTATTAAAGAGATTCAGGATATGTTGCAATTTATCCTCCGACGATTGGGGCTTGTGATCCCCACGTTTATCGGTATTACATTATTAACCTTTGCTTTTGTCCACATGATCCCGGGTGACCCGGTGATGATCATGGCAGGTGAAAGGGGATTATCCCCTGAAAGGCATGCTTATTTAATGGCTGAACTAGGGCTTGATCAGCCACTTTGGAAGCAATATCTCCATTACATCAATGGGATATTTCATGGTGATTTAGGGATTTCCCTAAAAAGCCGTATTGGTGTGTGGGAAGAGTTTTTACCTCGTTTTTTAGCGACCGTCGAACTGGCCACTTGCGCCATGATTTTTGCGGTTTCTGTTGGGATCCCTGTTGGGGTTTTAGCGGCAGTAAAACGTGGGTCAATTTTTGACCATACTGCAATCGGCCTTTCTTTAACGGGTTACTCAATGCCTATCTTCTGGTGGGGGATCATGCTCATCATGCTAGTGTCGGTGCAGTTAGACCTCACTCCAGTAGCCGGCCGAGTCAGTGACACCGTTTTTCTTGATGACTCCCAGCCTCTGACCGGTTTTATGCTAATTGATACCCTAATTTGGGGGGAGGATGGTGACTTTATTGATGCAGTAGAGCACTTAATATTGCCTTCTATTGTTTTAGGTACGATCCCATTAGCCGTTATTGTGCGCATGACTCGCTCGTCAATGTTGGAAGTATTGGGAGAAGACTATATTCGGACTGCTCGTGCCAAAGGTCTTGGCCGCGCGCGCGTCATTTTAATTCACGCATTACGCAACGCATTATTACCAGTGGTCACGGTAATTGGCTTACAGGTTGGGGTGATGCTAGCAGGGGCTATTTTAACAGAAACTATTTTCTCATGGCCTGGGTTAGGACGCTGGTTAATCGAAGGACTACAGCGCCGTGACTACCCTGTAGTACAAGGGGGCGTCCTGCTGGTTGCTACACTGATCATCCTCGTAAACTTAGTGGTCGACGTGCTGTATGGCATTGTAAACCCACGTATTCGCCATAAGAAATAAGGAGCGCTAAATGTCTCAATCTACTGAGCCAACTGTTGTCAGCGCCCCGCAGCCGATGACACCATTACAAGAGTTTTGGCACTATTTTAAACGTAACAAAGGGGCCGTTGTCGGGATGTTCTACATTATCCTGATGGTGCTGATTGCGATTTTTGCGGGAGTATTAGCTCCGCATGCCCCAGATGAACAATTTCGTGATTTTTTACTTGTTCCACCTGTTTGGCAGGACGGGGGAAGTTGGCAATTTATTTTAGGAACTGATGATATTGGGCGTGATTTACTCTCTCGCTTAATGTATGGCGCTCGTTTATCGCTGTTAGTTGGCTGCTTGGTGGTCGTATTATCACTAATTGCGGGTGTTACCATCGGAGTAATCGCTGGTTATTTTGGCGGTGTCGTTGACGCATTAATTATGCGAGTTGTTGACATCATGCTGGCATTACCGAGCCTATTATTAGCATTGGTGCTGGTGGCCATTTTCGGCCCGTCCATTGTTAACGCTTCTATTGCTTTGACGTTTGTTGCCTTGCCACATTATATCAGGCTGACGCGTGCGGCAGTACTGGTGGAAGTCAACCGTGATTATGTCACTGCCTCCCGAGTTGCGGGTGCAGGAGCGGCTCGTCAAATGTTTGTCAATATTTTGCCTAACTGTTTGGCACCTTTGATTGTACAGGCCTCTTTAGGTTTTTCGAATGCCATTTTAGATATGGCTGCTTTGGGTTTCCTCGGAATGGGCGCACAGCCACCGACTCCTGAATGGGGAACGATGCTGTCTGATGTGTTGCAATTTGCACAAAGCGCATGGTGGGTAGTGACTTTTCCTGGATTAGCAATTTTATTGACGGTGCTTGCGTTCAACCTGATGGGTGATGGGTTACGTGATGCATTTGATCCAAAACTCAAGCAGTGATGAGGTAACCAAATGGCATTGTTAAATGTAGAACAACTTTCGGTACATTTCGGAGACGAAAAAGCACCGTTTCGCGCCGTTGACCGCATCAGCTATAGCGTTGATAAAGGCCAGGTCGTTGGTATTGTTGGTGAGTCGGGTTCAGGTAAATCGGTGAGTTCACTCGCGATTATGGGGTTGATCGATTACCCCGGGAAAGTAATGGCAGATTCATTAAAATTTGATGGACGTGATTTGCTGTCGATCCCTGAAAAAGAACGCAGGCAGATTGTTGGTGCCGATGTTGCGATGATTTTCCAAGATCCGATGACCAGTTTAAACCCTTGTTTTACCGTGGGGTATCAGATCATTGAAGCATTGAAAGTGCATCAAGGCGGGAGCAAAAGTACACGCAAACAGCGGGCTATCGACCTGTTAGATATGGTGGGGATCCCTGACCCACAATCACGTTTAGATGTGTATCCTCACCAGTTGTCAGGAGGAATGAGCCAGCGTGTGATGATTGCTATGGCGATCGCATGTCGACCTAAATTATTGATTGCAGATGAGCCGACAACAGCGCTAGATGTCACTATTCAGGCCCAAATCATTGAATTGTTGTTGGAATTGCAGCAACAAGAAAATATGGCATTAGTGCTTATCACTCATGACCTCGCTTTAGTGGCAGAAGCTGCACATCATATTATTGTGATGTATGCGGGGCAGGTGGTTGAGTCCGCCAAAGCAAGTGATATTTTTAAACATCCACGCCATCCTTATACACAAGCACTATTACGTGCCTTGCCGGAATTTGCGACGAATAAGTCCCGTTTAGCCTCGCTTCCTGGTGTGGTACCGGGAAAATACGATAGGCCAGTGGGCTGTTTATTAAACCCACGTTGTCCGTATGCAACGGAGATATGCCGTCAAGAAGAGCCAATGTTACAAACCGTTGGTGATCGCCAAGTCAAATGCCATATGCCGCTGGATGATATGGGGAGGCCAACACTATGAGTGACAAACAACACACTCCATTGCTCAAAGCGGTGGATTTGAAAAAATATTATTCTGTCAAAAGAGGGGTTTTTGCTGCTGAGAAAACCTTAAAAGCATTGGATGGAGTCTCTTTTGAACTAGAAAGAGGTAAAACACTAGCAGTGGTTGGGGAGTCCGGTTGTGGTAAATCGACATTGGGTCGTTTATTAACCATGATTGAGCAACCTTCTGAAGGTGAGTTGTATTATCAAGACCAAGACTTGTTAGTAAAAGATAAGTCTGCAGAGAAATTGCGTCGCCAAAAAATCCAAATTGTGTTTCAAAACCCTTATGGCTCGCTGAACCCACGTAAAAAGGTGGGGCAAATTTTGGAAGAGCCGCTATTGATTAATACTTCGTTATCGAAAGAGCAACGCAAAGAAAAAGTATTATCCATGATGGCTAAAGTGGGTTTGAAAACAGAGCACTATAGCCGATACCCCCATATGTTTTCTGGTGGCCAACGTCAACGTATCGCGATAGCTCGTGGTTTAATGCTTGACCCTGATATCGTGGTTGCAGATGAACCCGTTTCCGCACTGGATGTGTCTGTTCGTGCTCAAGTATTAAATCTGATGATGGATTTACAGCAAGATTTAGGTTTGTCTTATGTCTTTATTTCACACGATTTATCGGTGGTAGAGCATATTGCTGATGAAGTCATGGTGATGTATTTAGGCCGCTGTGTGGAGAAAGGGACAAAAGAGCAGATTTTTAATAACCCTCTTCACCCTTATACCCAAGCGTTATTATCCGCTACACCGAGATTGAACCCAGATGCTCGGCGCGAACGTATTAAGTTAACGGGAGAGTTGCCAAGCCCTTTGAACCCGCCGCCGGGGTGCGCATTTGCAGCGCGTTGTCGTAGAGCATTCGGTCAGTGTACGCAATTCCAGCCAACACTGAAGGAATATAACCAACAGTTGGTTGCGTGCTTTGCGGTTGATGAAGATAAAAAACAGACGATTGTTATGAGTTAATGTGTGAAACGGTAGAAAAGGCTGATTTTCTACCGTTTTTTATTCAAGTGTGCCTTTAAGCTATTTTAACGTGTTGTTTGTCCTAAATACCCAATCTTTCTTTTTAAGCTACTCTTTTGCAGATAAAATCAAGTATACTGGCTGACGTTTCCGTTTTCTTTAAAAAAGCTGCTTGATTAGAAAGGTTGTGGCCAAATGAATACCCGAGTCCAACGCTCACTAACATTAAAAAGTATGGTCGTATTCTTTATGATTACGTTGCTATCACTTGCGCTTTTTTTAGCTATTCAATTCAGCTATTTAGTTGACCAACGTAAGCAAGATTATTTAGACCAACTTAGTAACGCTGTAGTGCAAATTCAAGAACCATTAACAGATTCATTGTTAAGTTCTGACCTTAACGAAGTCAAACGGCTACTGATAAGCTTAAAAACATCAGGCATTATGGGAAATGCGATTATTACGGTTGATGGCACAACGGTAATGAATCTAAGCTTTGCAACGCCTAAGCCGATACCTGATTGGGTAACGCATTTTGTGGGGATACCTGTCGAAATGACCGTGCCGCTGTATGCATACGGCAATGTTGTGTTGCAAGCGAAGCCTCAAGGGTATTTAACATTACAGGTTGACCCTAACCGTGTTTATCGGTTCGCGCTAAACACACTCGCATTGATGACAACCACTTATTTGCTGTTGGTGCTCATTATTGCTATTGGAATGACGTGGTGTGTCAGCCGAATGATAATAAGGCCACTGCGTAAAATCGCAATTGAATTACAGACAAATTCTGAAGTTAATCAAATTACTGTGTCTGAATATCATCGTGACGATGAGCTCGGTTTACTTGCAAAAGGGTATAATCGTCAAAGAAAACAGCAAAAATCAGACTAAGCCATGAACATGAACTCAGCTTTATGGTCTAATATCGTTATAGTGGTGACAATGAAAAATGGAATAAAGCCAAACTATATCGTTTAACCCGATAAGTTCGCGTTTTTCGTTAATTTATCTGTCGTTATTCGCGGTTAAATATAAAGATATAAAACACATAGGGGTTTACATGCAGGGCTTGAAAGTTCGGTATATCATTGGTGTTGTATTATTCTCCGTCGCGCATTTAGCGGGGGCTGAGTCCTTACAACCCGATCCAGCATGGCAGCAAGGGAAGCTAGAAAATGGCTTTAGCTGGCAATTATTACAAACACCACAACGTCCAAATGACCGTATCCAGCTCAGGTTAGCAATTAAAACAGGCTCATTAACAGAAAAAGCGAGCGAGAAAGGATACAGTTACCTCATTCCTAAAATGGCGTTGTTTCATCAAACAGAAGCGTTTCCAACTGCAACATTACAAGAATTCTGGCGTCAGGCAGCAGACCCTGACATGCCAATTCCACCCGCTGTTGTTTCCTATGACTACACTATTTATAGCTTAAGTTTACCCAATAATCGCCCAGACCTAATCAAGCAAGCGCTAAGTTGGTTAGCAACTTCTGTTGCAGGTGCTGAGTATACAGAAACGACATTGCATAATGGTTTGACGGCACAAAATGTCCCAGTTGCAACACTGCCTTTAAATGCCAACGATCCCGTTTGGCGAGCGCGTTTAAAGGGATCAACAATGATGGGGTACGACCCAGGCCAAAAACCGAATGGTGCTGTGGCGCTTGAAAGTGTGAATTCTTTTTATCAAAAATGGTATACACCGGATGTCATGACATTGTATGTCGCGGGCCATGTGGATGCTCGAATGTTATCTGATTCAATTTCACAAAATTTCTCTTCATTAGAAGGTCGGCGCTCTGAACCGGTTTCTGTTGCCGTGTTATCGTCAGTAAAACCACAATCTATTGATATCTTGCAGGAACAACCTGCACAGGACACGCTTTCATTAATTTGGGATATTGATTGGCTACCCATTAAAGACTCAAATGTCTTACTGCGTTATTGGTCCAGTGACTTAGCGCGTGAAGCAGTTTATCGCTCCTTGCAAAAAGCGTTCAATCAAAAATTTAATCAAGGGGAAGTCGTTCCGGGGTTAGATTGTCGTGTGCAATATCAAAAAGCCAGTTGTACATTAACGGTCACGGCAGCGCCTGAAAAAATGGCAGCGGTGACAGACATTGTCGCGAGTGAGCTTGCATCAATTAACCAAAATGGTATTGCGGCTGAGTTATTTGACGACATGCTCAAAGAGAAACAGGTGCAGTTATCGCAGTTGTTTGCCGCTTATGCGCGTACGAGTACCGACGTTCTGATTAGCCAACGTTTGATTTCCCAACAAAATGGGGTCGTTGATATCGCTCCTGAACAGTATCAGCGGTTAAGGCAAGCCTTCTTGGCGTCACAGAGCCTTGAACACGTTAATATGGAAGCCCGCAGGTTATTATCTCAAGAAGCTGCTTTTGTATTAGCGCAGCCAAAAGATAAGCAATTGATGGATGCGGAACAAATTCGCCAGAAATTTACCAAAGTGCTATGGCCTCAGATTGCAGCGCCAGTATCAACAGAAGCCGCACCTGCTTCACCTGTAGAAGAAAAATCTACTGCACAATAAATATGAAAAGATAGTTATATGAAAAGATAGCCATTGAATATCCAGTGGTTATCTTTTCATTTCATGTTGTTGGCTTAATAGCGATTCAATAACGTGGATCAGCGTCTCTCGTGACTCTCTGTCATCAACAAACCCCGCCGCACTGATTTTTGCTTTTGGTGCGTAATAGGCTACAGAGCCCCAAAAACCTAAATGGGAATACAGGGTGATGCCATTGACAACATTTACCATGATGCCCAATCTATAATTTTCTGCGCCATCGTGAGAACCCATACTTAGCATAGTCTCTAGCGTATTTGGTGATGAAAAAATATTTCCCTCAAACAGCGCTTCTAGAAATATCGCCATTTGTTTCGAGGACATAACTAAACCACCACCGCCATAGGCATCCATGGAGGCATGAATATGTGTGCCATCCCATTTACCTAAATATTGACGAGCCCGTGGTGTCGCGATTTCCGGTGGTTGTTCTAATGACTCCCAATATGCGCTTTCAAGACCAATAGAGTCGAAATGCAAAAGCTCCCTAACAGCTAGGCCAAGAGATTGTCCCGTAATTCGTTCAATAATATTACCGAGCAAAATATAACCCGTATCTGAATAAATAAAGGATTTAGAAGGCGAAAACGTTGGAAATTGTTTACGCATGTACATTTCGACTTGCTCTGTTCGGCTCCAAACATAATTAGGCTGCTTAAGAACGGCTTTGAGGTAGTCACCATCAGCATGGTCTAGTAGGCCGCTGCTGTGCTCCAGTAAATGGCGAATGGTGATAGTGTGAGTGTTATATTGGGTACTGAGTAGCGCATTATATTGTGGGTCAATATATTCAGATATTGCATCATAAATACTAAGTTTCCCCATTTCAGCAAGACGTAAAATTGCAGCCGCAGTAAATGTCTTTGTATTACTGGCAATTCGCAGCGGTGTATCAACAGAGAGGGGTATACCTTCAAGATCTGCTCCTCTAGCGCAGAAGGTTCCCACGCTATTTTGGGGTTGATTATGGTAGTAAAGGACGACACCACAAGTTAAATTTTCGAGTTGTTGAATAGAGGTGGTCATAATAATCTCATTATTAAATGATTAAGATGAGGATACATGCCATCTTAATCATATTCATACGAACCAATGTACGCTTTACATGCGCTGAAAGTAGTAATATGGCATCCATACTATGGTAAGTGTTTTTTCTTTTTATATAAATTTGGTGCTATGTTTGTTCTCAATATAAGAACATAAAATGTACCCAGATATTGATGTAAAGGAAATAGCATGAACAACTCGAATACATTTCTACAACGGTTAGGCTTGCGTTATCCCATTATACAAGCTCCGATGGCAGGAGTTTCCACCCCAGCGCTAGCCGCTGCAGTTTCAGAGGCGGGCGGGCTTGGCTCACTAGGCCTAGGTGCAAATTCAGTGGAACAAGCTCGCCAATTGATTACTCAAACGCAAGCACTGACAAGTAAAGCATTCAATGTCAATTTATTCTGCCATTTACCTGCGAAACGTCATCCTGATAATGAACTGGCATGGAGCCAGTATTTGGCGCCTTATTTTGCTCAATTTAATGAGACTCCACCTTCCTATCTCAATGAAATTTATGACACTTTTTTAGATAACTCAGAAATGTTATCTATGTTACTTGAAACAAAACCTGCAGTAGTGAGTTTTCATTTTAATATTCCATCCATCAAGGTAGTCCAGCAATTGAAACAGCATGGTATTTATACCATGGCGACGGCAACGAATTTACAAGAAGCACAACAAGTTGAATTGGCTGGAATTGATGCTGTTGTCGCACAAGGTATTGAAGCGGGAGGGCATCGAGGCATATTTGATTTGCAGGCTTTAGATGAAGAACTGACCACTTATGAATTAGTGACATTAATATCTCAACATATTGATTTACCAGTGATTGCAGCTGGTGGCATGATGGATGGGCAAGGTATTAATATGGCTTTAGACTGCGGTGCAGCTGCCGCTCAATTGGGCACTGCATTTTTGCTTTGCCCTGAATCTGCCGCGAATACAGGCTATCGGGCTAAGGTCAAGCAGCAAACAGCGGATCACACTCAACTAACGTCTGCAATTTCAGGGCGCCCAGCGAGAGGGATTATTAATCAATTTATTCGAGCAGGTAACGGCTATGAGACAAGTCAATTACCTGATTATCCATTGGTTTATGATATTGGTAAGCAGCTCAATGCAGCGGCAATAAAATCAGGTAGTGATGAGTTTGCGGCGTATTGGGCGGGGCAGAATGTGGCGAAAGCTCGCGAGATGTCAGCGTCTTTATTGGTTAGAACGTTGGCCGAAGAAATGAAACGCTCGCTTTAAACGGTGGTAGGGCGGTTTGTCTTACCGCCCCAACAAGTTGTTATTTAATCATTTCGTTATCCAATGAACCTTTTGGTTCATCAGTCGCTATCCAAGCTGCACAAAATAAGGTTAAACGCGCAAAGAAGTAGAAGAATGCCATTAGCCCAAGCACTGAACCAAATGCGGCTCCAGAAGGCGATGAAGCAAGGTTAGGCAAAATCCAGGTCATGATGGATTTAATGATTTCAAACCCAATGGCAGCCAGTAATGTTCCTTTAAAGAGTGACTTACGGCGATGTTGCATGCGAGGTAGGATCCAAAAAATCCATAAAAATAACAGGAAATTAGCTGTAATTGATATTGTTAAGCCAATCAGTGTCCAAGCAGGTTTAAGCCATTCTATACCATCTAACCCAAGTGTACTGACAATCGTCGCTTGTGCAGAGCCAGCAACAGAGGTAAGCGTAATTGTCACAATTAAGGCAATAAGTAGGCCAATTAAAGCAAAGAAGTCGCGAATATAGCGGAAGATAATATTTTCATGTTCATCTTCATTGCGCTCCCACACAGGGCGTGATTGCGCCAAAATAGCTAAACGTAAGTTATTAACCCAATTAACCCCTGAGTATACCGCTAAAGCTAACCCTGTCAGCCCCACTGTCGTACGTTGACGTATTGCGGTATCTATTGTTCTTTCTAATGTATTTGCGAGCGTAGGGTCAGTAATATTTGCAGAAATTCCACGAACTAATTTTTCAAGTAATTCAGGATTACTGGCTAATACAAAACCGGCAGCGGCGAATGAAAACATTAAAACAGGAATTAAAGAGAGAAAGGAGAAATAGGTAATTGCAGCCCCAAACTGGTTCCCCATTCGGTCGTTAAAGCGTTGCACGGTACGAATGATATGAGCAATAAAAGGAATTGCACAAATAAAGTCCACAACTCGCATTGAGAAGGTCACTGCTTTTTTACTGCCATCAATGCTTCTATTCAGTGTCGCTTTCAGTTTATTGGTATCTTTTTGTTCTTCTTCCTGCGTATTCGACATTTAATCCCCTTTTCCCGCAACTAAAAATTGTCTGACTTTTCGACCTATTTAATGCCTATAAATGAATGATATGCATAATACTATAGCTTAAATTGGCCAGTAACTTCATCCCAATGACTATTTTAAGAGATGAATAGTCATTGGAACGTTTGTTTAAAGTCAAAGCAACTGGTTAATTAATCAGAGAAAAAGGGACGTTAGAAATTAAAGCGCATCTTTATAAACTTGCAGTTCAGCTTGGGCTTCTTTTAATTCAGCTTGAGCTTCTGCGAGTTTTCTTTCACGTTTTTTAATTTTGTCGCTGTCATCACCTTTTAATTTTTCTTCCTGTAGCTCAGCCTCTCGCTCTTGCACTTTTTCTGTCTTTTCATCCACCGCTTTTTGGCTATCACGGTATAAAGATTCTGGTGTGCAATAACGATTCACATTATCTAGTGCTTCTTCTAATCCTCTAACTCGATGTTGATTTCCATGTTGTTTAGCGTAATTAATTTGCTCTTCAATGCGTTGTTTTTTTATTTCGCAGCCATTTTGTGTTTTTGCTGCCATTACTGATGCACTAGTAAAAAAAGCAATACAAATACTAGTTGTAAGGAGTAGTTTATTCATCATTTACCTCTGTTTGTTTTGGTATTTGTGTTTAGGATAGCGTTTTGTTTCTTTTCAGTCATGTGAATTTTAGCGTGACTATGGTTATGACATTTGTAGCCAAATTTAGCTATAATGGGGCGGAAGAATAAATCCGGTCTATTTTTTGTTCAAAAAGGCTATCTTTAAAGAATCTATTTAATAATAGTCATCCTAGTGGCTAATATTGAATTTCCTCAGGAAATAAACGTTACATGTTAAGTTATCGTCACAGCTTTCACGCAGGCAACCATGCTGATGTGTTAAAACACACAGTACAGAGCTTGATCATTGAATCTCTGAAAGAGAAAGAAAAACCGTTTCTGTATATAGATACGCACTCAGGTGCTGGCCGTTATCAATTAACGGGGGAGCATGCAGAAAAAACAGGTGAATATCTTGAAGGGATTGCGCGTATTTGGGAGCAACCTGATTTGCCTGAGGAATTATTGCCGTACATGAATATTGTGCGCCAATTGAATGATAATGGGCGTTTACGCTATTACCCAGGTTCACCATTATTAGCAAAATATCTATTACGTGAACACGATAAACTGGTATTAACTGAATTACATTCGAGCGATTATCCATTATTGCGCACCGAATTTTCACGGGATAACCGCGCACAAGTTTTCAAGGAAGATGGATATCAACAGCTGAAATCGAAATTACCCCCACAGAGCCGACGTGGCTTTGCACTGATGGATCCTCCTTATGAAATGAAGACGGATTATGAAGCGGTCGTGAAAGGGGTGGTAGAAGGCTATAAACGCTTCGCAACAGGAACTTATGCAATTTGGTATCCTGTTGTATTACGTCAACAAATTAAGCGTATGGTCAATCAATTAGAAGCAACGGGTATTCGTAGAATACTGCAAATTGAATTGGCGGTACGCCCTGATAGCGACCAACGTGGAATGACAGCGTCTGGTATGATAGTGATCAACCCACCTTGGAAACTTGAGCAGCAAATGAAGAATGTGCTGCCGTGGTTACATAAAACACTCGTCCCAGAAGGCACTGGACATACGTTAGTTGACTGGATTGTGCCAGAGTAACCTATATTTTTGATAGATAATGCCAATTAAATTAACAGGTGTTATCTATCGTAAAGCGCTATTTATGCCATGACAATCAATAGCATGATGCGAGAAAATGCATTCATAAATCATTCAATCAATGGGAATAACCAAATTATGAGCAAACATTACGACTATATCGCAATTGGTGGCGGAAGCGGTGGTATTGCGTCGATGAACCGTGCAGCAATGTATGGGCAAAAATGTGCCTTAATTGAGGCGAAAGCATTAGGTGGGACTTGTGTTAACGTGGGTTGCGTACCTAAAAAGGTAATGTGGCATGCGGCACAAATTTCTGAAGCTATTCGCAATTATGGCCCTGATTATGGTTTTGATGCGACAATTAATCGTTTTGACTGGAAAACATTGATTGATAGCCGTACTGCTTACATTGACCGCATTCACCAATCTTATGACCGTGTCTTAGGTAATAATAAAGTTGATGTTATCAATGGGTTTGCGCGTTTTATTGATGCGCATACTGTTGAAGTGAATGGTGAAACCTATACGGCCGACCATATTTTGATTGCGACAGGTGGTCGCCCGGTGATCCCTGCTATCCCAGGGGCACAATACGGGATGACTTCTGACGGTTTCTTTGAACTTGAAGCCTTGCCAAAACGTGTTGCGGTTGTGGGAGCCGGTTATATTGCCGTTGAACTCGCTGGTGTATTAAATGGTTTAGGTGCAGAGGCGCATTTATTCGTGCGTAAACATGCCCCGTTACGTTCATTTGACCCACTTATTGTTGAAACATTAGTGGAAGTCATGAATACGGAAGGTCCAAAACTGCACACAGAATCAATTCCAAAAGAAGTCGTGAAAAATGCAGATGGTTCACTGACATTAAAATTGGAAAATGGCCAAGAACAAACAGTAGATGCATTAATTTGGGCAATTGGCCGTGAACCAATGACTGATAACCTGAATATTGAAGCCACAGGTGTCGCACTGAATGAAAAAGGCTATATCAAGGTTGATAAATACCAGAACACCAATGTACCGGGTGTCTACGCGGTGGGTGATAACACTGGAGCGGTTGAATTAACCCCAGTTGCGGTTGCGGCTGGTCGTCGTTTATCTGAGCGTTTATTTAATAATAAACCGGATGAGCACTTAGATTACAGTAATATTCCAACTGTGGTGTTTTCACACCCACCAATTGGCACTGTTGGTTTAACTGAACCAGAAGCGATTGAAAAATATGGCGCGGATAAAGTTAAATGTTATAAGTCATCTTTCACAGCAATGTACACCGCGGTTACTTCGCACCGTCAGCCTTGCCGCATGAAGCTAGTTTGTGTTGGCGACGATGAAAAAATCGTCGGTATCCATGGTATTGGTTTTGGTATGGATGAAATGTTACAAGGTTTCGCAGTTGCATTAAAAATGGGTGCAACCAAAAAAGACTTTGATAATACTGTTGCTATTCACCCAACAGCGGCAGAAGAATTTGTGACCATGCGTTAAGTCTTGGTTATTTAAATTAAAAGCTAAGTTCGAATGAACTTAGCTTTTTTTTGCATTATTTCGCCAACAGTTCTGTAATTGCGGGGATGGTCGCTAAGCTATCAAGGTATTTTTGCATCGCAGGGGTGGTTTCCATGACTTGGTATTTGACTAAAAACATCACAAATGCGCCAACATACACATCGACAGCAGTAAATTGTTCACCACAAATAAACGGTTTCGCGCTGTTTAAACCCACTTCTAAACAAGCCATTGTGCGTTCGACAGAACCAAAACCAGAAGACTTTTGTTGCTCTTCGTCTAATTGAATGCCTAAATTATTGATGGTAAAGGCAGATTCAATTGGGCCAGCAGTAAATAAGAACCAACGGTAGTAATCTGCACGTTTAGGGTCATTCAAAGCTGGTGCTAAACCTTTTTCAATAAACTTATCTGCTAAATACAAACAAATTGCAGCGGTTTCAGTGACGACGGCATCACCATCAACAAGCGCAGGGACTTTTGCCATGGGATTAATTGCAAGATATTCAGCTGTGTGCATATCTGCACCATAGTCTAATTCAATACGTTTGTAAGGAACGTCTAAAATTTTTAAAAGTAGGTCGACAGTATTGCCACGTGACATTGAATTAGTAAACAGAACCAGTTCGCTCATGGTGATTTCCTTATATGAAGTTGAGTGCTTACTATAAGGGAGCGGAGTGTCAGAAATTGTCAGGAGAGACGCACAATACTTCTTTTTGCCAGCGCTCTAGTAGGTAATTTTTGGGATAAGGTAGTTTATCTGAAAGAGCATGATAAGACTGAATGCGATCTAAACGAAAATGGCGGTAACTTTCACGTAATTCACACCAAGCGGCCAACACTTGTGAATCTTTCATATAACCAATCGCAATTGGCCAAATAATACGTTCGCTAGGTTGGTTTTGGCCATCTAGGTAAGTCATTTGAGCTTTGCATTCTTCGCGCAAGCTTAAACGCAAATCTTTAGCTATTGTGTCATTAATGTCATAGAAATGAGTGGTTGGGGCAAATAAGGTATTTTGATTTAAGATTTTCTGTGAATGACCTGCCACCACCGCATTAATCTTACTTATCGCTCGTATTGCCGAGTTTTTAAGTTCTGTATCTGTGTTACTTTTTACCCAACGCAAACCTAATATTAAGGCTTCGAGCTCATTTTCATCAAAAGTTAAAGGCGGTAATAACAGACCTGTTTTTAATTGGTAGCCAATACCGGCTTCACCAATAATTTCCGCACCTTGGTCACGTAATGACTCTATATCCCGATAGATCGAACGCACGCTGACCTGCAGTTGTGATGAAAGTGCTTCTGCCGTAATAGGATAGCGATTCTCTTTGAGTATCTGCAATAATGTGAGTAGGCGCTGCGTGCGGGTCATGAAGTTGTCTGCTTAATATTATAGAGTGAGAAAAACAGCAAAGATAATTTGTCTATCTATAGTAAAAAAATAATAAGCGGAATGCTAATTTATTGGTGATAAAGGGAGTGGGGAGCTCCCTTTATCGATAGAGATAGAATAAACGGTAATATCATTTAAAACGTTAAAACAGTTTTCAGCCCCAAGACCCATGCATCTGATGTTTTTTTGACACCACCCGGTTGATGCCAATATTGCATACTTGGTTGGAGTTCTAACCAATGAACAGGCTTAAAGCGATAATAGAGTTCTGCATTTAATGCGTTTGAAGTAATAGGATGATATAACGGGTCATTATAATCGGTGATCCCTAGCTGCTCATTTTGTATTTTTTGGTTTTTTGCAAAGTGGTCACTGAGCTCAATATAGGAAACTCCGAGGCCAATCCAATCTTCAGGTCTGGCATCAAAAGCCCCGCGGTAGCGAAGGGAGCTTGAGACAACATAATTCATGAAATTACTGCGCTCATCATGGTAACTACCACTAACAGATAGACTTAAACCTCGATTTTCATCGTCTTGGTGGCGAGTTAATTGTTGGTTCATTCCGCCATAGGCAAACCATGTGTTGTTGTAGCTTTTATCTTTATACAGATCATGCTGTTTGGCATTGGTATATAATAATCCCAGGTTATAAGCACCAGGCAACCCATTGACGAAAGTACGGTTTTCAATTTCTAAAGGTAATAAAATGCCTTTACTGCCTTTGGTTGACCAACTCCATGCATGGCTTCTATCTGTCGCTTGAGGATTTTGCTCCATAACCCCTGTTTTGATGGTGATTCCGGGGGTGATTTTATAGCTAACAGTTGTTCCCCAAGTATGAATATTCCAGTTACTCCATGTCAGGGCGTTAGCTGATTTTCCACCACATTGGCTGAGTAATTGGAAATCACAAGGAATAATTTGGTCAAACTCTTGTACTTTGTTCATCATACCAATACGCCAGGTTAATCGGCGGTCATCAAAGCTACGAGCGAAAGTAAGCCATCCTAATCGTGTTATGGAGCCGCCCCCATAGCTTTCTTGTGCAAGGTCGTTATTCGGTACCCGAGGGTCTTGCAGGCGTTTAACGGTCAGGTTGTCTTCATGGTTTCGATTGACAATATTTCCTTCAATACGGGCATCAGGAATACCTGTCCAACGTTCAAGGTCTTGTGTGAATGTAAAAGCAAATTGGTCGATATAAGCAGTATGTTTATCATTATTGTAGCCACCCCCTGCATTATAGGCGATTTGGCTCAAATAATTGCTGTGAAATGAAAAACCGTGGTCGGATAATATAGGACGTATTCCTAACATATCGCCAAATATTCCTTTAGGGGCGGGTTCAAAGCCTAAAACAGTTCCATTCCATTGTTGCTCATTCGCGATAGCTGGTAACGTTAAAAATAACAAAGAGAATAATAATTTTTTATTCATGTCGGAAATAACCTATTAGCAATAGTTTGCCTTAACCCAATAGTAAATAATGGGTTTATGCAGTTGTTTTTTTAATCTAAGGGCTCTCGAGATAAATAAATTATCCCGAGATGGTTTTTATTATATTGAGGTGTTTATTTTATTAGCGTAATAACTCTCCTTGGCTCTTAATAATACTTTGATACCAATAAAAGCTTTTTTTACGTTTTCTTTCGAGAGAGCCATTGCCTTGGTTGTCACGGTCAACATAAATAAAACCATAGCGTTTTGACATTTCAGCTTTGGATGCGCTAACAATATCGATTGGCCCCCAGCTGGTATAGCCCATAATGTCTACACCATCTTGGATGGCTTCGTGTATCTGAACTAAATGGTTGTTTATATATTGAATACGATAATCATCAATAATTTCTCCCTCAGGCGTTATTTCATCAATAGCGCCTAATCCATTTTCAACAATAAATAATGGTTTTTGGTATCTATCCCATAATAAATTTAAAAGTGTTCTAATCCCTTTGGGATCTATTTGCCATCCCCACTCTGAACTTTCTAAATGAGGATTTGGAACCATGCTGAGAATATTTCCGCGTTTTTTCTCATATTCATCTTTATCTGCAGTCACACAGCCCGTCATATAATAACTGAATGAGATAAAATCCACGGTATGCTGTAAATCACGCTTATCTTCTTCTGTTATCGTAATATTAATTTGCTGGTCTTTAAAATAACGCAGCATATAGCCTGGGTATTGCCCTCTACACTGTACATCACCAAAAAACAGCCATTTACGATTTTCCGTCAGGGTTTCCCACACATCATCAGGTTTACAGGTTAATGGATAAACAAGCCCCCCTAATAACATATTACCGATTTTGGCATCAGGAATAATGTCATGGCAGGCTTTCGTGATTCTTGCACTGGCAACGAGCTGGTGGTGAATTGCTTGGTAAACCGCTGAAGGAGAACTATTTTCAGGCAGGCCTACGCCAGTCATTGGTGCATGTAAAGACATATTGATTTCATTGAATGTCAGCCACAGTTTGACTTTATCTTTATAGCGCTCAAAGACTGTACGCGCATAACGTTCGAAAAATTCAATTGTTTTACGGTTTCCCCAACCGCCATATTGTGTCACTAGGTGGTAGGGCATTTCATAGTGGGATAAAGTAATAACAGGTTGAATGTTATATTTCGCCATTTCATCAAATAAACTATCATAAAAAGCGAGGCCTTCTTCATTAGCTGTTAATTCGTCACCAAGTGGAAATATACGGCTCCATGCAATAGAGGTGCGTAAGCAGGTAAAACCCATTTCAGCGAAAAGTGCGATGTCGGTTTTATATTGATGATAAAAATCGATGGCAATATCTTTAATAAAACTCTCATTTGGCGTTCTTTCAATTAATGAGCCAAATATGCCATGAGGCAGAACATCAGATGTGCTGAGTCCTTTACCCGCAGTTAAATAAGCACCTTCAGCTTGATTGGCTGCAATTGCGCCACCCCATAAAAATGAATTTGGAAATTTAACCATGCCTAGCTCCTTATTTGTGGTTGACGGTGATAAATTTTTGACCGCGTTGAATTGATTTATTGAGTTCAACAAACTCGATTGACGCATAATCATCACTGTTGCTAACAATGACAGGGGTTGTTAAGTCATATCCTGCCTCGAGAATTTTTTCTCGGTCAAATGTCAGCAATAAATCACCTGCTTTGAATACATCACCTTGTTTAATTTGAGGTGAAAAATGAAGCCCATCTAGTTTTACGGTATCGATCCCCACATGAATGAGCAGTTCAATGCCGCTTTGACTTAACAGCCCTAATGCATGGCCTGTTTTAAATAATGAGCTCACTTCACCATCGAATGGCGCATAGACTTCCCCTGTACTTGGAATAATGGCGGCACCTTGCCCAAGTAAACCACTTGCAAAAGTTTCATCTGGGGTATCTTTTAATGGGATAGCTGCACCGCTCAGGGGGGCAAGAACTTCATTAGGTGCTTCATGAGGTGTAGAGGCAATATCCGCTTTAATGGGTGTTTCAGGAGATATTGCTTCTTTTTTTATACCAAAAAAACGGGTTGCGGTAGCAGCAAATAAGAAAGAGAGTGCTGTACCAATAATGGCTCCCCAAACGGTATTATCAATACCGTGTTCAGGGATGATCTGTGCAAAAGTGAAAATATTAACCAAGCCAAATGAGAATGTCAGTGTTTGGCTATAGCCGACAATTGCACCGCCAACACCACCGCCAATACAGCCAAAAATAAAAGGTCGGCGAAGAGGAAGGGTAACACCATAAACGGCAGGTTCCGTGATACCAAATAAGCCAGCCGTGACTGAAGAGCCCGCCATGATTTTCATTTTTGCATTTTTTGTGGCTAACAAAACACCTAAAGTGGCGCCAATTTGCCCTGCTACAGCGGGAAGTAGTAGAGGGAACAGCGCATCGTGGCCTAGGGCGCTTAAGTTATTAATACCAATTGGGACAATTCCCCAATGTAAGCCGAAAATAACGCATATTTGCCAAACTGCACCCATGAAGGCACCAGCGATAACAGGGGCAAAGTTATAAATAGCTTGGAAGCTTTCCGCAATTAACATGCTTACCCATGTTGCTAAAGGCCCAACAACAAGGAAAGTAAGCGGGACAATAATGAGTAAGCACAGGAAAGGCGTAATGAAATTCTTCATTGTTGAAGGTAAAACTTGGTTTAGTCGCTTCTCAAGCAGGCAGCTTAACCAAGCAGCGAAAATGATCGGAATAACAGAAGCCGCATAATTAATAAAAGTGACTGGGATACCTAAAAAATATTCAGGTGGAGTGCCAGCAATGAGGCTTTGTTGAAAAGCACTCATCATCATTGGGTGAATGAGTGCCCCACCAATCGTCATCGTAACAAATGGGCTTCCACCAAATTTTTTTCCTGCGGTATAGCCGAGCACGAGAGGGAAAAAATAGAATAAAGCGTCACTTGCCGCAAACCAGATTTGATAAGTACCACTGCTTGAGGATAACCAACCTAATGCTTCTGATAATGATAGCAACCCTTTTAAAATACCCGAAGCGGCCATAATGCCTAAAATAGGGGTAAAGATGCTAGAAACGATATCGATAAAGTAACTAAATAGGTTTTCTTTATCTTTTTTTACTGCGTTTTCATCTGTTTTTGGGCGCTGATTGATTGAATTTGGCGTTGTATCGAGTAATTGGTTAACGGCTTGGAAAACTTCGTTAACGTGATTGCCTATTACAACTTGAAACTGACCACCACTTTCGACCACGGTAATAATCTCAGGGCTTTGCTTTAATTGCTCTGCATTGGATTTTTGGCTTTCTTTTAGTTTAAAGCGTAGGCGTGTTGCGCAATGTATTAAATCAACAACGTTGTCTTTTCCTCCAACGTTTTCGATAATTTGTTCCGCTAAGGCTTGGTATTTCATAATTAATTCCTTTATTACCTCAATAATGAAAGCCACATTACTATTGATAAATAAGCAAAAAAAAACCTGACTTACCACCAATACGAATAAGATTAGTGGTATAAATCAGGTTTTGCCTGCCGGAAGGCAGTAACAATCCATCTGGTTTTTATTAGTTTGTATTAATAAATAGTTTTAGGCTTACTTCCTGTCATTTATGTGACGACTTTTCTTTCCTAATACGCTCTATATGAATGGTGAGATACATTCGTTCTTCATCTGTTAAGTCGCGTTGATATTTCTTGGCTAAAAAAGTACTGACTTTTTCGGCACATTTCCAAGAAATTGAATAATTTTCTTTGATGACAAGATGCATTGCAATATCGTCATTAGGAACAGGTTCATTGCTCATCATTCGATGGGTGAAAAATTTCAAGTGAGTCACAAACCGCTGGTAACTTAGCGTGTCCTCGTGATATTCAATTTGTAGGTGATATTTTACGATATTCATGATTTCATTCATGATTTCCATCGTTTCCATGACAATTGGCATTTCACCCGTCAATTGTGCATTAACGAAATGTAACGCGATAAACCCAGCTTCATCGATGGGTAATTCAATCTCTAAATCTTGCTTAATTAAGGCCAGTGACGCTAATCCCAACTGGTACTCTTTGGGATAAAGTCGCTGAATTTCCCATAACATGGTATTAGTGATAGCGAGGCCTTTTTGTTGCCTTTCAATTGCATAATTACAGTGATCAGTTAAAACGATATATAAGCTTTCATGTAGGCTGCCAAGTTTACTTTTCGCATTTTCAATTATCTTGTCACAGACTTTCATGACAGAAATCGGTATTTGGCTCAACAATTCACTTAATCGGTTTGTTAATTCATGGCTACGTAACTCAAAGATTTTTTCTATTTTTTTAGGATCGATAAAGTCATTAACCTTCATTTGAAAGGCGAGTCCACGCCCCATGATGACAATTTCTTGCTGTTGTTCATTTAGGGCAACGACCACATTGTTGTTTAAAATTTTTGCGATCTGCATTTTGTTTCCCCTGAAACGAAAAAAACCTGATAGCACAATGACAATTCATTGACTAATCAGGTTTTGCCTGCGTAATAAGTGCAGTAACAATCCAATAACTTAATTTTCAAATACTGTAATTAAACTTTTTGGGTTATTCAAACAGCAAAGTATGAAAATGTGAACTCACACGCTCAATTCAGCCAATCTCTTTTTTGCATGGCTAATGACGGTATCGTGCTTATTTAATTGTTTTTTGCTGCCAAGACACTTTTTTGCCACCAAGACACAATGTAATCAGCAATTTGTTCTGGGCTATTGATATCTAACTGCGGCACGTGAGTATCAATGATTTCATTACTGGCAACAGCAACCACATAGTCATCTATTAAGCCGTTTAACGGTTTACCCACCTCAGAACGGAACAAGGCAATTTTGTCGATCGTCTCATGTTTGAATCCTTCAACGAGGATCAGATCTAATGAAGCGGGATCGAAACGGCTGGCTAAATAGCGTAGATCCATGTCATTCGCGTCGGGGGTTTCAGTCATCAGTGCCCAGCGTTTTTCACTGGCAACAAGCGTTTGGTCAGCACCAGCTTTGCGTAATTCAAAGCTGTCTTTGCCTGGTTTATCCACTTCCATGTCATGGTGAGTGTGTTTAATTAAACCAACGCGTACGTTACGCTGCTTGAGCAGAGGAATAACTTTTTTTAATAGGGTTGTTTTTCCTGTGCCGCTGTAAGCGGTAATTCCAAGTAGGGGTAGAGTATTTTGCTTCATGATTCTTTTTGTTGTAGCTCCCAGTTACGGCTATCTTCCAGTGTATTAAGATTCGCAAATGAACCAGACTCAGGTGAGAAAATAACGCCTTTTGCATTAACTTCATGCATAAATAGCATTAATTTACGGTCACCTCTTGCAAGGTAATCATCGAGTTGAGTTTTTAGTGAACGGTGTAATAAAGCAAATGTAGGGTGTTCTCGTTCTGCATCACAAGCGTAGCAGGCTAAATGTTTTTCTTTCTCATTAAACATTTTCTCCACTAAATTGAGAGGAAAAGCGGGAACATCGCAAGGCACAAACAGTAACCAGTCAGTTGTCGCGTGGTGCAAAGCAGATTGCATTCCTGCTAATGGGCCAGAAAAATGGTTATTTAAGTCAGAAATGACGGTCAATAGGCTTTCGCTGTAACGTGCCTGATTACGGTTTGCATTGATGAGTACTTCGCCAACTTGGGGTTGTAAGCGTGCTAAAATATGTTGATAGAGCGGTTTTCCCGATAAAAGTACCAACCCTTTATCTTGCCCCCCCATTCGAGTGCCTCGGCCACCAGCGAGTATCACACCGGTTATTGACTGACGAAATGACATGTTCAATATCCCTGAATATCTTCAAGAAAATGTTTCAACATTCCTATAAAACACTTTCGAGTATAGTAATTACTAAAATTTATTCTATTTTGCTATAAAATCAATGAATATTCGTGCGTATTGCCGTTAAACTTTACGTAGATTGACAACAGTTCGCTTTTTCTCTTGTATGATTATTGGTAACTTGTATCAAATATTCGTGATAAAGGAATAAACATGAAATGCCATCGCTTAAATGAAGTTATTGAGCTTCTGCATCCTGTCTGGAAAGATAATTCAGATTTAAACTTGGTAGAATTATTGCAAAAATTAGCTGATGAAGCTGGCTTTAAAGGTAGTTTATCTGAGTTAACAGACGATGTGCTGATTTATCATTTAAAAATGCGTGGCTCGGACAGCAATGAAGCGATCCCGGGTTTAAAAAAAGATTATGAAGATGACTTTAAAACCGCTATTTTGCGTGCCCGTGGCATCATTAAAGACTAAAGCGCGATGGATGAAATAGAACATTCGAATTTCCATTTTAGTGGAATTTCCCCTGACTTAATTTTAGATGCCTTAATGGAAGTTGGGGTTTACCCCGAATCAGGGCTACTTGAATTAAATAGCTACGAAAATCGTGTTTATCAGTTCCAAGACGAAAATCGGCAACGTTATGTGGTTAAATTTTACCGTCCTGAACGTTGGAACCGCTCACAAATTCAAGAAGAGCACGATTTTACTTTAGAACTGCGAGACGAAGGGTTATCTGTAGCCGCACCTCTTGAGTTTGCAGGGCAAACGGTATTGGAATTTGGTGGGTTTATATTTGCAATTTTTCCGAGTATCGGTGGCCGGCAATATGAAACCGACAATTTGTTTCAATTAGAAAGTGTAGGCCACTTACTAGGGCGTATACACCAAATTGGTCAGCGTAAAAACTTTGCATTTCGTCCGACAATAGGTCTCGATGAATATTTGGCGCAACCCCGCCAAGTGATGGCATCAAGCCCTTTGATTGCAGAACGGTATAAAGCCCAATTTATGGCGTCTTTAGATGCATTGATTGCACAAGTAAAATTACAATGGCCTGATTCACATTCATCTATTCGCCTACAAGGTGATTGCCATCCAGGCAATATTCTATGGCGTGATGAAGCTTGGATGGTGGATTTTGATGATGCCCGAAACGGGCCTGCAATCCAAGACCTCTGGATGCTGCTTAATGGTTCTCGTCAAGATCAAGTCATTCAATTGGATACGTTATTAGAAACGTATAATGAGTTTTGTGATTTTGATGTAAAACAGCTGAAGCTTATTGAACCTCTTAGAGCAATGCGCATGGTACATTACCTCGGGTGGGTTATCCGCCGTTGGCAAGACCCTGCGTTCCCTCGAGCATTTTCATGGCTACAAGCTGATGATTTTTGGCAAAAACAATCGCTCGAATTTAATCAACAAATTGAACGGTTGCAAGACGCCCCTTTGCAGTTAACCCCTCAGTTTTAACTTTTAAGTTTTTGTTTTTGGAGAATGTAGTCTATGAAAAAAATTATGTTGGCTTTGCTTGGTATTGCCATGTCTTTTAGTGCTGCAGCGGCAAACTACACGGAAGGTAAAGAGTATACTGATGTTAAAGCTGTACCAAATTTACCTCAAGTTCTGGAGTTCTTCTCATTTTATTGCCCACACTGTTATCAATTTGAGAGTGTGTATAAAGTGCCTCAAACAGTAGAGAAAAACTTGCCAGAAGGCGTGAAGATGGAACGCTATCACGTTGACTTTCTTGGTCCTTTAGGCGCTGATTTAACTCAAGCTTGGGCCGTTGCGATTGTCCTGAAAGCAGAAGACAAAGTCACACCTATCCTGTTTGAAGGTATCCAAAAAACGCAAACTATTAACAGTAAAGCCGATATCCGTAATGCCTTTATCAAAGCAGGTATTTCTGGTGAAGAGTATGATGCAGCGTTAAATAGCTTCGTTGTGAAATCTATCGTTGCGAAACAGCAAAATGCAGCGCAAGACTTAAAACTGCGTGGTGTTCCTGCACTATTTGTTGATGGTAAATACCAAATTCGCAATAACGGTATCTCAGTTGATAACGCAGCTGACTACGGTAAAGAGTTCTCTAATGTTGTGAACTTCTTAGTAAATAAAAAATAATCGTAAATAGACGGTGGTATACTCGCCATCGTCTCTTTTTTCTATTAATATCCACAATTCAAAGACTTTCTCTCACCTGTATTAAACCCATTCAATTTTGTGCTAACCCTTTGATTTTACTTTTCTGTTTATATTGTTAATAGTCATATTACTTATTGAATTTACTGAGTAACACAAATTTACACACAAGCTTATCCACAGGATGTTAGTCAGATACTTAGTTAATCGGCGTGATTAATTTTAATTAACTGTAATCAATGGGGTACTTATAACAGTGGATGATTTGGTGTGTTTTTAATTATCTAACTAAGCAGAATATAAAACTTGGGATGTATCTGAGGCCACATTATGGCATCCTATTAGTATTCGTTCCTGACTAAAAAGATGATGACAGATTATGGCTCAGATTGCAGAAAACCCCCTTATTTTGGTTGATGGTTCTTCTTACCTATACCGTGCTTATCATGCATTCCCTCCACTGACCAATAGTGCTGGTGAGCCTACTGGGGCAATGTATGGCGTGCTTAATATGCTACGCAGTTTAGTTATGCAGTATAAACCTAGCCATGTAGCGGTTGTCTTTGATGCGAAGGGAAAAACATTTCGTGATGAATTGTTTGAAAGCTATAAGTCTCATCGCCCACCCATGCCTGATGATTTACGCGCTCAAATCGCCCCATTACATGAGATGGTTGAAGCGATGGGGTTGCCTTTACTTGTAGTTTCAGGCGTAGAGGCTGATGACGTTATCGGGACATTAGCCTGTGAAGCAAGCCGAAAAGGTATGCCTGTGTTAATCAGTACGGGCGATAAAGATATGGCGCAATTAGTTGAGCCTAATATTACGCTAATCAATACCATGAATAACACTATTCTAGGGCCTGATGAAGTTAAAGAAAAATACGGAGTTCCCCCTGAACTTATCATCGACTTTTTAGCATTAATGGGAGATTCATCAGACAACATTCCAGGCGTGCCTGGTGTTGGTGAAAAAACAGCACTCGCCTTGCTCCAAGGCATTGGTAGCTTAGAAGCAATTTATCGTGATCTTGACGCGATTGCCCCATTAGGCTTTAGAGGTTCTAAAACGTTAGCCCCTAAAATGGCGGAAAACCGTGAATTGGCTTTTTTATCCTATCAACTCGCGACGATCAAAACCGATGTGGAACTTGATAAAGCTTGTGAAGAGCTGCAAGTTGCTCAGCCTGATGTGGATAAACTGCATCAATTATTCAGCCGTTATGAATTTAAACGTTGGTTAACTGATGTTGAGAATGGGACTTGGATGGAGGGGAAAGGCGCAAGTACAAAAGCAAGCCCAACACCAGCAGCGTCACCGGTGAAGTCATCAAGCCCAGCAGTCCCAACATTGAGTGCTGAAAATTACCAAACGATTTTGGAAAAAGCCGATTTAGAGCAGTGGGTTGAAAAGTTGAGCAAAGCACCATTATTTGCTTTTGATACTGAGACGGACAGCTTAGATACTCAGGAAGCCCGTTTAGTGGGGATGTCATTTGCAATTGAGCCAGGGCATGCTGCTTATTTGCCATTAGGTCACGATTATTTGGATGCGCCAGTACAACTTCCTCTGGAAGAGGTTTTGGAAGTTATGAAACCTTTACTTGAGAGTGAAAAAATCCTCAAAATTGGCCAAAATTTGAAATATGACGCAGAAGTTCTTGAAAATTATGGCATTGAATTAAAAGGCATTGGTTATGACACAATGCTGGAGTCATATGTGTTAAACAGTGTTGCGGGGATGGGACGCCATGATATGGACAGCTTGGCCGACCGCCATCTGAACCATAAAACCGTGAGCTTTGAAGAAATCGCGGGTAAGGGCAAAAAACAGCTGACATTTAACCAAATTGCTTTAGAGCAAGCCGCTAATTATGCGGCGGAAGATGCAGATGTCACGTTATTACTGCATCAAGCGTTATATCCACAACTAGAGGCTGAACCTAAGCTTAATCACATTTTCCAAAATATTGAAATGCCACTTGTGCCTGTGTTAGTCCGAATGGAGCGTAAAGGCGTTTTAATTGACGCAAACGTGCTTGCTGCGCAGTCGAAAGTGATTACTGCCCGTTTAGCTGAATTGGAAAAAGAGGCTTTTGAGCTTGCAGGGGAAGAGTTTAACCTCGCTTCACCAAAGCAATTGCAAACGATTTTATTCGAAAAATTACAACTGCCAGTGATAAAGAAAACGCCAAGTGGGGCTGCGTCGACCAATGAAGAAGTGCTTGAAGAATTGGCGCTGAACCATGCATTGCCAAAATTGTTACTCGAGCACCGTAGTTTAGCCAAATTAAAATCCACGTATACGGATAAACTCCCTCTAATGATTAGCCCGCGGACTCAGCGTGTTCATACTTCTTATCACCAAGCTGTCACAGCAACAGGGCGTTTGTCTTCTCGGGATCCTAACCTACAAAACATCCCAGTGAGAACTGAAGAAGGGCGTCGTATCCGCCAAGCCTTTATTGCGCGTGAAGGCTACAAAGTGATGGCAGCGGACTATTCACAAATTGAATTACGTATTATGGCGCATTTATCCCAAGATAAGGGCCTATTAACCGCGTTTGCTGAAGGGAAAGATATCCATAAGGCGACGGCCGCTGAAGTCTTTGGTGTGCCACTGGAACAAGTTACTAGCGATCAACGTCGAAGTGCCAAGGCGATTAACTTTGGGCTTATCTATGGCATGAGCGCATTTGGTTTAGCACGCCAATTGGGGATCCCTCGTGGTGAAGCTCAGCGCTATATGGATCTCTACTTTGAACGCTACCCAGGTGTATTGCGTTATATGGAAAACACACGCTTACAGGCTTCCGAACAAGGCTATGTTGAAACACTTGAGGGGCGTCGTTTATATTTAGCGGACATTAAATCCAGTAATGGAATGCGCCGTAAAGCAGCAGAACGCGAAGCAATCAACGCACCAATGCAAGGAACCGCAGCGGACATCATTAAAAAAGCCATGATTGCCGTTGATAATTGGTTGCAAACGGAAAAACCACATGCAGACATGCTAATGCAAGTTCACGATGAATTAGTCTTTGAGGTCAAAGAGTCAGAATTAGAGCGTGTCCAAGCTCAAGTTCAGTCATTAATGGAACAAAGTATGAAACTCGATGTACCATTAAAAGTGGATGTGGGAATTGGTGATAACTGGGATGAAGCTCATTAATTTTTAACCATATTGAATATACAAACCTCCAAGACGTCATTGGAGGTTTTTTTATGTTCAGCAAAGGCATAACAGATAATTATGCATTTGAAATTATTTACTAGAAATTTAATCTAACTCTGCAATAAATCAATTATTTTTGTGATGACAGTCAAGAAAATGATTAACATTTTTATGCGACATGCATCTCATAAATATGTAATTAAAATCCGTTTTTTGGCTCATTCTATTCATATTTCAGTGCTGAATCGTAGAAAGCTTTGAAAAAAAATTACAAAAAGGCTTTTTTTCGAGCGAAAAATAAAGTACATTAATAGGCGTAGGGTACAGAGGTAAGATGTTCTATCTTTCAGACCTTTTACTTCACGTAATCGGATTTAGCTGAATATTAGCTGCTCCAGTCAAAGTTTTTTGACTGGAGCATTTTTTTATCTAAAATTCAGAGAATTAGAAGATATAAGGCTGTAATGAGCCATTTCTGGCTCACAATAAGAGAAATCAAGCAGGTGTGTTATACCAGCTATCTAGCTTAATGCGGAGTTTATCAACACCAATCTTTTTCAGCGCTGAAAAGTATTCCACTTCAATATCCCCTTCAAGTGGAGCAAGTGCTTGGCGAACTTCCGTTAACTGTTTCTTTCTTGCACCAGAGGCAAGTTTGTCTGCTTTAGTGAGCAAAACTAAAACGGGTACATTCATTGCAACAGACCATTCAATCATTTGCATATCGAGGTCTTTTAATGGATGGCGAATATCCATTAATACAACAAGCCCCTTAATACATTCTCTCTTTTGGAGATATTCTCCGAGTGCTTGTTGCCATTTACGTTTCATTTCTTCAGGAACTTCGGCATAACCATATCCCGGAAGGTCAACAAGGCGAACGCCTTCCTCAACTTCAAATAGGTTGATTAGCTGAGTTCTTCCTGGTGTTTTACTGGTACGTGCTAAGCTTTTTTGCTGTGTTAATGCATTCAATGCACTGGATTTCCCCGCATTAGAGCGGCCAGCAAAAGCCACCTCAATTCCGGTATCTTTAGGTAGATGACGGATATCGGGTGCACTGATGACAAATTTTGCCATCTGGTAGTTATGATTTTTAATTGCCATTTGTCGTTCTCCCTGAGTTAGCCTCAAAAGGCTCGGGGATTATAGCTTTGCTTAGCGCTTCACGACAACTCGAAATATCCTCTCAGCCACTTTTCCTTTTGAGGACGGTCTTATTTTTATGTGTTGTGTGCGATGAAATGGCAATAATAGAGAAATAGCCATTATTCATGACGTCTTTTACTGAAATTGGTCTAGAATTTAGCGTATTTAGTGTGTTTCTATTTTTTGGCGTAAATATAGGTAAATCTTCAGCATTCTTGTTGGCTTCACTCTAGAATTGCTAGATTGCAGTTGTAATGAGCTATAACGAAAGGGATCTTACATGTTAAAACGAATTTTTGTGCCACTTTTGGCCGTCTGCGCAATGAGCGCATCTTCTCTTGCATTATCTGCGGGTGAGACTTATATCAAATTAGTCACGTCAGCGGGTGATATCGAATTAGAACTGAATAGCAAAAAAGCCCCTGTTACGACAGAAAACTTCGTTCAGTATGTTAATGAAGGTTATTACAACGGAACCACTTTCCACCGTGTTATTCCTGGATTTATGATCCAAGGCGGTGCGTTTGATAAAGATTTACAACAAAAACAAACCCGTGCACCGATTAAAAACGAAGCGGATAACGGCTTACGTAACTTGCGCGGTACTATCTCAATGGCGCGTACAGCGAATAAAGACAGTGCGACGAGCCAATTTTTCATCAATGTTGCAGATAATGCTTTCTTAGATCACGGCCAACGTGATTTTGGTTACGCTGTATTTGGTAAAGTGGTGAAAGGGATGGATGTTGCAGATAAAATCTCTAAAGTAAAAACGGAAAACGTGGGGCCATATCAGAATGTCCCGGTTGACCCTATTACAATCATTTCTGCTGAAGTGATTAAAAAGCCATAGTGATCAAAATGGTAGCGATCAAAAACGGTAGTGATTAAAAACTATCGTGTCGAATACAGTGGGTAGGTTGCTTTAACGTGCCCACTTTTATAAAAAACAACGTTTTCACCCCCCCTTTGAGTTTCCCTTCATTGACTGCCTTAACTAAAATGTGTCAGCTTCTACTCATTTTTAATAACCTTTTATTTCGTTGTATTTAAAGTAAATCTTAATCAAAATACGGGTTTGTTATAGGGATGTAAATATAATTCCATGATTTTTATATGGAAACTTATCTCCGATAAAAAACAATCATTGACTTAAATAGGCTATTTTCCTGCTTTGGCTGTGCTATGATAGCCGCCCTTATTATTTTTATGGTGTTTTAATCATCGTTCTGATTGCCAACACGATAAAAATATGCATAAGAATTAATACATAATGATAAAAATCAGTCGGATAGGCTAATATGCTTCTACTTATTGATAATTACGATTCATTTACTTACAACTTATACCAATACTTTTGTGAGTTAGGGACTGAAGTTGTTGTAAAACGTAATGATGAAATTACCATCGAAGAAATTGAACAGCTTTCGCCTACACATCTTGTGATTTCACCTGGGCCATGTACACCGGATGAGGCTGGCATCTCCCTTGAGGCGATCAAATACTTTGCAGGTAAACTACCTATTTTAGGCATTTGCTTAGGGCATCAAGCGATTGGGCAAGCTTTTGGTGCATCAGTCGTTAAAGCACGAGAAGTTATGCACGGTAAAACCTCTGCTATCCACCATAACCATCAAGGTGTATTCAAGGGCTTGAACCGCCCCTTGACAGTGACACGCTACCATTCTCTGGTGATTGCGGCAGAGACGCTTCCTGTTTCTTTTGATGTATCAGCGTGGTCACTGAATAATGGTGATGTTGATGAAATCATGGGAATACGGCACAAAACCTTGCCTATAGAGGGCGTTCAGTTCCATCCTGAAAGCATTCTGAGTGAACAAGGTCATGAATTACTCAATAATTTTCTGAAATATTAATTTAGAAATATCGTTCAGAATAAATTAATTATGCATATTATGCCCTTTGCTATTGCTCTTTTTTGATTTTTTATTCATATTTAATGCTTATGTTTTCATTTTCGCATTAAATAAGAGCAGGTGAGGGGTATGTCAGAGCAACCAGTAGTAAATCGGCAGACTTTTGATCAAGTTATGTTGCCTATTTTTTCGCCGGCGGAATTTATTCCAGTTAAAGGCGAAGGGAGCCGCGTTTGGGATCAGCAAGGTAAAGAATATATTGATTTTGCCGGTGGGATCGCTGTTCTTGCTTTGGGGCATTGCCACCCTAGTTTGGTGTCGGCTGTGCGTGAACAAAGCGAAAAGCTATGGCATGTCAGTAATATTTTCACTAACGAGCAGGCGCTGAAGTTAGCACAAAAGCTCACGAATGCGACATTTGCTGACCGTGCATTTTTTGTGAATTCCGGCTCAGAAGCTAACGAAGCCGCGTTTAAATTAGCGCGTCGCTACGCCATTACTAAATATAACCCATATAAAACGAAGATTATTGCTTTTAAACAAGCTTTTCATGGGCGCACATTATTTACCGTTTCGGTTGGTGGGCAAGCGAAATATGCAGATGGCTTTGGGCCAAAACCCGCGGATATTATTCATGTGCCTTTTAATGACCTTGATGCAGTCAAAGCGGTGATTGATGAAAATACCTGTGCAGTGGTGTTAGAGCCCGTACAAGGGGAAGGTGGTGTAACCGCAGCAACATCAGAATTTCTGCAAGGAGTTCGTAAGCTGTGTGACGACAATAACGCACTACTCATTTTTGACGAAGTACAAAGCGGTATGGGGCGTACAGGCAAACTATTTTCTTATATGCATTACAACGTTGTGCCTGATATTTTAACCACGGCAAAAGCATTGGGTGGCGGTTTTCCTATCAGTGCAATGATCACCACTGAAGAAGTGGCAAAAACCATGGAAGTGGGGTCGCACGGTACGACTTATGGTGGCAATCCATTAGCTTGTGCGGTGGGGAATGCGGCATTTGATATTATTAATACTGAAGAAGTGTTAAGTGGTGTCGAAAAGCGTCGTGAATTATTTGTTGCTCATTTAAATAAACTTAACGATAAATACCACATCTTTTCTGAGATCAGAGGAATGGGGTTATTAATCGGCGCGGAGTTAGATGGCAAATTATTAAAACGTTCGAAAGATATTTTGCAAGCCAGTGCTGTAGAAGGCTTAATGATGTTAAATGCAGGCACTAACGTATTGCGTTTTACGCCCTCACTGATTATTTCTGAGGAAGAAATTAATAGTGGGATGGCGAAATTAGATGCGGCGATCGGGAAATTGCTGAGTTAACCATGAGATAAGATTGCAGAAAATATTTTCTGCAATCTATTTTTTAATGTTATTTAATTTTTTTTATTGAATTTAATTTTGAAATAGTATTTTTTTGAAACTGTATTTCTTTCCCCATCTTGCTACTAAGTTGCTTTAATTCATTAGACGTTTTTTCTATTTCTTTTTCTATTTTACTCAATTTCATTGGGGTTATTGAGGTTGCTTTATGAATTTGGGAAGTTTTATTAATAGGCAGACGTTGTCTTAGTCTAGATGATTGCGTTTGTTTAATTATTAAGGAGCTAGCATTATTTGCTTTTAGGTGTTCAGGTAAATTAACGATTGCTTTCTCTCCTTTGTGGAGTCGATTGGTAGAATCACTGTGTCCATAGGTAATTTTGTCGGCCTTTCTAATTTTTCCTGGTTCTGGAATTTGATAAAGCGTTTTTTTTAAGCTTGTTTTTCGTAAATAGTTGTCCATTATTGCAGTAGGTATTTCTGTTTTATTCGTCGTTGATGGTCTATTAGCTTTAATTAACTGAGGAATATGGCTTTTTTTTGATTTAATTGGGTGCTCTATTTTTTTAACCTGTGAAAAATCGTACATTTTGATTCGTTTAGGTATTAGGCTTTTTTGTTTTTCTTTATAATTACTTATATCATCAGAATGATAGCCAGATGAGCTTAAACTTACATTACTTGATGAGTGGGTGAGTTCAAAAGAAGATATTTTATCTGTATTTTTGATTTTATCATCTTTATTTTTTTCTTCTTTTTCAATTACTTGTTTAAAATTATTGTATTCATCTTCCAGCATTTCGATGGTTGCTCTCATTTTATTGAAGATAACATTAATATCACGAACTTTACCATTTGGTGATATTGGGAAATCTATAATATCGATGATATTTAATTTTTCGAACTGCTTATGATTTTGATACAGGGGGTGGATTTCCTCTTCAGGTTTTGACTCTCCGCTTATCAGTTTATTAATTTTCGATTCAACTCGGATCATTTCATCGAGTAGGATTTTATAGTTATTATATAAATCTGATTTTTCTTGCTGTATTGTATAAATGATATCACTCGTAGCCTTGGCATGATTAGTTTTTTCATGTTGTTTCATTAAGTTTTTTCTGGCTATAGTAGCCTCATCAGTAATTTTAGCCTTCCCATTTTCAAACTTAACGCATAGTTCTTCATTATTGTTTTTTTTTAATTTATTTTCTAAATAACGAGTGCTTTTCTCATGAATGGATTTTATTTTATATTTAAAATTAGATAGCATACCTGCGGAACGGTTTAAATGAAAATCTACAAACGTTGAGGTTTCAACGCTGTTTTTTTTACTTGTTTGCATTGGTAAGTCTTCCTGAGTTTTATGGGTAATTGAATGGTCTTCTACTGGGGTAAAATTTTTTTCTATTTTTCTCGAATTTTTAAATATGAGGGGATAGCGAGAAACTAAGCTCTGATCTTGAGAACTAGGCATATTTTTAAAAAAATCAAGGCTAGTCTTGAAATCGATAGAGCGGATGTCAATATTTTTATTTTTTTGAGTTTCAAAAATAGTTTTATGCTTAGGATAAAATGTCTTATGAGTTGGCTGGGTATTAGGTAGCAAACTTCCTATATTTAATGAAGATACAAAGTTTTCACGTGGTGTCTTTTTTATCTGTTCTGTAGGTTGTTTCACTAATGTGGGGGAATTTACAGATGCTTGATTTGCATATTGTAAGTTTTCAAAAAAGGTTTTATTCTTAATAAAATCTTTTTTGTTATTTTCTAATTGTGGCGAAATAACTTGGTTTTTTGTGCTAGTAATAGTGCGCATATATAAAATCTCGGATGATTAATTATTAATTATTTTATATAAGTATATTTTAATTAATATCAAAAAACGCGAGTGTGCTAGAAAGTCAATAAAGGGGCCATAAGCAAAGAAATGAAAAACAGCGCTATATCATTGATATACCGCTGTTTACAATAATAGCCCAGCCAAAGGTGGCCAGGCTGAAAGGTTAATTAACGTGTGCCGTAAACCACAATTGTTTTACCATGTGCAGAGATCAGGTTTTGGTCTTCTAACATTTTCAAAATACGGCCAACTGTTTCACGGGAACAACCCACGATTTGGCCTATTTCCTGACGGGTAATTTTGATTTGCATACCGTCTGGATGTGTCATCGCATCAGGTTGTTTGGCTAAATTTAATAGAGTTTGAGCAATACGGCCTGTAACGTCTAAGAATGCGAGGTTACCGACTTTCTCAGATGTTGTTTGTAGGCGACTAGCCATTTGCGCAGAAAGGCGCATTAAAATATCAGGGTTTACCTGAATCAATTGACGGAATTTTTTATATGAAATTTCAGCAACTTCGCAGGCGACTTTTGCTCTAACCCACGCAGTGCGTTCTTGCCCTTCTTCAAATAACCCAAGCTCACCAATGAAATCCCCTTGATTCAGGTAAGAGAGGATCATTTCTTTGCCTTCTTCATCTTTAATTAAAACAGCCACCGAACCTTTAACGATATAGTAAAGGGTTTCTGCTTTCTCACCCTGATGGATAAGAGTGCTCTTGGATGGATATTTATGAATATGGCAGTGTGACAAAAACCATTCAAGAGTAGGGTCTGTTTGTGGCTTGCCGAGAACCATTAGCGTTATCCTCTGTATGTTATTGCAGCCATTCGGAAAAACGTCTAGAAAGGCTGGCTTTAAAGTCACTAGCTTAGCATATTAATTTGCCTTATATACCTTTAAATAATCAAGAGGCTGATTACTTCAGCGCTTTTGATTGCTTTTGGTAACGCAAATTGATATCAACACTATAATATGATCAATTAAACCGTTGAGTTTTGATCTTAATCCTATCAACTAAGTATTGTTTGTAGCATATCCAATACAGAAAGTCTCCCCTGTATCGCTTCAGCCAAATAAAGTTGATATAACATTCATTGTATCTATGGAACAATGTAGCCTTTAAATCGATTTCATTTCAAGGGGAAATACAATGGAAGCAAGAGTAAAGTGGGTTGAAGGACTTTCTTTTTTAGGGGAGTCAGCGTCTGGGCACCAAGTGATGATGGATGGCAATGCGGGCGATAAAGCGCCAAGTCCAATGGAAATGGTGCTAATGGCGGCCGGCGGCTGTAGCGCGATTGATGTCGTTTCGATTTTACAAAAGGGCCGTTACGATGTTACTGATTGTGAAGTTAAATTAACCTCACTGCGCCGTGAAGAAGCCCCGCGTTATTTTGTGAAAATCCATTTGCATTTTATTGTAACTGGGAATGAATTAACGGAAAAAGCGGTCGAACGTGCTGTTCAACTTTCTGCTGAAAAATATTGCTCAGTGGCATTGATGTTAGAGAAAACCGTTGAAGTCACACACAGCTTTGAAATAAAAAACTAAAAATAAATTTAATTTTTACTAATATATTTGAATTGAAAGATGCTTATCTTAATTAATGATAAGCATCTTGTTTATTAATCAAAAAATAATTTAATTGTTGTTCTTTTGATTAATTAATTTTTCGACTATTGGTGCCATAATTAATTCCATTGCTAACCCCAATTTCCCTCCTGGAACGACAATTGTATTCATTGCGGAAATAAATGAGCCAGATATCATTGATAGCAAATAGGGGAAATCAATTTGTTCTAGCCCACGAAAACGGATCACAATAAAGCTTTCGTCTTGTGACGGAATTGCTTTTGCTGAGAATGGGTTAGATGTGTCTACCGTTGGAACACGTTGGAAATTGATGTGAGTGCGAGAAAATTGTGGCGTGATGTAATTAATATAGTCCCCCATAGAACGCACAACCGAGTCCATGACTGCTTCGCGAGAGTGCCCTCGCTCTGTGGTATCGCGGATCAATTTTTGGATCCATTCTAAGTTGACAATAGGGACTACACCGACAAGCAAATCAACATGTTGTGCAACATTATGTTCTGGAGTAACAACACCCCCATGCAGCCCCTCATAAAATAAAATATCTGTTTTGTCTGGCAGCGGTTCCCAAGGGGTGAATGTCCCAGGTTGCAAGCCATAAGGTACCGCTTCATCATAAGTATGTAGATATTTACGGGACTGCCCACAGCCGGTTTTTGCGTAGTCGACTAAGGTTTGTTCAAGCAAAGCAAAATCATTCGCTTCGGGGCCAAAATAACTGATGTGCCGCCCTTGTTCTCTGGCTTTACGGATAGCCATATCCATTTCAGGACGTGTATAGCGGTGAAAGCTATCCCCTTCCAGTGTTGCCGGTTGGATATTTAATTGGTGAAAAACTTTACGAAATGCTTGGCTAGTTGAGGTTGTGCCAGCACCGCTTGAACCGGTGATGGCTATGATTGGGTGCTTTTTGGACATCGCAGACTCCCTGTGTTGCGCTAATAAGCACTATTTTAATCAACAGTGCATGAAGCGGATTAACGGGTGTTAGGGTTATGAGCCTTATTTGATAGTTTTACAACATGGTTGCGTTAGAAAACACCCAACTTAATTTATGGTAGATGATGACGTCAAAATGAACCACGGAATAAAAATATCATAAAGAAAAACTTCCCTTAGGCATGAAATTAACCGATTCATGCAATTCAGACCAGACTAGCACAATTTCACCAGAAACTAACTGCCGTTTCACATCGTTAACCTTATCTTGCAAGCTTTTTTCATGGGAGCCATAGTCTGTCCCTTCTCGTAAAACATAGCTTTCAATCAGATTTTCCAATGTTTCAGGGGCAAGTTCTTGCCATGGAACAATCACATTATTTCCTTATTTAAATAAGGCATTAACCATTGGGGAATGCGGGTTTCTAACCACATTTGCGGTTTTCTCAAGGTACCGCTCACAAAGCCTACGTGTCCGCCATGTTCCGTCATTTGGTATTCCACATTGTGGGGTAAAAATGATAAATCAGGCACAACTTCAGGTGCCATAAATGGATCATCTTTGGCGTGAATAATTAACGTTGGTTTAGTGATATAAGCTAATTTGGGCAATGCACTGCATTTTTGATAATAATCGGTAGCATCATCAAACCCATGAATACGCGCAGTAATCACATCATCAAACTCACGGATCCGCTTAAGCTGCTTCAATTGCAGTAGGTTTAAAGGGAGTGATCCCGGGTAGCGCACTAATTTACGCGTTGCATTACGTTTTAAGCCATTTAGTAAATAGCGTTGATAGAATTGAGATATCCCTTTTTCCATTCGCAAAGAACAGGCTTCCAACATCAAAGGGGCAGAAACAACAACACCCACATCGATATCTGCATTTTGCCCACTTTCAGCGAGATAGCAGGCTAACATATTGCCCCCAAGAGAATAACCAACAGCTGCGGTTGGTGCATCCCCAAAGGTCTTTTTTAGCCAACGTAGGAAATAGCGGGCGTCATTTGTTTCGCCTGAATGGTAAATTCGCTGCTGGCGATTTGGCTCACCGCTACAACCCCTAAAATGCATCACCACACCCAACCAACCGTTATTTTGGGCAGCTTCTAGCATCCCGTGGGCATAAGGGCTCTTAAAATTCCCTTCTAGGCCATGGAATATCACTAAACGTGGCTTGTGCGCCGCTAGCTCAGGTTTTTCGCTCCAAGCGAGATCGATAAAATCGCCATCTGGCAATTCAAGGCGCTGCCATATCGGTTTGATTTTCGGTGTTCTACGGAAAATCCTTGGCAGTAATGTTTGGAGGTGTGGATTTTTAGCCCAACTTATTGGACGAAAGTTTTCTGACATAGCCTTATTTTTATTTAATGGAGACTCTTGTGAGTCACATAACATACTGTTATTTTTTTGTGATGCAAGTAAACAAATTTGAGTTTGAGGCTAAATTATAAATGACATTGGGGCTGGTTTTTTCTCTTTTTACGTTTTTATTCATTGCTGCAGTCACTCCCGGCCCTAACAATATGTTGCTAACGTCAAGTGCAGCAAACTACGGTTTTCGCCATACGATAACATTATGCTTTGGTATTATGTTAGGCATGCAATCCATACTTTATCTTTCTGCATTCGGTATTGCTGCACTTTTACTGCTTTATCCCGCCATTTATATCGCATTAAAAATTGCTGGGAGCTTGTATTTACTTTGGCTCGCATGGAAAACCGCCACCGCTAATTATGCACCACTTAAGACCAATAGCGAAGTCGCGAAAAGCGTGACTTGGTATCAAGGGGGCTTATTGCAATTTTTAAACCCAAAAGCGTGGATGATGGGTTTAGGTGCTGTAGGGGGATTTAGCCTCCCCGGTGAGTTATTTACCCAATCAATTTTAATGATGAGTATCGCATTCGTGGTGGTTAACTTAGTGGCAGGCTTAATTTGGATGGGATTTGGTTCATTAATCAGCTTATTTTTGCGCAGCCGCCGTGCTTGGTTTATTTTTAACTGGGTAATGGGCTTATTAACCGCACTGTGTGTGCCGTTAATTTGGTTGGAATGATCAGCTTTACCAAGAAGCGAGTATAATTGAGCTTCTTGGTGAATCTAGATATGAAAGACTCGGCTATTACCTGTCGGTAATTCAATCGTAAGGCTGAGTTTACCTCCAATTGCTTCGACATAGCGTTTTAATGTTGCCAGTTTAAGATCATTGCCTCGTTGTTCAATTTGAGTAATAGCTGGTTGAGAAATACCAAGGCGGCTGGCTAGCATCTTTTGTGAAATATTAAGTTCCTCTCGCATTAACTGAAGCCCCGTTGCAAGTATCATTTCATCCGCTAACTCGTTAATTCTTGCTTGGCTTTCTGGGCAGCGTTCAGCAATTACATCATGTAGGGTCTTCATTTTTTTTCTCCATCAATTTTAGATATGCAGTAAACTCATCATCCGCGATTCGTACCATAGTTTGATAAAAAAGTTTGTCATTACTTTTATCACCACCACATAAAACAATCGCTTGCCGCTGAATATCAAATACAAAAAATGCGCGGAGGGCTTTGCCTGCATGTTGAACCCTGAGTTCTTTCATGCTGCTGTACTTAGAGCCTTTTATTGTATCGGCATAGGGGCGAGGCAATCTTGGGCCAAAACTTCTAAATTTCTGAGTGCAGCTAAAATTTTTTCTTGAGTGCGCCCATTTTGTTTGTTTAGCCAGGTTTCAAAACGAGGTGTTAATATGACTATCCACACGATGCATCCTTGCATAAGCTATGACGTATACAGAAAGTATAAGCTGTGGCTTATGATCTCAAGAACAAAAAAGCAGCCAACTAGCTGCTTTTTTGTTTGATCGAGTTATTAGTCTAAATCGACATTTTTTGTCCCAAAGAAGTAAGTAAAAATAAAACCGAATAAGTAGGATGTGAATAACCCGCCTACATAAACTAACATTCCTGGGAACACGCCATCAGCAGAGGTCATCATTGGGATAGCGACTAAGCCGGATGGGCCAAAGACAGTATTTAAACCAACCGGTAACCCCATCCAAGCCACTAATCCAACAAAGAAACCTCCCGCAGCACCACCTAAACATGCTGTGACAAACGGCTTCATCCGCGGAAGAGTGACACCGTAGATCAGCGGCTCACCGACACCTAAGAAACCTGGAATGATGGCCCCACGAATTTGGTTACGTAATATCGAATCTTTCGCGGCTTTAACATACAACGCCATTGCGGCACCAACTTGCCCACCACCTGCCATCGCTAGGATAGGGAAAAGTGAGTTAAAGCCTTGAGTTTCAACCAATGCCATATATACCGGAACAAAACCTTGGTGCACGCCAAACATTACTGCAATCAAGAACAGCCCTGCTAGTATTGCCGTTCCGAATGGGTTGCTGCTTAAATGCACAAAAAGCCATGACATGCCAGAGAATAACCAACTGCCAATTGGCATGATGAAGATAAACACCGCAGCACCAACAATTAACAGGGTAATTGTTGAAGTTAAAATCATATCAAGGTTAGCTGGGATGATTTTACGTACCTGTTTTTCGACCCATGCGCCAAAAATACATGCAATCAAGACCCCAATAATGTTACCTCTTGGGTCGATAGCTAACCCGAAGAAGCTATTCATGTCAGAATAGAACCCTTTGGCTATTTCTGGGTTGTATCCAAGAACAAACAGTGAAGCGATGATGGCGCCATTTACTGCGCTACCGCCAAAGGCTTTTTGAGTGTTATAACCAATAAGAATACTTAGAAAGCTAAACAGCCCTTTGCTAAATACTGACATATATAAAATAGTATGTACGAGTAGGGTTTGCTCTTCAGGCTTTGTCGGGAGACCCGCAGGAAAATAGCTCTGTTTTGCCAGTGTTGCAAAACCTAATAATAAGCCAGCAGCAATAAAACCCGGAATTAATGGTGTAAATATCGTGGCAAATTTTGATAAAAATCGGTGAACGGCACTGGTTTGTTTCTTTTTCAGTTGCTGCTTGTTTGCGGATGCAATATCTTTCAGGTCTTGAGGGGAAGATGGCTCCTGATGGTCGTCATCTTCACTTTCTAGCAATTGATTCATTAAATCCGCAGCAGTTTGTGCTTTGCCGGGGCCCACGATGATTTGCAGTTGTTCATCACTTTCAATAACACCAAGGACTCCTGCGATTTGTTTAAGTGCGGCTTTGTCGACCAACTGATCGTCATTGAGCGTCAAGCGTAGGCGTGTCATACAGTTGCCTGCTAACTTAATGTTGCGACGACCACCAACGTGTTGCAGAACTTGCTGCATCATTTCTATTGTTATTTTAGCCATGCTATTTATCTCATAAAATCCGCAGGTTAGGCGGAGGTAGCGATATTGAGTGCTGTGCGAATAAAGCCATTATTATTAGAGAGTAACTGGCGTGCTTCATCGGCATTCAAGCCAGATAACACCATTAAAATGGCGGTTTTACAGTGCCTATCACATTGTTGAAGCGCAGACTCTGCGGTGTTTCTATCGCATTGTGTCGCTTCCATCACAATTTTTGTTTGTCTTTCAATAAGTTTGGCATTTGTTGCTTCGACATCGACCATTAAATTACCAAACACTTTTCCGATACGGATCATTGCCCCTGTGGTTATCATATTTAGTACCAATTTTTGGGCTGTTCCCGCTTTCATACGGGAGGAACCCGTAACGACCTCTGGGCCAACAACGGGTGTGATGGCGATATCAGCACTATTAGCCACAGGGCTATTAGGGTTACAGCTGATAGCCGCGGTGGTGGCACCAATTTGGTGTGCGTAAGCGAGCGCGCCTAACACATAGGGAGTACGCCCACTGGCCGCGATGCCGACGAGTACATCATTTTTATTGAATTGAATATCTTTGAGGTCTTGTTCACCCAGCTCAGGCTTATCCTCTGCATTTTCTACGGCACGGAAGATAGCTTGGTGACCACCGGCAATTAAACCGACAACTTGTTCATGGGGCGTTCCATAAGTTGGTGGGCACTCACTGGCATCAAGGATCCCTAAACGGCCAGAGGTTCCTGCACCCGAGTAAATCAAACGACCCCCTTTTAAAAAGGCTTCTGCAACTTTATCAACCAGTTGGGCAATTTCAGGGAGCACTTTTTCAACCGCTAACGGAACGAGCTTGTCCTCATCATTAATGACCTTCAGCATTTCAGCCGTTGAGAGTTGGTCGATATTGGTACTGGCCTCATTACGGCTTTCAGTTACCATTTTGCTTAAGTCGATAGTCATAAAAATTGCTCCTAAATCAGTTATTGAACTAATATTAAGGAATTATTTATTCCTTTGGTGTGATTAAAATCACGGTGTTACCTATTCTAATTTGCGAATATAAAAGAATATTTTGTTACTTAGTTTAGATTGAATGTCTATTGTTGATTGAATTTAAACAATTATTTTCAAGTCATCGGTCAAATAAAATAGGAATAATTTATTATTAATTTATTCTGTAAAACGAAAAAAGAACGCTAATCTCGAGAGGGTGTCATGACACTATTAGATATCATTACTTGCTCATTACCGCGATTAGCGGAAAACCAACGCAAAATTGCACAATTTATCCTTAAAAATCCCGAAAATGTACTGAATCTGTCATCTCAGCAATTAGCGGAAATTTTAGATGTCAGCCAGTCTGCTATCGTTAAGTTTAGTCAGAAAGTTGGGGTAAAGGGGTATCCCGCTTTGAAACTCGCACTTAGTGAGATTATTGGGCGCCAGCAACTTAAGGAAGGAGCGCCTCATTCTGCTCTACATAATCGTATTGCGCCTGATGACAACTTGATGGTTGTTGCTCAGAAATTGGCAATGGAAAAAAATCATTCAATCACAGAAACAACAAAACTAATTGATTTCAATCAATTTGAAAGAATTGTTGAACGAATAGACCAATCACAGAGAGTTCAAATTGTCGGTATTGGTGGGTCAGGATTAACAGCGAAAGATTTAAGTTACAAATTACAAAAAATTGGTATTACAACACTCGTGGAGTCAGACCATCATGTGCAAATAGCGGCTGCGCTCACGCTTAATACCCATGATGTACAAATCGTCATTTCTTTTACAGGAAGGCGTAAAGACATGCTAACAGCAGCGAACATTGCACGTAAACAAGGGGCGTGCGTTATCGCGATTACTCGTGATGGTGATTCACCATTGGGGCAAATTGCTGATTATGTTCTTGAAAGTATCGCAGAGGAAGATGAATGGCGTAGTTCGTCAATTTCATCAAGAACTGCACAAAACACACTGACTGATTTGATCTTTATGGCGTTATTGCAACGAAGGGAAGCGAAAGCGAAGTCATTGGTTATGAATGCAAGAGTAGTGATTAATAAATTAGATGAATGATTGATGGCTTAGATCCTCATCGATAACTTTGCAATCAAGCCTTATTTGCGTTAAGACTAATATCATAAGTATTTTGATTTTAAAACGTTAAAAGGGAGTTATTGATGAGAGCACTCATAGTTTATACGGAATTAACCGATGACGACTCCGTTATTAGCCATGCCGTAGCAAGACTCGCCAGTGAACTTAAAGATGAGCACGTAGAAACCGTGATCATTCGTAATTTTGAAGATGGGATGGCATACATTCGGTCAAATACCAGTATTGACTGTTTGTTATATGGTCGTGATATGTCAGACACGCAGGAACAAACGCAAGCACATCAGTTAATTACCCAACTTCACCGCAGGCAAGAAGATGTCCCTGTCTTTTTATTAAGTGATCGTGAAGAAGCCTTGACGGCATTTGACCGTAAGATGATGGAACAAGTCGATGAATTTGCGTGGATTTTAGAAGATTCCGCAGATTTTATTGCAGGCCGTGTCCTTGCCGCGATTATCCGTTACCGTGCTAATTTATTACCCCCGTTGATGAAAAGCTTGATTAAATACAGTGATGTACATGAATATTCATGGGCAGCACCGGGGCATCAAGGTGGTGTTGGGTTCACCAAAACCCCCGCAGGTCGCATCTATCATGATTTCTTTGGGGAGAACTTATTTCGTACGGATATTGGTATAGAGCGGGTTGCTGTGGGTTCACTGTTAGACCACACTGGCGCATTTGGTGAATGTGAAAGGAATGCCGCACGCATTTTTGGGGCTGATCAATCTTATTCCGTGGTCGTAGGAACATCAGGTTCGAATCGAACGATCATGCAAGCTTGCATGACGGATGACGATGTTGTTGTGATTGACCGCAACTGCCACAAATCTATTGAGCAAGGTTTGATTTTAACCGGAGCAAAACCGGTTTATATGACACCAAGCCGCAATCGTTATGGCATCATTGGCCCGATTTACCCTCAAGAAATGACACCGGAAGCGATTGCTGATAAAATCGCTGAAAATCCATTAACTTCGGATAAAATAGGCAAACGACCTGCATATAGCGTCGTAACCAACTGTACTTACGATGGCGTATGTTATCACGCACGTAAAGTACAGGATTTGCTGGATAAATCATTAGATAGAATCCATTTCGACGAGGCATGGTACGGCTACGCACGTTTTAACCCTATCTACCATGACCACTTTGCGATGCGTGATGATCCTAGAAAAGACGATGAACCCACTGTTTTTGCGACTCACTCTACGCACAAATTATTGAATGCGCTTTCGCAAGCTTCATTTATCCACGTTCGAAATGGCCGTAATTCGATTGATTTCAATCGTTTTAACCAAGCCTATCATATGCATGCGACCACTTCGCCGCTATATGCAATTTGTGCCTCAAATGATATTGCCGCAGACATGATGGACGGTAACAGTGGGCGCTCACTTACTGATGAAGTGATCCGTGAAGCCATAGACTTCCGTCAATCACTGGGCTATCTATACAAAGAATTTATTAATGACGATGAATGGTTCTTCAAACCATGGAATCAAGAAATGGTAAAAGACCCAGCAACAGGCAAGCGCTATGCTTTTGAAGACGCCCCTGTTGAGCTGTTGATGAAAGAACAAAGCTGTTGGGTGATGAACCCCGAAGATAAATGGCATGGTTTTAAAGATATCCCTGAAAATTGGGCAATGCTGGACCCGATTAAAGTGAGTATCTTGTCACCGGGAATGGGAGATGACGGTAAATTACTGGGTAGCGGCGTCCCAGCTGCGTTAGTCACGGCATGGTTAAATCACTATGGTATTGTGCCGACCCGTACGACTGATTTCCAAATTATGTTCTTGTTTTCGATGGGAATTACAAAAGGGAAATGGGGAACACTGGTCAATGCGCTGCTGTCGTTTAAGCGCCATTATGACAACAATACGGCACTGAAAAAGGTATTACCTGAAGTCGTTGAAGCGGCTCCTGAGATCTATGGTGAGATGGGGCTCCGTGATCTAGGCAATAAAATGTTTGTGTATCTGCAAAAAAATAACCCAGGTGGACAGTTAAATCAGGCTTATGAGCAACTTCCTGCCGTGATGATGAGCCCACGCGATGCCTATCAAGAAATTGTCGCTAACCGCGTTGAAGCGGTTCCTTTAGAGAAACTTGCCGGACGTATTGCGGCTAACTCGATTATTCCTTATCCACCGGGTATCCCTATGTTGTTATCGGGTGAAAGCTTTGGCGATAAAAACAGCCCGCATATCGGCTACTTGCATAGTCTTCAAGCATGGGACAGCGAGTTTCCGGGTTTTGAGCATGAAACCGAAGGCACTGAAATTATTGATGGCCAGTATTATGTGATGTGTGTACGGGAAATTAACTAATCTTTTTTAGTAAAACATTAAGAAAGAGAAATAATCATAGGGTAAGTATATTTAACTATTAAGCTATCAGGAATTATTAAGTCATTAGAAATATTTAATGACTTAATAATTAAATATCTTTAAAAGTTATTCTAATATTATGTTTTACGTGAAAGAGGGTATTAACCCAATTATTTATATGGGTATTATGTGATAGTTCTATTCATCTAAATAAGAATACTTTGATAACGTTCAACTAGGAATAATCATGCTAAAAAAGAGAATAATAATTCCTGAATAAAGTCTAGATTTCCTAATTTATAATTGTTTCGATAAAGAACGTATTTAATTTTTATATGTGAATATTCACATCATGCTTTAATAACCCTATATATAATAGGAATATTACGCTATGAAAATATCTGTTTTTCTGCTTACTCATGGCTAAATTATACGCAAATTAAACAAATAAAAAACAAATTGGCAACATATTGAAGAGAGGATTGAAAATATTTAAAACACTTACAAAGGTGATATTTTCAAATTAATATATTTATTTTAATTGTTTTTTAATCTTTTGCTCTTTACTCCTTAAGAGTTATAAAAAAATATTTTAAACTTTAAACAATTTTTTTGTGTTATAAAACAGCAAGTTAAAGTCAATCGAAAAAATAACGGCCAATATTGATATCTATTCATTCGATTGATATAGCTATTGGTTATTTATTTGACGTATATCAATTGCAAACTATATAATGCCAAAAGTTTCAACATGTAACTAAATATTTTACCTTGCGAGGGGAAATTATAAGGTTAGAACAATAGAGTACAAATCATATATTTTTGCTATTGGGTTCTAATTAAATCCAATTTCTAGATGTCACCAATTCAATATTAATTTCCTTATTTAAATAAGGGAATAGCTTCCGTTTTAAATAAAAATTGACTGTATCAAAAAGGGTTGTTATGAGAAAAGTATATGGGGTTGCAATAATACTGTGTGTAATTGCACTCTCTGGCTGCATGAAGAATAATGGACTGCATGGTTATAATAAAGAGTCATGGAACAATAAGAACACTCTTAAAGAATATAATGTGGTCAATGATAATAAAGCATTGGTTTTATTTTATCGCCTAGACAATCAAGTCAAAGGGAAAACAATTAATATATTTGTGAATAATGAATATTTAACTTCGCTAGAAAGTAATTCCGTTAAGGGCATTGAGCTGTGTGCTGGAAGAAACAATTTAACAGCTCATAAGACAGACGTAAAAGAACGCTATAATACTAAATTAAATTCTTCCGATTTTTTCCAATTAGACGCTGGAAAAAAGCATCTATTTTTGATTGTTGAAGTTGATGGGAAAACTAAACTAAGAGCGATGGATGAGAAGGAACTGAATGATATTAAAGGAAATATAAGTGTTCAGTCTCATACCTTATCGCGTGTTGACATGCTCAAAGATTGTCAATAACTGAAAATAATCCAATAAATTTAAAACAATGAATAATTGTCTTCAATGAGGCAATGGATAACTATGTCTATAAAAAAAATATCAATTAAGATTAATAATAGCGAAAAAACAATTGAGCAACATTCTATTATTGCCGGGCAACAGGGTATAGGCCAACAAAATCAGCCATTACATATTAATGCAAAAAAAAATGTTAATTATCTCTTAATTGATGAAGAAACTAATTTTGCACCAGAAAATATCGCAGTCAAACGAGTTGATAAAAATTTATTTATTGCTTTTGAAGGTAGTGATATCGAGCAACCAGATATTATTATCGAAAATTATTTTGCAGATAATGGTGAAATTGGCTATCACGAGGGAAGTTCTAATCTAATTATTGGTCAACATGAAAATGGCCAGTATTTCCCATACATTCCAGAAAGTGCCGAAAAAAGTGATGCAATTAGTCAATTAGCGGATGGTCAAGCGACAGGGCAAGCCATTGGCGGTGATGCATTAGCACCAGTGTGGGCATTTAACCCATGGTGGTTAGCTGCACTTATTCCTATTGCTGGTGTTATTGCTTCAAGTTCAGGTGGCGGAAGTAGTAGCTCTAAACCAGTAGAGCATGCCCCCGAAGCAAAAGATGACCGTGGTGTGACCAAAGAGGGTGCGCCAGTAACAATCGATGTGCTGCACAATGACACCGATTTAGATGGTGACATTGACCCAAGCACCGCGGTGATCGTGACCAACGGTAATAAAGGCACGGCAACATTCGACGCCGATGGCAAATTGGTTTACACCCCAAATCGTGGGGAAGTGGGCACCGACACCATCACCTACCAAGTGACCGATAAAAACGGCAATGTGTCCAATACCGCGACCGTCACCGTCACTATCGATGCCGCGCCAATAGCAAACGACGATAGCAGAGTCACCAAAGACGGTGTGCCAGTGACAATCGATGTGCTGCACAACGACACCGATTTAGACGGCGATATCGACCCAAGCACTGCGGTGATCGTGACTAACGGCACTAAAGGCACGGCAACATTCGATGCCGATGGCAAACTGGTTTACACCCCAAATCGTGGTGAAGTGGGCACCGATACCATCACTTACACCGTCAAAGACAAAAACGGCAACGTGTCCAACATAGCTGAAGTAACGATTGAAATTACACCATCATTACCATCAGTTGTGGATGTTTATGAAAAAGGGCTCAGAACAGATGGTACTGCGGATAGTGCTTTAGCCGTGACAACAGGGACAATAATATTAGCAAACCCTAATGATAAGCCGACTACAGAGCAGGATCTCAAAATCACAGAGCCTACAACGACTCTGACATCAGGCGGTAAACCTGTTATATGGGAAGTAACAAGTGATGGCTTTGTAGGCAAAACCTCAGAAGGCAAAGACGTTATTTCTGTTACCGTCACAGATATCAAGAATGAAAATGGCCAAACTAGTGTTGATTATCATATTGATTTGAAAGGCCTTGTTGATCATCCTGCAGGTACAGATTCACTCAAAATTGATTTTGGATTAAGTAATGGCATAGATATTGTTGATACTGAAATTATTATTCATGATGATAAGCCATTCTCTGATAATGTTGAAGTCGTGGTGCAAGCCCCAACTAATAATACATTCTATGCGAATGTAATTATTTCATTAGACTTATCTAGCAGCATGGGGAAAAGGGATAGCGGAATTTCAGATGAAAGTTCGAGAACAGCGATAAAAACACGCTATGATGCCGCGCTAGATTCAATCGAGAGTTTATTAAATAGCTATGAAGAGCGCTTAAATAGTGCTGATTCAGGTGATGTTCGTGTAAGTTTGAATGGTTTTGCGGATGAAGCATCGGTTATCAATCCATCATTACAAACAACGCATGGTACTTCACATTGGTTTACTTTGGATGAAGCTAAAGATTTGATCAATAGTCTAAAAGGTAATCAAGGTAAGATATCACATAGCTTAAATATTGGGGTTAATACTAACTATGACGCGGCATTACAGCAAATCGTAGATAGTTATAATAATCTTCCTGCAAGTGGTACAGGTCCTGTGACGGAGCAATCTGTTGATAATACCTTCTTCTTTATTAGTGATGGAACACCTAATATGGGGAATAATGTTTATGATCCAGGAATAAGTGAGCAGTCACCTCAAGATTATGTTCCAGGAAGTGCTGATACCGATATTGGTGAAGATAAGTGGACTGAATTTTTGGTAGATAATGGAATTCGTTCTGTTGCAATCGGAATTGGTCAAGACATGGTGACTGTCAATAATGGAAAAACTGGTTCAGATTATCTGAAACCCGTTGCTTTCGATGGTAAACATGGCACTGATAATGACCAGAGTGACGTGATTGTGTTGAAAGACATGAGCTCTTTAGGCAATATTTTGAGTAAATATGTGCCAAATGAAAATGTCATTGAAAGTAGTTTTTCTAAAGGTAAAGATGCAACTTCATCTTTAACCTTTGGTGCAGATGGAATGAAATCAATTAGTGTTGAAGTCGATGGTATAACTTACAAATATGATCCATTAAATAAATCAGTGTCATTTGATGGAAATGATAAAAGTAATTGGGCTGATTTCGGTAACGGTGAAATTGCGATTAAAACCAATGCAGGTGGGCTCTTTTCAATTTCTTTAGGAGAGAAAAACTTCGGTGATTTCTCTTATCGACCAAGTACAACACGCCCAGTTGGTGTTGATAAAGAAGAGTTTACTTTAACTCTAACAGATAATGACGGTACGAGTTATCAACCTTCAATTACTGTGAATATAAGTGATCTTAAAGAGTCTACTAGTGTATCACCAATAACGAGTGACCTTTCATTACTGAAGCTATTTTCACAAGAAAATACTATGGAGCTGCATGAAATGGATGTTGATGGGAGTATTGCATCAACCAATTTGAGTGGTTTCATGAATTCATCGTTAGATGCGTTACAAGAAAACCAAGCTGCAATAATCTAAAATTATAATTATGGGGGTATTAAAAATAATGCCCCCAACATTTTAATATATTTATATGAATGGAAATGTTAATGAGTAATAAGGCTGGTTAACCCTGCCTCTTTATTTTATTAATATTCCTAATATTAATAGGTTGAAATGTATTTACATCCTTCTTTATAGACATATATTTAAAATATGAAATTAAGAGCTTTTAATATTCTGGCTATATTCTTATTGAGTGTATTCTCTGTGAATACAGTAGCTGATGTTATTGAACTGAGAAATTTACTTAAAGATTCTTTATATAATACGCCTGAAGTTCAAGAAGCTTATGCGAATTACCAAGCCGCACAAAGTAATGTGAAAATGGCAAACTCCGGGCACTATCCAGTGGTAAGTGTGATGGGGACACAGCCAGTTGCTCAACATCATAAATATGAAAGTAATTCTATGGAATCAGGGTTTCATCCAGGAGTGAAAACAACAATGAATGTTTATGCTTGGGGAGGAATAGAGGCTGGTGTTGATAGAGAAAAATTCAAACAAGAATACTATGAGAATCAATATGTTCTTTCACAAGAAGATATAAGCGTTCGAATTAGTCAGCTTTATTTACTTATTTTAAGAAATAAAGAAACACTTGTTGTCATTGATGAAAACTTAGCTCGTCATCAACATATATTAGAGAAATTAAATACGATAATTCAGTATGACCCTGGTCGTTCAAGTGAATTAACGCAAGTTAAAGCACGTACTTTGAAAGTTGAGATGAACCGAGCTGAAGTAGAGCGGAATTTAAATTTAGCGTTAAGTCAGCTATCGATATTAACGCAAAGAAAATTATTAGCAGATCAATTTCTTGACCCGTTTCGAAATACTGATAGCACTGAGATTTTACGGAACTTTCAAGAGAGTAATCTGGAAAATAACCCAAGTTATAAAGCACAGGTTGCCGATGCAAAAAGCCTTGATGCAGATGTTAAAGTCGCAAGTGCAATGAGAAAACCTGCACTAAACTTAGAAATAAATGCAACTCCTGATAATAAAGAGGTTTTTTTACGTGTTTCTTGGAATATCTTTGACCAAGCTAGTTATTATAGTGAAGCACAAAAAGAGTATGCATTATTAGCATCCAATGAGCGAATTAAAATAACATTTCGTGAAATTGAAGAAATGAGCCAATCCGCAGCTATAAATATGATGAAAAGTGAAGAACAAGAAGCTATAGCTAAAAATTATATTTTGGAACAAAAAAAAGTTGTCAGCAATTATGAAAAACAATTTACGATTAACCGTCGTTCATTGATTGATTTATTAGATGCTTATAATGAGTTAGCAAATATACAGACAAGTGCAGTCACTTTGAAAAATGATTTTAGAGACGCGACACTTAGTTATCTTAGTGTGCAGGCAAAAATGTCTGCATGGATGAATCAATAAGTGCTAAAAATAACATGAATATTATTAATAATATATCCCTAGTTACTGCGCGGTTAGGGTATGCGATCCTGCCAGAGGTATTACTATCTCAAACAAAAAGAAAGGGTGATAAATCAATAGATTACTCCTCTCTTGTTAACGTGTTAAATTCACATCAATTCGATAACCAGTTGATTGAGATTGATTTAAAAACTATCCCGACTATTGCTGTTCCTTTTATTATATTACTTGAAAATAATGAGTCTATTGTTATTAATAAAATAGAAGAAAACAATAATGAACGTTATTTTGAAATCTTAACGAAAGAAGGAATTTGTCAGTCAATTAGCATTGAAATGCTATCAAAAAATTATTCAGGGTATAGTTGGTTTATAAAACGAAATATAAAATCTGAGAGCCGTTCTGAAATTGAAAAATACGAAAAAAATCATTTTTGGAAAATAATTTGGCAGTTTAAAAAGTATTATTATCAAGTTATCGTAGCTTCATTCGTAATTAATGTTTTGGCGTTAATTAGCTTCCTATATGTCATGAATGTCTATGATAGAGTGATCCCAAATCAAGCGTATGAAACATTATGGGTATTATCGATAGGTGTTCTGCTAGCAATATGCTTTGAATTTTTAGCAAAAATACTGAGGGGTTACCTTCTTGATATTGCTGGGAAAAAAGCTGATATCATAATAAGCGCTATGTTATTTCACCGAGTAATGGGGATTCGCTTAGATAAAAAACCATCTTCATCTGGCTCTTATGCAAATAATTTACGTGATTTTGAATCCATCCGAGAATTTATGACGAGTGCTAGCTTGATAGCGCTTGTTGACCTACCTTTCATTCTGTTGTTCATTGGCGTGATCAGTATGATTGGCGGTTATCTCGCATTAGTTCCATTGACTATTATTCCTATCGTTATTATCGCTGGTATTTTGATTCAAAAACCTTTAGCTGAGGGCATTAATGCATCAATGAAAGAAACCTCTCAGAGACAGGGTTTAGCCGTTGAAGCTATCGAAGGTATTGAAACGTTAAAGTTGAATAATGCAGTCAATTGGGCTCAACAGCGGTGGGAAATATTAACAGAGAAAACGGCATTCGCATCCATAAAGGTCCGTAATTTAACCAACTTTATGTTGAATTTCAGTGCGGGAATGCAACAAATCAATACTGTTGCATTAGTTTTTGTTGGTACCTATTTGATCCATGCTAGTGATGTAGACTCACGCATTACTATGGGGGGATTGATTGCTAGTGTAATACTGTCTGGGCGAGCATTAGCACCTTTAGGACAAATTGCAGGCTTAGCAACGCGTTTTCAATCTGCTCGGACAGCGTTAAATGGTGTTAAAAATATTTTTGAACGTCCAATTGAGCGCGAAGATCATAAAAAATATATTTCACCAACCTCCGTTAGAGGTGCGTTGACGTTATCTAATGTCAGCTATCGTTATAATAAAGATAGCCAACCAGCCTTGGAAGATATTAATTTAAATATTGCTGCTGGAGAAAAAGTGGCCATTTTAGGCAAAATCGGCGGTGGAAAAAGCACCCTTTTAAAATTATTAACTGGGCTATATGAGCAGCAAGAAGGCAATATATTTTTAGATGATATAGATATTCGCCAAATAGACCCTATTTACTTAAGAAGTAAATTGGCGATGTTAACACAGAAACCACGGTTATTTTTTGGTTCATTGCGTGAAAATCTAGACCTTGCCCGCCTTGACGGTTATTCCTCTGATGACGACTTAATTCATGCGTTGCAGCGTTTTCATTTAGATAAAATTATTCGCCAACATCCGGCTGGCTTAGATATGCCACTAGGTGAAGATGGCTTAGGTCTTTCTGGAGGCCAAAAGCAAATTGTCTCTTTAGTACAACTGACATTGCATAATCCACAAGTTGTTTTATTAGATGAGCCAACTACAGGAATTGATGTTGAAACGGAAAAAGACGTATTAGCGGCTATTGGTGAATGGACAAAAAATAAAACACTTATTGTTGTGACACATAAATTACCTATTTTGAGTTTAGTCGATCGTATTATTGTTGTTGATAATGGCCGAATTGTACTAGATGGCCCTAAAGATTCGGTGCTTAAAACATTAGAAAAGAAAGATGATATAGAAAAAGCAGTGAACACAGATAAACCGAGAGTTCAGCGCCCAGCTGTGCCACAAGTTCGTATTGTTTCACAGGTTAGACACGCTATAAAACAACATGAAGGGAAGGTTGAACATGAACAAGCATAAGCAATCTTCCGAGAGGAGCAAAAACAGTTATCAATCTCATGATTTTTCACATGATTTACAGTCAGTGATGAAAAAAGAGCGCCATACATTACTGTTTCTTCCGATCCTATTCTTAGCACTGTTATTGACTGTTTTTATTATTTGGGCTTATTTCAGTGATTTAGAAGAGATAATTCGAGGCCAGGGAACGATTATTCCTAGTAGTCGTGAACAAGTCATTCAAAGTATCGATCCCGGTAATATTGAAGAAATGTTTGTTAAAGAAGGTGATATCGTTGAAAAAGGGCAAATTCTTCTCAAGTTAGATGATGCAAGAAGTATGGCAGTCTTGCGGGAAAGCCAAGCGAAGGTACAAAATTTAGAAGCAATATATATCCGATTATATAGTGAATCACGTAATGAAGAACCTGACTTTTCGGCAGTCAATGACCAAAAGTTAGTGGAACGTGAAATGAATGCATTTAATGCAAAAAAAAGGCAAAGAGACGAAGCTATTGCGGGTTTAAGACAAAGTAAAAACTTATTAGATAGAGAAATTGCAATCACTCGACCTTTAGCTAAAGAAGGCTTGGTATCACATGTGGAAGTGTTACGCATGGAAAGACAGTCTGTTGAGCTAGCAACACAAATTAATGAGCGTGAAAATAATTATATTGCAGAGGCGAATGAGGAATTAATTCGTGTTGGTTCTGAGCTTGCTCAAGCCAAAGAAAATATGGGCATGCGTGAAGATCATGTTATACGTTCAGAGATTCACGCACCTGTACGTGGTATCGTGAAAAATATTAAAATCACGACAGTGGGTGGCGTTGTTAATACCGGGCAAGATATCTTAGAAATTATTCCATTAGATGACAAATTAATGGTTGAGGCTTATATTCGGCCACAAGATGTTGCTTTTTTAAGACCAGAGATGCCTGCAGTAGTAAAAATAACCGCTTATGACTATGCTATTTATGGTGGGTTAAAAGGGACTGTAAAATTGATCAGCCCTGACACTTTAAGTAATAACAATCAGCGTAATGATTTAAAATTAAATCAAGAAGAAACGTTTTATCGTATTATTGTTGAAACAGAAACGAATTACTTACTCGATAAAAATAACAATAAAATGGATATCATTCCTGGAATGATTGCTTCCGTTGATATTAAAACGGGTGAGAAAAGTGTTTTTGATTACCTTATTAAGCCGATCACACGGATGAAGCAGGCATTAACCGAAAGATAAATTCCATACGTCAACGATATTATTTTTATAACAAAATAATAGTATTTTAGTTATATTTCCGTGTGTTGTGTTATATATGACTCAGCGGAATACGCAACAAGACAAGATGAGAGCATTATTAAGCTCTCATCTTACTCAAACTAAATATCAGGGTAATGCTTCATGACTCACTGGTCATGGTTTCTAACTGTTCCTGCAAATCCATCCACTCCATTTCGACATCTTCAAGCGCGGCTTTATGTTCAGTTTGTTTTTTCAAACATTCCGTCAATTCAGCTTTCTTATCTTGTTCATAAATGGCTGCATCAGAAAGTTTTGCTTCTAGCTCACTCAGCGCGTTGGAGTGTTTATCCATCTGCTTTTCCAATTCCGTAATTTTTTTACGGATAGGCTGAGTTAACTGACGAAATTCAGCTTCACGACGTTTTTGATCTTTTCTATCTTGTGCTGTAACCGTTGCCGCGGCTGCTGGCTTGTCTTTCTCTTGTTGATCACGAACTTGCTGTAATTCGAGCTTATTTTGCTCAGCTAGCCATTGTTGGTAATCTTCTAAATCACCATCAAATTGCTCGACAGAACCGCCATGGACTAAATACAGTTCATCGGTGGTGGTACGCAGTAAATGCCTATCATGGGAAACGACAACTAAAGCCCCTTCGAAGGCCATTAAGGCTTCGGTAAGTGCTTGGCGCATATCTAAGTCCAGGTGGTTAGTTGGCTCATCGAGTAGCAGTAAATTTGGGCGCTGCCAGACGATTAAAGCGAGTACTAAACGGGCCTTTTCACCGCCAGAGAAACGGCCGCTTGGGTCAGTCACTTGGTCGCCTTTGAAGCCAAAACCACCTAAATAGTCACGTAACTGCTGCTCAGTTTGCTCTGGTGCAAGGCGGGCAAGATGCTGCAAAGGTGACTCTTCAGGGTGTAAATACTCTAATTGGTGCTGGGCGAAATAACCGAGTTTAATCCCTTTTGCGAGGGCGATTTCTCCCTGCAATGGTGGTAAATCACCCGCTAACATTTTGATTAAAGTTGATTTACCCGCGCCATTGCGCCCCAGTAGGCCAATGCGTGAACCCGGTACTAAGTTCAGTTTGATGGATTGCAAAATGACTTTTTCACCATAGCCAGCGCTGACTTTTTCCATTTTTAATAATGGATTCGGTAAGCTTTCTGGTTTACGGAATGAAAAATGAAATGGGTTATCCACATGAGCCGGAGCGACCATTTCCATTCTTTCAAGCATCTTAATACGGCTTTGTGCTTGTTTGGCTTTGGTGGCTTGCACTCTAAAGCGGTCAATATAACTTTGTAAATGCGCCGCTTTAGCTTGTTGGCTTTCATATAACGCTTGCTGTTGAGCGAGCTTTGTTGCGCGTTGGCGTTCAAATGACGAGTAGTTACCCGTGTATTCAAACATCGTTTCTTGTTCGATATGCAGGACTTTATCAATAATCGGGTCGAGGAAATCCCTATCATGGGAAATCAAAATCAGGGTGCCTTGGTAGCTTTTCAACCATTTTTCTAACCAAATTACTGCATCTAAATCAAGGTGGTTGGTCGGCTCATCGAGCAGCAACAAATCTGAGCGGCATAACAAAGCCTGCGCCAAGTTCAAACGCATTCGCCATCCACCGGAAAATGATTTTACTGGGGAATCTAGCTGTGCTTGGCTGAAACCTAAACCATGTAGCAAACTGGATGCGCGAGAACGGATAGTCCATGCATCAATGGCATCAAGTTGCCCATGTACGACAGCAATGGCATGGCCATCATTTTTTTCATTGGCTTGCTGAAGTTTTTGTTCTAAGGCTCGGAACTCGCGATCACCATCAATCACATACTCAAGAGCGGGCACATCAAGCGCAGGGGTTTCTTGGTTCACCCATGCCATGGACCAATTGCTTGGAAAGGTTGCAGAACCTGCTTCAGCTTGTAATTCGCCTTTTAATAACGCAAGAAGCGTCGATTTACCGCAGCCGTTTTTACCCACTAAACCAACTTTTTGGCCGGGGTTAATAGTCGCAGTGGCATTGTCCAGCAGGACACGAACACCTCGGCGAATTTGGAGTGAAGAGAAAACAATCATAGCAACCGTCTATTAAAAATATGTTAAATTATCAACGTATATACTCTAAATAATTCACGGTACTGTTAGGCGACAAGCAAATGAGTCGCTAGGAGCCTACTTAAGCAGGTGACTAGTGCGAATGCGCGTAGTCAACAACACAGCAACGTGAAGTATGACGAGTATAGCAGGCTGCATGGTAACGGAAAATGTTCCGTCTGACACGCCTTTGAGGAGGGAAAGATGTCAAATACACCGAAAGTGCTAGTGGTCTATGCTCACCCAGACCCCGACGAATCTATGGCTAATAAGGCGTTACTGGGTGCTATACATGATTTTGACCATGTAACTGTGCACGATTTATACGCAATTTATCCAGATTATTTTATTGATGTTACCGCGGAACAAAAATTATTGTGCCAGCACGATATCATTGTTTTTCAGCATCCCCTTTATACTTATAGTTGCCCTGCATTGTTGAAAGAGTGGTTTGACCGCGTGTTAACTCGCCGTTTTGCTACCGACGTGGGGTATCAAAAATTAAAAGGCAAATACTGGCGCTCGGTGATCACCACCGGAGAGCCCATTCACGCTTACCAACATGATGGGTATAACCATTACCCACTCACGGAAATACTTCGCCCATTTGAATTGACCGCATTAATGTGTGATATGCAGTGGCTAGAACCAACCATTATTTATGCAGCACGTCGGCAGCCGAAAGAACGCTTTGAACAGCTTATTGATGACTACCGCCAATGGATGCAACAACCACTAGGCGCGGGAGGGTTATCCTAATGTCAGAACTGGGGCTATTTGAGTCCGTTATTATTTTCCTCTGTGCAGGGGTAATAATGGTGCCTATCGCACAGAAAATCCGCTTAGGTGCTGTGCTTGGGTATTTGCTTGCAGGGATCATGATTGGGCCATTTGTTTTCGGCTTTATTCGTAATGTTGATGATATTTTACACTTCTCCGAAATGGGGGTGGTGTTCCTGATGTTTCTCATTGGTTTAGAGCTCAAACCTTCTAAATTATGGGAACTTAGGCGCTCGATTTTTGGTGTTGGTACGCTTCAAGTGGTTGTGACCGCTGCTATCATGGCGTCATTGTTATTTTTAGCCAAATTCTCTTGGCAAGCCGCCATTGTCGGTGGATTAGGAATGGCGATGTCTTCAACGGCAATGGCACTTCAGTTGATGAACGAAAAAGGGATGTCCAATAAAGAAAGCGGGCAACTTGGTTTCTCTGTTTTGTTATTTCAAGATATGGCCGTTATTCCTATTATGGCGCTGATCCCATTGTTAGCCGGGGACTCCGCAACCAGTGATTGGCAAAAAATTGGCTTGAAAATAGTAGCATTCGCAGGCTTATGGGTAGTTGGCCGCTATTTATTGCGGCCGATGTTCAGGCTTGCCGCTAAATCTGGCGTTCATGAAATTTTTACGGCTGCAGCATTGCTGGTGGTATTAGGCTCCGCACTTATTATGGAAAGCCTTGGGTTTTCTATGGCACTGGGCACCTTTATGGCAGGGGTCATGTTAGCGGAAACAGAGTTTCGCCATGAACTGGAAATTAATATCGAGCCATTTAAAGGGTTATTACTGGGGCTATTTTTTATTTCAGTAGGTATGTCATTAAATTTAGATGTGCTATGGGCCTATTTACCACAAGTATTGATTGCCGTTGCAGTATTAGTCGGAGTCAAAGCATTGGTACTTTACGGCCTGAGTTTAGCGGCTAGGCTTCGAAATGGTGCAAGAGCGCAATTTTCCGGGGTACTTAGCCAAGGTGGTGAATTTGCTTTTGTGATCTATGGAACTGCCTTTGGGGCAAGTGTGATTAATGAATGGCAAATGGACTTACTGCTGGTGGTTGTCACACTTTCCATGATGACTACGCCACTTGTGATGCAGCTGATAGATGCCTATTTGAACTACCGTTATAATCAACAACCAGTCTCGAGTGAAAAACCGTTTGTGGAAGACAATGACCCGCATGTTATTTTGGTCGGTTTTGGCCGCATGGGGCAGGTGGTTGGCCGCTTATTGATGGCTAACAAGGTTAAAATCACCGTGCTAGAACAAGATGTTACAGCAATTGGTACCATGCGCCGCTACGGCTATACCGTATATTATGGTGATGCGCGTGAACTGCAGTTATTGCGTTCCGCAGGAGCAGATAAAGCGAAGTCAATTGTGATCACCAGTGATGTACCAGAAGAAGTGATGGAAATTGTGCAAATTTGCCAAGAAAATTTCCCTAACTTGCATATTATTGCACGCGCTAAAGGTCGTCTTGAGGCACATGAGCTATTACAATGTGGGGTCACTGATTTCAGCCGTGAAACATTCTCAAGTGCGCTTGAATTAGGTAGTAAAGCTCTTGTTAGCACAGGAATGCATCCTCATAAAGCCTATCGTGCCAAACAGCATTTCCGCCGTTTAGACATGAAAATGCTCAGGGATATCTACCCTGAAAATGAAAATAGTGATAGCGGGCAAATTTCACGCATTAAAGAGGCGCGCCGTGAACTTAATGAGCTCTTTGAAAAAGAAATGCAACGAGAGCATCGCCAGCCTCATAGCTGGAATAATGAACAATAAGGGTTAGAAATGTCTTCAACACGTAAACGCTTTATTGCAGGGGCGACTTGCCCTAAATGCAAGTCACAAGACACTTTAATGATGTGGCGTGAAGATAAAATTGATGTTGTGGAGTGTGTCAATTGCGGTGACCAACAGCGCCAAGCGGGGGATGAAGCAACGGGGCATGTTAGACAAAAAGAGCAGGTTATTGGAATTTTTACACCTGAATAATAGAAATTTGTCAATTCTCAATACATCATCATAGTTTTTCGGTACAATTGGCAAAAATTTTTCCCTTACGGGTAGTAGGAGATGTCATGAAAGTAGCAAAAGACTTGGTGGTCAGCTTGGCTTATCAAGTAAGAACAGAAGACGGTGTTTTAGTTGATGAATCACCAGCAAGCGCACCAATGGACTATTTGCATGGTCGTGGGTCTTTAATTTCAGGTTTAGAAAAAGCATTAGAAGGCCGTTCTGTAGGCGAAAACTTCGATGTTGAAGTAGCTTCAGATGACGCATATGGTCAATACGATGACAACTTAGTTCAACGTGTTCCTAAAGATGTATTTATGGGCGTTGATGAGCTAGAAGTGGGCATGCGTTTCTTAGCTGACACTGACATGGGCCCTGTTCCTGTTGAAATCACAGGTATCGAAGGTGATGAAGTTATCGTTGACGGTAACCACATGTTAGCAGGCCAAAACCTGAAATTTAATGTTGAAATCATGGCTATCCGTGAAGCAACAGAAGAAGAAATTGCACATGGCCACGTCCATGGTGCAGGCGGTCACGACCATGACCACGACCACGAAGGTGGTTGCTGTGGTGGTGGCGGTCATAGCCACGGTTCAGAAGGCGGCTGCTGCGGTGGCGGTGAAGGCCACGGACATGGTCACAAACAAGGCGGTTGCGGCTGCCACTAATACGCAGTATTAGTGTTTGTAAAAAAAGGAAGCGAAAGCTTCCTTTTTTACATTTAAAATCAATGGTTTTGCATTCTAAATTAATAATGCGGTGGCGGCGTTTCTTCTTCAGGTCTTGCTAAGTGAGAATCTTGGGATGATTTCAGTCTTTCAGCCACAATGCGCAAGTGTTCTTGAAGGCGGCTCATTTGCATTTGCTGGTCAGTAATAACCTGATTAAGTTGCTCAATAGCCAGTTCTTGAAAGGCAACTTTACTTTCTAAAAGTTCCAAACGTTGTTCAAATGTATCAGATGAGTCCATATTCGACTCTCCTTAAGCGTTTATATCGTAATTAAACCATCATAATAACCGAACATTACAAATCAACAGATAAGTTTTAGTTAAAGATATAGGCGATGAAACGACTTTTTGTTAATGTGGTCTCAGTAGTTCTTATATTTTTTAATACTCAATGGGATAACGGGTCTAAACTTAAAGAGCCCTATCCACAAAACGAATAGTTCGCTATTCGAATATAATCGAATAAAAGTTATCGGAGACTAGGATGAAATCACTGTTTAAGGCAAGCCTTTTAGCAACTACGCTAGCATTTACTTTTGCTGCTCCGCAAGTGATGGCAGCGGAAGCCAAAGCACAAAGCAGCGCATTCAAAAACGCAGAAGAGCGTAATGCGTATGCATTGGGTGCATCTTTAGGTCGCTACATGCAGAATTCTTTAGAAGAACAGAAAACAATCGGTATTAATTTGGACAAAGCTCAATTACTGGCAGGTGTTCAAGATGCATTTAACGGCAAAAGCAAAATGACCGATGCAGAAGTTGAAGAAACCCTGCGTCAATTTGAAGGCCAAGTCAAAGAAGCAGCTGACAAAAAAATGAAAGACGAATCAGCAGCGAATGAGAAAAAAGGTGCTGAGTATCGCGAGAAATACGCTAAAGAAAAAGGCGTAGTTAAAACCAAATCTGGCTTACTGTACAAAATTGAAAAAGACGGTACAGGTGCGAAACCTAAAGCAGATGAAACTGTCGTAGTTCACTATAAAGGTTCACTGATTGACGGTACTGAATTCGACAGCTCATATTCACGTAACGAGCCACTGACTATTCCATTAAACTCAGTCATTAAAGGCTGGACTGAAGGTTTAGTTAACCTGAAAAAAGGCGGGAAAATGCAGTTAGTGATCCCAGCTGAATTAGCTTATGGTGAAAATGGCGTGCCGGGTATCCCTGCAAATTCAACGTTAGTCTTTGATGTTGAATTATTAGATATCAAATCTGCCGCGAAATAAGCACTCACTAAGCATTAGCTAAGTGTATTTTTGAGCCCAATGCATTCATGCCTTGGGCTTTTTTGTCTTTCTCATCAAAAAAATTCTCAAATTGTTTAAAACTTGTGATAAAACAGACTGTCTTGCATTCATTCGCTTGACGGCAACGTCTTGGAGTTTTAACTTCAGAAGACTCTATTTTATTTTTTATCATCACAATTGTTGGCTACAAACAAAGTAATGAAGGCCAAATAGTCGAATAATGAACGCCTTTTTAGTCAACAGGATGAGTTTTTACATTAGAAGGATGATGTTGAAATGTCTGATTCTATACAATCACACGACCTCAGCGATATTAACATATTGGATAACCAACCCTTTTCTGAGACAGACCATGAAATTTTAAAATCATATGAAGCCGCGGTGGATGGTCTGGCAATGCTAATCGGTGGGCATTGTGAAATTGTTCTTCACTCTTTAGAAGACCTAAACTGCTCTGCGGTTAGAATCGCAAATGGCCAACATACTGGGCGTAAAATCGGCTCACCGATAACAGACCTTGCGTTGAGAATGCTGCATGATATGGCAGACGAAGAATCGAATGTATCGAAGGCTTATTTTACGAAAGCAAAAAGCGGTGATTTAATGAAATCCGTGACTATTGCAATTCGTAACCGCAAGCAACGTGTGATTGGCTTACTATGCATTAATATGAACCTAGATGTGCCGTTCTCTGAAATTATTCAATCGTTTGTTCCAGAAACCAAACAAGAAGTCACTTCAGATGTGAATTTTGCCTCTTCAGTTGATGATCTTGTCGCGCAAACATTGGAATATACGATCGAAGAAGTTGGCGCTGACCGTAATGTTTCGAATAATGCGAAAAACAAGCAAGTGGTCCTTAATTTATACGAAAAAGGTATTTTCGATATTAAAGATGCCATTAACCAAGTTGCAGACCGCCTGAATATTTCTAAACACACCGTTTACTTATACATTCGTCAATTCAAGAGTGGTGAATGAGTAATATAAATTCGTTAACTTACTGCTTAGTTGTGACAGGCCCTGCTTACGGTACACAACAAGCAGCAAGTGCGTATCAATTTGCCAAAGCCCTTCTTAAAGAAGGGCATATATTGAAAACACTCTTTTTTTATCGTGATGGTGTTTTCAATGCGAACCTGCTCACATCACCGGCAACAGATGAATTTAATTTAGTTCCAGCTTGGCAGGAACTCGCAAAACAATCTGGGTGTGAAATGCATATCTGTGTTTCCGCTGCGCTGCGTCGAGGAGTGGTTGACCAAGAACAAGCGCAAAGTTTATCTCTTCCAACGGCTAACCTTGCTGAGGGCTTTATCATGAGCGGGTTAGGGAGCCTTGCTGAAGCGATGATAACCACAGACCGAACGATTCAATTCTAAGAACAGCTCAATACAAGGTATCGTGTGAAAAAAATAGCTTTTGTCTTTACAACCATGCCCCATGGAAATGCCAGTGGCCGAGAAGGGCTAGATGCATTATTAGCAACTTCAGCGCTGACAGAAGACATTCAGGTGTTTTTTCTCTCTGATGGTGTCTACCAGCTTCTAGCAAACCAACACCCTGCTGAAGTGCTTGCCCGAGATTACATCGTTACATTTAAAATATTGCCATTATATGACATTGAAAAAATTTATCTCTGCGGTGCTTCGCTACAAGAAAGAGGGTTGGGGGAGAATGGTGAATGGGTTGTGACTCCAACAATTCTCAACAAGAAAGAGATCAGAGCTAAAATAGCGGAATGTGATGTGGTGCTTAATTTTTAATCTATTGTGCGAATTTTGAGCTTGGGTTAGGTTTTGATCTATAGTAGGATCTTTTCTATGCTGTATACATTAGCAACATCTCCATTTAAATGTGATTTTTCTGCGATGCTAGGTTTTATTACGGCTGAAGACGTAGTTTTACTGATGCAGGATGGCGTGGTTGCGGCAGTCGGACAGTCGCCTTTTCTTGCTGCATTACAAAAAACAGGTGCGCAGCTGTACGCTTTGGATGTCGACATCAACGCTCGCGGGTTGCAAAATACCCTCTCAACCACAGTTTCTGTGATCACATATCAAGGTTTTGTGAAGCTAACAGAAGTCCAAAAACAACATTTTGCCATATAAAGGCATTAAAAGTTGTATATTTCTTGACACCTGAGCCAGTCAGCAATAAAATTTCGCGTCCTCGTGTATCGTCATGTTGGCGAACGAGGTCAAAATCCGTGTTTACGAAGCAATAAAACCAGGAGCTTTTTTAATAATGGCAACTATTAATCAGCTGGTACGCAAATCTCGTAGCTCGAAAGTTGTTAAAAGCAACGTTCCAGCACTGGAAGCTTGCCCGCAAAAACGTGGCGTATGTACTCGTGTATATACTACCACTCCTAAGAAACCAAACTCAGCATTACGTAAAGTATGCCGTGTTCGTTTAACTAACGGTTTCGAAGTTTCTTCCTACATCGGTGGTGAAGGCCACAACTTGCAGGAGCACTCCGTTATCCTTATCCGTGGTGGTCGTGTTAAAGACTTACCAGGTGTGCGTTATCACACCGTTCGCGGTGCACTGGACTGTTCTGGTGTTAAAGACCGTAAGCAAGCTCGTTCTAAATACGGCGCGAAGAAACCTAAGGCTTAATGGATTTCCGTTAAGTAAGGCCAAACATTTTAATCTTAATGTCAAAATACTCTCGTAGAGTTTTGGACAAACCTGAATTAACAACGGAGTCATATCCATGCCACGTCGTCGCGTAATAGGTCAACGTAAAATTCTTCCAGATCCTAAGTTCGGATCAGAATTACTGGCCAAATTTGTAAATATCCTGATGGTAGACGGGAAAAAATCTACTGCTGAAGCAATCGTATATAACGCACTTGAGACCCTTGCTCAGCGTTCTGGTAAAACTGAACTTGATGCATTCGAATTAGCACTGGATAACGTGCGTCCGACTGTGGAAGTTAAATCCCGCCGTGTTGGTGGTTCAACTTACCAAGTTCCAGTTGAAGTTCGCCCGGTTCGTCGTAATGCCCTGGCAATGCGTTGGATCGTTGATGCTGCTCGTAAACGCGGTGATAAATCTATGGCACTTCGCCTGGCAAATGAATTATCAGACGCTGCTGAGAATAAAGGTTCCGCTGTTAAGAAACGTGAAGACGTTCACCGTATGGCAGAAGCTAACAAGGCGTTCGCACACTACCGTTGGTAATTATTTCTTACCTACATTAGTGATGTATCTCAGGGTAGCCATTTGCTACCCTTTATATGAAGCATTGAACGCCCACGAGAGAGGAAAAAATGGCCCGTCAAACGCCCATAGCACGTTATCGTAATATCGGTATCAGTGCACACATCGACGCCGGTAAAACCACAACTTCTGAACGTATTCTGTTCTATACTGGTGTAAACCATAAAATTGGTGAAACTCACGAAGGTTCTGCAACAATGGACTGGATGGAGCAGGAGCAAGAGCGTGGTATTACTATCACATCTGCAGCGACTACTGCATTCTGGTCTGGTATGGCAAAACAGTATGAGCCACACCGTATCAACATCATCGACACCCCGGGACACGTTGACTTCACAATCGAAGTAGAACGTTCTATGCGTGTTCTTGATGGCGCAGTAATGGTTTACTGTGCAGTTGGTGGTGTTCAGCCACAGTCTGAAACTGTATGGCGTCAGGCTAACAAATATAAAGTTCCACGTATCGCGTTCGTTAACAAAATGGACCGTATGGGTGCGAACTTCTTACGTGTTGTTGAGCAATTAAAATCACGTTTAGCAGCTAACGCAGTTCCACTGCAATTACCAGTCGGCGCAGAAGAAGCGTTCACAGGTGTTGTTGACTTGCTGAAAATGAAAGCAATTAAGTGGAGCGATGAAGACCAGGGCGTTACCTTCGAATACGAAGATATCCCTGCGAGCATGCAAGAAGCAGCTGAAGAGTGGCACAACAACCTGATCGAAACCGCAGCAGAAGCATCAGAAGAACTGATGGAAAAATATCTGGGCGGTGAAGAACTGACTGAAGCAGAAATTAAAGCTGCATTACGTCAACGTGTTCTTGCAAGCGAAATTATCCTGGTTACCTGTGGTTCTGCATTTAAGAACAAAGGTGTTCAGGCGATGCTGGATGCGGTGGTTGATTACTTACCTGCGCCAACAGATGTACCTGCAATCAATGGTATTCTGGATGACGGTAAAGACACACCTGCAGAGCGTCACGCAAGTGATGATGAGCCATTCTCATCATTAGCATTTAAAATTGCAACTGACCCATTCGTTGGTAACTTAACGTTCTTCCGTGTTTACTCTGGTGTTGTTAACTCAGGTGACACAGTTCTGAACGCAGTGAAATCGAAAAAAGAACGTTTTGGCCGTATCGTACAGATGCACGCTAACAAACGTGAAGAGATCAAAGAAGTTCGCGCTGGTGACATCGCGGCTGCAATCGGTCTGAAAGACGTAACTACAGGTGATACTTTATGTGCTGTTGATGCACCAATCATCCTGGAGCGTATGGAATTCCCAGAGCCAGTAATCTCTGTTGCAATTGAACCAAAAACTAAAGCTGACCAAGAAAAAATGGGTATCGCATTAGGCCGCTTGGCTCAAGAAGACCCATCATTCCGCGTATCAAGTGATGAAGAGACTAATCAGACTATCATCGCTGGTATGGGTGAATTGCACTTGGACGTTCTGGTTGACCGTATGCGTCGTGAATTTAAAGTTGAAGCGAACGTTGGTAAACCTCAAGTTGCTTACCGTGAAGCAATCACTATGAAAGTGACTGATATCGAAGGTAAACACGCGAAACAGTCTGGTGGTCGTGGTCAGTACGGTCATGTCGTTATCGATATGTTCCCACTGAACAAAAACGATAAAGACGGCGTTCAAATGGATTACGAATTTGCCAACGACATCAAAGGTGGTGTGATTCCAACTGAATACATCCCTGCAGTTGACAAAGGTATCCAAGAACAGCTGAAATCTGGTCCATTAGCTGGTTACCCGGTTGTTAACATGGGTGTTCGTTTACATTTCGGTTCTTACCATGATGTTGACTCCTCTGAATTGGCGTTTAAACTTGCGGCTTCAATCGCGTTTAAAGATGGCTTCAAAAAAGCTAAACCAGTTCTGCTTGAGCCAATCATGAAAGTTGAAGTGGAAACACCAGAAGACTACATGGGTGATGTTATTGGTGACCTGAACCGTCGTCGTGGTATGATTGAAGGTATGGATGACCTGCCTACTGGTAAAGTCGTTCGTGCACAAGTACCATTGTCAGAAATGTTCGGTTATGCTACTGACCTGCGTTCTCAGACACAAGGTCGTGCTTCATACTCTATGGAGTTCCTGAAGTACAATGAAGCACCAAACAACGTTGCACAAGCTGTAATCGAAGCTCGTAACGCTAAATAATCGATTTTTATCGGTTAACTACTTTAATTTAAGTTCCTTCTTTATCGTGAAGAGGGAACTCCATAAGGAATAGAGTCGTGTCTAAAGAAAAATTTGAACGTTCAAAACCGCACGTTAACGTTGGTACTATCGGCCACGTTGACCACGGTAAAACTACTCTGACAGCAGCTATCACTA